>JAFMMO010000094.1 GCA_017859655.1 Pseudomonadota bacterium | reverse complement strand
CACCGCGCCGACGGCGGCGACCGCGGCCGGAAACGAGGCCGCCGCGGCGAGGTTGCCGCTCTCCCGGATCCCGCCCGCGACCGCGGCGGCGATCCGCTCGTAGCGCTCCGCGGCGGCGAGCAGCTCGCGGCGCACCTCCTCACCCCAGGCGCGATCCCCGCTCGCGAGGCTCGGCACCGCCCGCCCCATCTCCTTCGCCATCGGACGGAAGCTCCGCTCCTCGATGGCGGCCTCGATGCGCGCGGCGAGGGTGCTCCGCTGGCTGAGCCCCGCCGCGAGGACCCAGTCCTCCAGAGAGCGCAGCGCGACCTCGAACGGGGAGGCGCCCTCGACACCGGGCGCGCCGACCTCCTCGGCGAGCTCCTGGACCGCCACCTCGGCGGGGCCGACTCTCCCGAGGGAGAGCTCGAGATCCACCTGCTCGACGGTGCGATGAAGCCGCCCTCGCAGCTCCTCATCCCGCCCGAGCTCATGCCACTCGAGCAGCAGCGAGGCGTCGCTCGCGGCCCGCGTGCCGGGGAACTCCGCCTGCAGGGCGCGGAGCCCCGAGACCTTGTCCGGGGGAAGAGGGCCGAAGGGGAGGAGGTCGTCCTCGTCGAGGAGGAGGGAGTCCTCGAGCCCCTCGAGCGTGACCGCCGCGGAGAGCTCCCGCTCCCGGGCCTCGCGGGCGTTGCGCTGCTCCTCGGTCTCCGGCGTCTCCGGCGGCACCTCGAGCGCGGGGGTCGGGCCGATCTCACCCCCTCCGACGGGGACCGTCGCGAGCTCGGTCCCGGCCTCCGGCTCGCGAGTGAGCTCGATCGTCCCCCAGACGAGGGCCCCGACCAGAGCGAGGCTCGCCGCGACCGCCCCCGCGACCCGACGGGTGCGGGGCGGCGCGATCTCCCCCTTCGCTTCGGCGAGCGCGCGGAGGACATCCTCGAACTGAGCATCCTCCGGGACCTCGGCGAGAGCCTGCATCGCTCGACGCCACGGCCCGGGCAAGGGGAGTCCGAGCTCCGCGGCGAAGCCCTCCCCGGCCGCGATGAAGGTGGAGACGGCATCCTGGGGACGGAGGGGCCGCCCCCGGAGGGACTCGGGGAGCCGCGGATGATCCGGCGCCTCCTCCCCGATCGGGACGAGCCACCCGAGATCCGCGGCGGCGAAGTCGCCGGCGGGGAGCCGCCGCCAGCTCTCGATCCCGGTGGGCAGGAGGACGCACTCCCGCTCGAGGATGCGCCGCCAGAGGTCGAGGGATGTCCGGGCGAACTCCGCCCACCCCTCCTCGCCCCCGAGCACCGAGTCGGAGAGCGGGATCCCCTCCGCCTCGTCGACGACGAGATAGCGGAAGCCGCGCACCGTCCCCTCGTCGATGGCGCGGAGGACACCATCGCCGTCGAGCCTCACCACGGCCTGGATCTCGCGCGCGAAGAACTCGTGGGCGACGGGGAGGTCGGGCTTGAGGACCTTGAGGAGGACATGGCGATCCATGCGGACCTGGACCGCACGCACCCACGCCCCGTAGCTCGGCGCCGCGCCGAGGAGCTCGACCGGCTGGTAGCCGGGGATGGTGACCCCCTGCTTCGCCGCGCCCCCCCCGCCCGGGGCGCGGGCATCCCGGCCCCGCTTCGTCTCGTCCGCTTCACGATCGGTCATGGGGGCTCCACTCCGGGCAGCGGGGGACGAGGGGGGGGTCGCAGCGGGATCGTAACGAAACGGGTGGAACCCGCGCAACCGCGAACCGGGGTCAGGGTGAGGGAGGGCTCTCCCGCGAGTCCGCCTCCGAGAGCCGCTCGATCGCGTCCCGCAGCTCCGCGGCCCGCTCGAACTCGAGCGCCGCGGCGGCCTCCAGCATCTCCTTCTCCAGCGCGGCGATCCGCTCCAGCCGCGAGTGCCCCTCCGGTGACTCGCGCACCACGGCGCGCTCCACCTCCCGCGCGCGGACCTCCTCGTCGACGCTCGTGCCGATCTCCCGCACCACGCTCCGCGGGACGATGCCGTGCTCAGCGTTGTAGACCTCCTGCATCCGCCGCCGCCGAAGGGTCTCGGCGATCGCGCGCTCCATCGAGCCCGTCATCGTGTCGGCGTAGAGGATGACGCGGGCCCGCACGTTCCGGGCGGCGCGTCCGATGGTCTGCACGAGGGAGGTCTCGGAGCGGAGGAACCCCTCCTTGTCCGCGTCCATCACCGCGACGAGCGAGACCTCCGGCAGGTCGAGCCCCTCTCGCAGGAGGTTGACCCCGACGCAGACGTCGTACTTCCCCTTGCGGAGGTCCTGAAGGATCTCGATCCGCTCCAGGGTGTCGATCTCGGAGTGGAGATATCGCGCGCGGATGCTCGCCTCCGAGAAGTACTCGCTGAGGTCCTCCGCCATCCTCTTCGTGAGGGTGGTGACGAGCACGCGATCTCCCCCCTCGATCGTCCCGCGGATCTGCTCGATGAGGTCCGCGACCTGACCGGTGGCGGGGCGGACCTCGACGACCGGGTCGAGGAGGCCGGTGGGTCGGTTGATCACCTCGACCACCTCTCCGCTCGTGCGCTCGAGCTCGTAGTTGCCCGGGGTCGCGGAGATGTAGAGGAGCTCCCCGGTCACCTCCTCCCACTCCTCGAACCGCATCGGGCGGTTGTCGAGGGCGGAGGGGAGACGGAACCCGTGATCGACCAGGGTCTGCTTCCGGGAGCGGTCCCCCTGATACATCCCCCCGATCTGCGGGAGGGAGACATGGGACTCGTCGACGAGGCAGAGGAAGTCCTCGGGGAAGTAGTCGAAGAGGTTCGCGGGGCGCTCCCCGGGAGCCGCGCCGGACATGTGCCGCGAGTAGTTCTCGATGCCGGGGCAGTACCCGACCTCCCGGAGGAGCTCCATGTCGTACCGGGTCCGGGTCGAGAGTCGATGCGCCTCCAGCTCCTTCCCCTGGGCCTTGAGCTCGGCGAGCCGCTCCCCCAGCTCGGTCTGGATGCCATCGACCGCGCGGTCGAGGAGGTCCTCGCTCACGATGAAGTGCTTGGCCGGGTAGATGACGACCTCGTCGAGCTCGCGCAGGACCTCTCCGCTCACCCGGTGAAACTCGTCGATGCGCTCGACCTCGTCCCCGAACATCTCCACCCGGTAGCCGGTCTCCTCGTAGGCGGGGTGAATCTCGATGACATCCCCACGCGCGCGGAAGGAGCCTCGCTCCGGCTCGATGTCATCCCGGGCGTACTGGATCTCCACGAGTCGTCGGAGGATGTCGTCCCGATCGAGCTCCGCTCCCACCCGGATCGGCACGGTCTTGCGGCGGTACTCCTCCGGGGAGCCGAGGCCGTAGATGCAGGAGACGCTCGCCACGATGACGACATCGTTCCGCGTCATCAGGCTCGAGGTCGCGCTGAGCCGGAGGCGATCGATGTCCGCGTTGATCGACGCATCCTTCTCGATGTAGATGTCCCTCTGGGGGATGTAGGCCTCCGGCTGGTAGTAGTCGTAGTAGCTGACGAAGTACTCGACCGCGTTCTCGGGGAGGAAGCGCTTCAGCTCGGAGTAGAGCTGGGCGGCCAGGGTCTTGTTGTGACTGATGAGCAGGGTCGGCTTGCCGCGGCGCGCGAGGACATGCGCCATCATGTAGGTCTTCCCCGAGCCGGTCACCCCGAGCAGGATCTGCTCCTGCCTCCCCTGCTCGTAGAGGCGGCAGACCTCCTCGATCGCCTGCGGCTGATCCCCCGCCGGGGGATAGTCGCTCACGACGACGAAGGGGGAGCCCGGATAGGTGTACCGGTGGGAGGCGGTCACGGCGCCGTCTCCCGCTCCCGCGCCCCTTCGTCGAGGGGGACGATGAGCCCCGACTCGAGGGCCCGGCGGACCGGCAGATCGGGGACCCCCCGCACCTCCAGCACCTCCTCGATCCTCCGGAAGCCGCCGAGGGACTCGCGGACCTCGACGATCCGCCGCGCGAGGGTCTCGCCGATCCCCTCCAGCAGCGTGAGCCGAGGCCACGGATCCCGGTTCAGGTCGACCTGCAGACGCTCCACCGAGGAGGCGGGCTCGACGACGAGGGGCGGAGGGGAGGGGCGACGCGCGCCGATGACGAGCGCCACGAGTCCCCAGAGGAGGAGCAGCGCGGCGACCGAAGGGCGGTCCCCGCCCCGGAGGGCGGCGCGAGGCACGAACCTCACCGAACGACGACCGACTCGGGGCCGGCGTACCCCTTCACGCGATCCCCCTCCTTGACGCCGTGAGCGTCCAGCCATCCGCCATCGACCTCGAGCACGTAGCGGACCGGGGTGTCGCAGCGGTAGTAGGTGAAGGGCCCGGAGAACCCGGGGGGATGGTGGCGCATCGTGTAGGTGCGGACGATGACGCCGTCGTCGTCGATGTAGGCGATGTCGATGTCGAAGCGGCAGTTCTTCATGTAGAAGGACTGGGGCTGGGGGGCGGCGAAGATGAAGAGCATCCCCCGGTTCTCTCCGAGGCCGTCCCGGTACATCAGGCCGCGACGGCGGCGCTCCTGGTCCGCCGCGATCTCGACCACGACCTCCTGCCCGCCGATCTCCACCACATGCCCGGCGGGGCGGGGCTGACGAGGCTCCGAGGCGCCGCACCCCGCCAGCGAGGGGAGGAGCGAGAGTGCGCAGAGCAGCAGGATCGGCCGGGTCGAACTCATCGGAGGAGGTCCTCTCGTCACTTCGGCCGCGAGCTCAGTGAACCTCGTCCAGCTGGACCTCACCGGGACTCTCGACCTCGGGATGCAGCTCGCTCGGCGGACGAGCGGGCCGGTGGGGCTCGGCGAGCGGGTCGGTCGAGGCCTCGGCTCGGAGCTCCTTGAGGCGATCCACCGCGTGGCGCGCCTCGCGGCGCTTGCGGTGCGCGATCACGCCTCGACGGGTGATCGGATAGAGGGGCAGCGCGAGGATCGCGCCGAGCAGGCTCCCGCCGATCATCATCGGCCGACCGATGTCCCCGAGCAGCACCCGGGCCCCCTCCATCACGCCCTCGATCATGCCTGCATCGGAGACCCGTTGCCAGACCACCGCCCAGTTCGCGTCGAAGGTGGCGTGATCGATCGGCGCGATCCCGCTGACCCAGCAGCCGAGGACGTAGTCGACCCAGTAGATCGGGAGCATCGTCACCGGATTCGAGACGAAGACCAGGGCGACCGCCGCCAGACGGTTCGCGCGGACGATCGTGCAGATGACGAGGGCCAGAAGGACTTGAATGCCGACCGTGGGGGTGAGCGCGAGGAAGAGACCGATGGAGGTCCCCAGGGCGATCGCGCGGGGTGTGTCGTTGATGGTGAGGAGTCGCGCCACGATCCGTTCGTGGATGATCCTGCGCACTGCCTGCCTCATCCCCGCATCACCGGACCCGACCGTGAGAGGACGGCTGTCCTCCAGGAGGAGCGAGCCTTCGGTCACCCCGTGACCCGGGGAACTCCCGAGGGGGGGACGGCCCCACCCTCCGCCCGCCGCGGCCGCTCTCGGCGGGTCTCCCTCAGGATTCTATCGCGCCCCCACGAGGGGGGCCACTCGGGTCGGGGAATCGGCTCGGTCTCTTCCCCCCGTCTTCACTCCCACCGCATGTGCAGCGAGAGATCGAGGGCGCGGACGCTGTGGGTGAGCGCTCCGAGGGAGACCCGACCGACCCCGCTCCCGGCGTAGGCTGCGATCGTCTCTCCCGTGATCCCACCCGAGGCCTCGAGTCCGGACCGATCGACCGTGAGGCCCGCCCGCTCGGCATCCCCGATCCACTCCGCGATCTCTTCCGGAGTGCGGTTGTCGATGAGCACCCTCTCGACGCCGCACTTCAGCGCCGCCCGAAAGGAGGCAGGGTCCTCGACCTCGACCTGGAGCGGGACTCCCGGCGCCGCCTCCCGGAGCCGGGCGACGATCGCGGGGATGTCCCGCGGTCCACCCCCCCCGAAGAGGTCCCGGTGATTCTCCTTCACGAGCGGGAAGTCGGCGAGGTCGAAGCGATGGTTCACCCCGCCTCCTGCGGCCACGGCCCGACGCTGGAAGAGCCGCGCCCCGGGGAAGGTCTTCCTCGTGTCGAGGACCCGGGTGTCTCCGGCCCGAGCGACCCAGCGGGCGGTCGTCGTGGCGATCCCGCTCAGGTGGCCGAGGATGTTCAGCGCGGTCCGCTCCGCCGCGAGGAGGGAGACCGCCGACCCTCGCACGTCGAGGACCTCCTCCCCGCTCGCGACCGACCGCCCATCGGTCGCGGCGGTCACGACCTCGACCGAAGGGTCGAGCCGCTGGAAGACGCGGGCCGCGACCTCCGCACCGCAGAGCACTCCGGCCTCGACGGCGGTCACCGAGGCCACCGCACGCTCCGGGCGATCGCCGAGGAGCGCGAGAGAGGTCACGTCATCGTGCGCGCGATCCTCGCGGAGGGCAGCGTCGATCCATCGAAGGCTCGCCTCCACGACCTTCGGCTCCGACCAGAAATGAGGGTCGATCTGGCTCTCCGACACCGGGGCTCCTCCTCGCTCGGCTGCGGCCGGCGCAGCTGCGACCGCGCCTCGCTCATTGTGGTTGTTCGCCTCGGAGAGCGCACCCGGTTGCAAGGATGTCGAGGGAAGTGGCCCGAACCCTCGACGCTGCTCCGAGCGGTGGGGTAGGATCGGGGAAACGAGAGGGAGTGCAGATCGATGATCCGAGTGGACAACCCCCGGGACGAAGCGAACGTCGCGCAGGTCTACGAGGCGAACCAGGAGCAGGTCTTCCAGTACTGGAACGACCTCGACGCGGTCGAGCGGCGCTCCCTCCTCGATCAGATCGCCTCGATCGACTTCCCCGAGTTCCGCCGTCTGGTCGAGTCCAAGCGGGCCGACAGCCCCGCCGGGGAGACCCCGGGCACCCGCCTCGCCCCCGCCGCCATGATCCCGCTGCCGCGGACCGCCGAGGAGCGGGAGGCGCGGGACCGGGCCCACGCCGCGGGGATGGAGGCGCTGAACGCCGGCGAGGTCGGCGTCTTCCTCGTCGCGGGAGGCCAGGGGACGCGCCTCGGCTTCGAGGGGCCGAAGGGGTGCTTCCCGCTGCTCCCGATCTCCGGCGCGACCCTCTTCCAGCACTTCGCCGAGAAGATCCGTGCCCTCCGCGATCGCACCGGACGACCGCTGCCGTGGTTCATCATGACGAGTCAGGGGAATGACGCGACGACCCGGGAGTTCTTCCGGGCGAACGGACACTTCGGGCTCCCGGCCGCGGAGATCCACTTCCAACCCCAGGCGATGCTCCCCGTGGTCGACCCCGAGCATGGGCGGATCCTGATGACCTCCCCGTCCTCCCTCATGCTGAGTCCGAACGGACACGGGGGAGCCGTACGGGTGATGCAGGAGCAGCGCGCGCACTTCGAGCGCTACGGCACCCGGCACCTCTTCTACCATCAGGTCGACAACCCCCTCGTGGCCATGGCGGACCCCGTCTTCCTCGGGCATCACATCCTGAACGACTCCGGCTTCTCCTCGAAGGCGGTGGCGAAGACCGACCCGGCGGAGAAGGTCGGCCTCTTCTGCGTCGACGGGGGGACCACCCGCGTGGTCGAGTACAGCGAGATCAGCGACGAGGACGCGAACCTGCGCGACCCGGACGGCGGGCTCACCCACCGGGCCGGGAACATCGCGGTGCACGTGATCGCGACGGACTTCGTCGCTCCCGACGACTCCGCGGAGCCGTTCGTGATGCCCTATCACATCGCGCGGAAGGCGGTCCGCCATCTGAGGGACGGTGAGCTGGTCGGGGGGAGCGAGCCGAACTCGGTCCGCTACGAGTCCTTCATCTTCGACCTGCTCCCGAGGAGCCGGAACCCGGTCGTGCTCGAGGCGGATCGGGCTCTCGAGTTCGCCCCGGTGAAGAACGCCGAGGGGAGCGACTCCCCCTCGACCTCCCGCGCGGCGATGGCCGCCCTCTGGGCGGAGTGGCTCGATCGCGGGGGGGTCACGGTCCCGCGGGATGATGAGAAGCGACCCCTCCACCCCATCGAGATCTCCCCTCTCGTCGCCGACGACGCGGAGACCCTCGCCGCGCACCTCGCCGAGACCGACATCGATGCGAGCGGGATGATCCACCTCCGATGAAGGGAAGAGGCCGCACCTCGAGCCACGCTCCTCTCCCCGCGCGGGGCCTCCTGCTCCTCCTCGCCGCGGCGGGCGTGCTCCTCACTCCCCACGGCGCGACCGCCGCCGCCCCGGGGGACCTCCAGAGGATCGAGGAGTGGCTCGAGTCCCCGGAGCAGGACCTGCGAGCTGCGGCGCGGCGGGAGCTCGACGCGCGCATCGGCCTCGACCGGATCCGGGACCTCGATCGGCTCCTCTCCGGAGAGGTCGGGCCTCGGGCGCGCGCCGACCTGCTTCGTCACCTCCAGCGCCTCCTCCGCGCCCAGCTCATCGAGGTCGAGACGGCGATCACCGGGTTCGAGTCCGCTCGACAGCTCGCACGCCAGCTCCACGAGCGCATCGCTCGCGAGGGCCCCCCCGCCGGCGGAGCCGAGGGGGCCCGCGCGGAGCTCCTCGATGAGCTGGAGCGGCGACGGCGCGCTCGGTCCGAGGCGCGGCGGAGGGCCGAGGCGGGCCACCGCACCCTGCAGGAGATCGGCCTCTCCATCGCACCGGTCCTCTTCCACCGACAGGCGGCCGGCGGCATCGACTCCGGGCTCCTCGTCCGCTTCCACGAGACCCTCTGGCGGGACCTCGAGGAGGAGGCGCGCCGCCTCTATCCCCGCGCCCCGGTGGAGTCCTCCCTCGCCCCCCACGCCGGGCGGGCGCTCGTCCCCCTGATCGGTGCCCTCCGGGCCGCCGACCCGGTAGGCTGGGACCGGAGGCTCGACCGCGTCCTCGAAGAGGCGATCTCCCATGTGGAGTCCCTCGAGCCGGACCGGGTCGACCTCGGGCGCGCCCTCCTGCTCGAGGGAGGGGAGCGGGCCGCGACCGCGCTCGGAGAGTGGTCCACCCGACCCTCTCCCCTCCCCCCCTCCCTCCAGCGCGGCGTCGTCAGCTGGAACGCGCTGCGCGTCCCCCCGGGCTTCGAGCGGCGCACCGCGCTCCCCCTCGCCCGCTACCCGGAGCTCGATCGAACCGAGCGGCGCCGGGTGATCCAGCGTCTCGAGTTCGTGGAGCGGAGCGACGCGCCGGCGGTGCTCGCCGGGATTCTCCGCGAGGAGGAGGACGTCGCCCTGAAGGTGGAGGCCGCCGCCGTCCTCGCGAGGCTGGAGGACCCCCGCGGGGCGGAGTTCCTCCGGCGCCTCGGCCTCGAGCGAGCCGTGGAGCTCGAGGGGATCTCCCGTCGAGTCCTCCTGATCGAGGCGCTCGGTCTTCGCGAGTCCGGAGACGAGGAGGCCGCTCTCGACGCCCTCCTCGCCATCCTTCGCCGGTTTCCGGGGGACGCCCGACTGCACTACGAGATCGCCTTCTCCGCCCTGAGGCTCCGCCGCCTCGACCTCTCCATCGAGCACTTCCAGCTCGCGATCGAGCTCGATCCGCGCGACCCCCTCGCCCACTACAACCTCGCCTGCGCCCTCAGTCTGCACGGCCGGATCGAGGCGGCGATCGTCGAGCTCGAGCTCGCGATCATCGGCGGGTTCCGGGATCGCCAGCACATCGCGGCGGACAGCGACCTGGAGGCGCTCCGCGAGCACCCCCGCTTCGAGGAGCTCCTCGCCGAGCTCGCCGACGAGCCTCGCTGAGCCCGCGAGGCCCCCCCTCGTTCGACGGATCCCGTGGAACAGGCTATCCTTCCACGGAGAGGGTCCCCCTGGCCGGACGGGCACGGGTCGATCGATGGGTGAAGCGAAGATCTCGACGGCGGTCCCCCACGCGAGGATCGCCCAACTCCTGCGGGCGGCCCGGGCCGACCGTGACGCTCTTCTGGAGCTGAGCGACCTGACCGGGGGTCCCCCGCTCCTGCGCCTGCGGGTTCAGGGCGGACGGGTCGTCGACCTCGAGGCGCGCGCCCCCGAAGACCGGGAGTCGGGGTCCCTCCTCAGTCGGATCCTCGGAGAATGCCCGGCCCTGCGGGAGAGGGACCTCCGTCGCCTTCGCCGCGAGGCGCAGTCCCTGGAGCGCGACTTGGGGTCCTGCATTCTGGAGTCCGGACTCCTCCCCCCCGAGACGATCTCGGAGACGATCCTCGAGGGGATCGACCGGGCGATCGCCGTCGCCTTCGATCCCGCCCCCCTCTCCCTCGAAGAGCTCCCCGAGGGCCCCCTCCACCAAGGCCTGCTCGGCTGCATCGAGCTCGACCTCACCATGGAGACCGCGCTGCTCCGGGGAGCGCGCGGCGCCGGGCGATGGGACATCGCCCGGGAGCTCCCCTGTCTGCACGAGGTCTGCGGCGCGACCACCACCGCCCTCGAGGTCTTCCGCGAGCCGGAGCGGTTCGGAGGGGACGCGACCATCCTCGAGGGCTTCGACGGCCGCCTCGACCTCGCGGAGGTGATCGAGGCGAGCGGGCTCGAGCCCTGGGCGACCTTCGATCGGACCCAAGACCTGCTCTCCCGTGGCTACCTTCAGGGGACGAACCCGGTCCAGCTCTTCCAACTCGGGTGCGAGGAGCAACGCTCCGGCTCCTGGGAGAAGGCCCTCCGTCTCTTCCAGCACGCGGAGCACTGCGGACTGGATGATTTCGATCTCGGTCAGCATCTCGCGGAGGTGCTCGCGGAGCTCGGGCGGACGGAGGAGGCGCTCCGGCACTACCACTCCTTCGCCGAGAAGTGCATCGCGCAGTTCCGGATCGAGGACACCATCGCGGTGCACGCGCGGATCCTCGAGCTCGAGCCCGGAGACCTCGTGGTTCAGGAGCGCTACATCAGTCTCCTCGCCCGCTACGGCCGGGGAGACGAGGCGATCTCCAGCGGACTGGACCTCGCGCGAGCGCTGCAGGAGAGCGGAGAGGAGACGCGCGCCCGCGCCCTCCTCGAGCAGCTCGCCGAGCACGCCGATGGCAACGAGGAGGTCCTCCGCCTCTATCGGGAGCTCTGCCTCGGCACCGCGGATCCGGAGGGCGCGCATCTCGCCAGCCGCAAGCTGGGACAGCTCTACCTGGAGCGGGAGGACCTCGAGGCCGCGCTGCAGATCCACCGGGACCTCTTCGCCGAGAGTCCGGATGACCCGGTGATCCGCTCTCAACTCGTCGAGCTCCACTTCCGTCTCGGGCGTCGGGACTCCGCGACCGAGCATCTGATCGCTCTCCACGAGATGACCGGCTGGGGCGCGCGTCAGCCGAGCGAGAGCGCGCTGGAGTTCCACCGCCGGCTCCTCGACCTCGGGGTCGAGGATCCGTCGATCACCGCGTGGCTCTCGGAGGCCGCGCGCGCGCAGGAGAGCCAGGAGGACTCGGCGCACTACCTGCAGCGACACCGGGACCTCCTGCGCGAGGCGGGGGATGAGGACGGCGCGAGGCTCGCGGCCGCCGAGCTCGTCCGGCTCCGCCCCGCGGACACCGAGGCGGCCCGGACCCTCAGTGACCTGGAGTGGAGCTGCGGGCACCCGGAGCGCGCCGGCGTCGTGCTGGAGGAGCTGGTCCGGCGATGGGCTCAGCAGGAGGAGGGACCGCCCGCCGCGGAGCGCCGCCCTCTCCTTGAGCTCGCCCTGGAGCGGAGCCCGGCCTCATCGCTCCTCCGGCGCGCGCTCATCGCGCTCACGGACCCGACCGAGGAGCGGCAGCTGAGGAACCGGCTCCACCTCGAGGTGGCGCTCATCGCGCTCGCCACGGGCGACGACGAGGCGGCCCGCGAGTGCGTGACCTCCATGGTGCCGCCTCCCCCGCTCGCCGGGGTGCTCGACCTCTGCGCCGGCATCCGCGCGGAGGGAGGCGGCGCGCCGACCGAGGACGCGCTCGAGCACTTCCGTCGCGGGGGGCGTCACGCCGGTGAGTGCGGGGACCAGGGGCTCCTGCGCGACCTCGCGGCCCGGCTCGAGTCCCTCTCCCCCGACGATGAGAGCCTCGAGGAGCTGCGCCGCGCGCGCGAGCGCGCCCCGGCGCCGACCGCGCCTCCCGCCCTCGGCCGGTCTCCTCAGGTGGTGAAGAGCTCGATCAGCGGGATCACCCAGAAGCTGCGGGGCCTGAAGGGCGGGGACGGGAGCGCCGCGCCCACCCCGTCGGGCGGAGTCGGCGCAGCGCTGGCCCGCCTGAAGAGTCTTCAGGGCGCCGGCCCGGAGGTCCCCGCCGCCGGCGAGCCTGCGGGGACCGAGGACACGACCGCGGTCACCCCGGGGACCCTCGGGGGGGAGACCCCGCCGGCGGATCGCGGCACCAGCGAGCCGCTGCCGCCCCCCCCGCCCCCGAAATCCACCGGAGAAGGGGTCAATGCGGCCCTCGCGAAACTCCGAGGAATAAAGAGCGGCCCCGAGGCTCCGGGCTCGGCTCCCGCGGCCTCCGGCGCGGCGCCGGTCGACCCCCC
>JAFMMO010000093.1 GCA_017859655.1 Pseudomonadota bacterium | reverse complement strand
CTCGTTACGGGACTTAACCCAACATCTCACGACACGAGCTGACGACAGCCATGCAATACCTGTGTACGCTCCCTCAAGGAGGGTCCCTCCCCTTTCGGTTCGGTACCACGTACATGTCAAGCCCAGGTAAGGTTCTTCGCGTTGCTTCGAATTAAACAACATGCTCCACCGCTTGTGTGAGCCCCCGTCAATTCCTTTGAGTTTCAGCCTTGCGACCATACTCCCCAGGCGGGGCACTTAACACATTTGCTCCGGCAGAGAGGCCTTGGGAGCCCCTCCACTTAGTGCCCATCGTTTACGGCTAGGACTACCAGGGTATCTAATCCTGTTCGCTCCCCTAGCTTTCGCACCTCAGCGTCAGTTGCGCACCAGAGAGCCGCTTTCGCCTCCGGCGTTCCTCCTGATATCTACGCATATCACCGCTCCACCAGGAATTCCGCTCTCCCCTCGCGCACTCTAGTTCGGCAGTATCAGCTGCAGTTCCTCGGTTGAGCCGGGGGATTTCACAGCTGACTTACCAAACCGCCTACGTGCTCTTTATGCCCAGTGATTCCGAACAACGCTTGCACCATTCGTATTACCGCGGCTGCTGGCACGAATTTAGCCGGTGCTTCCTCCGATGGGAGTTCAACCCTAAGAGGTATTAACTCTAGGGGATTACGCCCATCCAACAGAACTTTACAACCCTAAGGCCTTCATCGTTCACGCGGCGTCGCTCCATCACGCTTTCGCGCATTGGTGGAAGATTCTCGACTGCAGCCTCCCGTAGGAGTCTGGGCAGTGTCTCAGTCCCAGTGTGGCCGGACACCCTCTCAGGCCGGCTAGCCATCATTGCCTTGGTGAGCCGTTACCTCACCAACTAGCTAATAGCACATGAACCCCTCCCGATGCGCCAGCATATTCAGAGGCCAGCTTTCATCCGAAGATCACATCCGGTATTAGCCACCCTTTCGAGTGGTTGTCCCGGTCATCGGGGTAGGTATTCATGCATTACTCACCCGTTCGCCACTCGCTCGGCCCCCGAAGGAGCTTTGCGCGTTCGACTTGCATGCCTAATCCACGCCGCCAGCGTTCGTTCTGAGCCAGGATCAAACCCTTCAGTTGATGTTTCGTTCCGGAAGACGCTCGAGGAAGTGGTAGCGACGGGGCCGTGAGGCCCTCACCCACCCCCACCCTGCCGAAGACGACAGGCCCGAGGCTCCCGGGTCACCCGGCGGACTCGACAAGCGAGCCCACCAGGCAGACAGATCAAAGAAAGGAAGATCGTTCGTTGTTGATCGCAGGTCATGACCCCGCCACCAGGCATCGCGATCGGGAAGATCCCGACAACGCCACCGGTGAACCCGACCGAGATCTTAGGCTCGCCGCCCCCACCGGAATGGTGGAGCTCGGGAACCCCGAACGGATCTCGGTGGCCGCTCCAAGAGCAGCCGGAGGACATGACCCAGCCTTCTTCAAGACTACGGGTCCGAATTGTCAAAGAGCAGCTGACCGAACCCGGGACCGACAGAAGCGCACCGGAAGCGACCCGAGAGTCGCTCGGTGCGAAGGCTGGAGGGTTCGCGCCCCGTGGGGCGGCTCCACTCCAAGATCAGCGGTTCAAAGGGTTTGAGGGTTGGGTCGGATCGCTCCGTCCGTTCCCCTCGTCGGATCAGGAAGACGGATAGTAGCGAGTCCGTTCAGGGCGTCAAGGCGGCTTTCGAGTTTTTTTGAGGATCCCAAGGGATCTTCTCGCCTCGACTTAGAGGGGGCCGTTTTCGGAGCTCTGGAGGCTCTGGTTCGCCCCCCTGCCCCATCGGGCCAGGACGATCAGCCCGACGCCGAGCAGGATTCCCCCGCTGGAGATCAGCTGGCTGACGGTGGAGAGCCCCTCACCGACGGCGTGGTCTCCTCGGAGTCGCTCCAGAGAGTAGCGGCTGAGCCCGTAGAGCAGGAAGAGCAACCCGGCGACCGTGCCCGGAGCCGGCCGTCGCCTCCAGATGACCCAGAGGAGCAGGGCGAGGAGGAAGGCGTTCGCCGACGAGTACAGCTGGGTCGGGTGGAGCCAGGAAGAGAGCCCCTCGGGCGACGGGGGGCTCGCGAGCGCGGGAGGGCTCCCCTCGGGGAACCGAACGGCGAGGGGGTGCGCGGCGTCGCAGACCTTGCCCCAGCAGCACCCGTTCAGGAAGCAGCCGATGCGGCCGAAACCCAGTCCCAGCGCGGTCGCAGGCGCCATCACGTCCAGCATGGGGAGGACGGGGAGTCGGTGCCGACGACAGTAGAGGAGGAAGGCGGATGCCCCAAGGATGAGGCCGCCGTAGAAGACGAGCCCGCCCTCCCAGATGCGGAAGAGGCGGGTCCACCGACCGCCGGAGAACTCCTCGGAGTAGAACTGGATGAAGTAGAACAGGCGGGCCCCGAGCAGTCCGCTGAGGACCATCCAGATCGGCAGGTCCTGGATCTTCTCCGGAGGAATCCCCTCCCGCCGCGCGCCGCGGATGACGAGCAGATAGCCGAGGAGGAATCCCACGAGCACCATGGTCCCGTAGCCGTAGATCGGCCAGTCGAGACCGGGGATCCGGAACAGCTCTCTCCGCAAGTGTCCTCCTTCGCGCGCGCCCGTTCTAGCCGACCGTCCGATCGGTGACCACCCCCGCGGATCATGACGCGGTCGGGCCCGATCGCCGAGCACCGGATGCACGAGGCGGATCGATCTGGCACTCTGTGGTTCGGGGCCCGCCGCCCCGCCCGAATGGAGGAGACCTCTTGCCCCCGCTCCGCGTGGCCCTGCTCGGCTCAACCGGCTCGATCGGAGTCCAGACCCTCGAGGTCTGCGCCGAAGACCCCCACCGGGTCGAAGTCGTGGCGCTCGCGGCGGGCACCGACCTCGCCGGCGTCCTGTCTCAGGCGGAGCGACATGGGGTCCCTCATGTCGCGGTGGCCCGCGAGCCCTCCACCCCCGTCCAGCCCCCGGCCGGCATGAGCCTTACCTTCGGAGACGAGGCCATCCTCGAACTGATCGACCGCAGCGCGCCCGACCTCATCATCAATGCGATCGTCGGCGGCGCGGGGCTCCCGGCGAGCCGAAGAGCGCTCGAGTTGGGGATCCCGCTCGCCCTCGCGAACAAGGAGTCGATCGTGATCGCCGGGGAGCTCCTGACCGGCCTCGCTCGAAAGACCGGGACCCCGCTCATTCCGATCGACTCCGAGCACAGCGCGCTGCTCCAGTGCCTCCGGGCCGGGTCACGTGGAGAGGTGAGGAAGCTGGTCCTGACCGCCTCGGGCGGCCCCTTCCGAGGGAGGGATCGGGGCGCGCTCGCCGAGGTCACCCCCGAGGAGGCGCTGCGCCATCCGACCTGGTCGATGGGGAGTCGCATCTCCATCGACTCCGCGACGCTGATGAACAAGGGTCTCGAGGTGATCGAAGCCCACCACCTCTTCGAAGTGGACGTCGACCGGATCGAGGTGGTCGTCCACCCCCAGTCGGTGGTCCACTCGATGGTCGAGTTTCAGGACGGCTCCTGGCTCGCCCACCTCGGACCTGCGGACATGAAGATCCCGATTCGCTACGCCCTCGGGCATCCCGCTCGTTGGGAGGGTCCGCCATCGAACTTCTCCCTCGCCGGGATCGGGCGACTCGACTTCGAGGAGCCCGACCACGAGACCTTCCCTTCCCTTCAGTTCGCCTATGAGGCCTGCCGTCGAGGCGGTACGCTCCCCGCGGTCTTCAACGCGGCGGACGAGGTCGCGGTCGAGGCGTTCCTCGCCGGGAGGATCTCCCTCCCCCGCATCTTCGAGGTGGTCGAGCGCGCGCTGCGGGAGCACGAACGCGAGCCGGCCACCGACTGGACGAGGCTCCTGGAGATCGACCGGGAGACCAGAGAGCGAGTCGCTTCTTGGACATCGTGAACGTGCTGCTGGCGATCCTCGGGATCGGCTTCCTGATCTTCGTCCACGAGCTGGGGCACTTCCTCGCCGCCAAGCGGGTGGGGATCCGGGTCGAGACGTTCGCCCTCGGCTTCCAGCCGACGATCTTCGGCTGGAAGGCCCGCATCTTCGCCCTGCGCCGCGGGGAAACGGAGTACGTGATCGGCCTCCTTCCCTTCGGCGGCTATGTGAAGATGGCGGGAGAGGAGCAGCAGGACCCGCGCACGGGGGCGGCGGATGAGTACGCCTCCAAGTCTCCGTCCCAGCGGGCGTTCGTTCTCGTCGCGGGCGCGGCGATGAACCTGATCTTCGGCGTGATCCTCTTTGCGATCGCCTTCCCGATGGGGGTCTCCTTCCCGAGCACCCGGCTCGGTCCGATCGCGCCCGACTCCCCCGCGTGGGAAGCGGGTCTCCGGAGCGGAGACCGCGTCGTCTCGCTGGCGGGGGATCCGAAGCGTGACTTCACCGATCTCCAGACGAGCCTCGCGCTCTCGTCCCGGGACGCCGAGCTCACGATCGAGGTCGAGCGGGCCGGCGCGGACGGCGAGCGCGAGCGGGTCGAGACCAAGGTCACCCCCCGCCTCGACCGCGCCCGTGGGATGATGGCCATCGGCATCCAGCCCGCCTCATCCGCCGTCGTCTCCGCCGTCACTCCCGGCTCTGCGGCCGCCACCGCCGGACTCCAGGTCGGGGATCGCGTCGAGAGCTTCCGCTTCAACACCGGCGACGGTCCCGTCCGTCTGCCCGACGGGCTCGACTTCTCCCGCCAGTTCGCGGCGCTCGAGGCCTTCCTCTGGTCGGGGCGCGAGGGATCGATCGAGCTCACGGTCTCCGACGCATCCGGCGCCACCCGTGACCTCTCGATTCCCACGGCTTCGATCGAGCGCACCGGCCCCGAGCTGCTGGGGATCGTGATGGGCGGGACGCGCGTCCGTGCAGTTCAGCCGGGCTCCCCCCTCCGCGACCACTTCCCGGTCGGCGCCGAGATCACCTCGATCGACGGGACGCCTGTCACAGGGATCGACATGTGGAGCGTCCTCTCGCTCACCCCCGCCGATGCGTCCACCGTTCGCGTCGGGTTCGCGGACGGAAGCGCCAGCGATGTCCCTCGACGCGCCCTCATCGACGGAGTCGATCGGATCGGAGAGGGAGACCTGCGCCTCGTCGGAGACACCCCGACCGTCACCGCGGTCCGAAGCGGCTCCATCGCCGCCACGATCGGTCTCCGGCCGGGAGACCTCCTCCTCGCCCTCGCCGGTGGGCCCGTCGACGGGCCGCTGGTCGCCGGCGCGCCTCTCGCGCCCGGAGATGCGATTCTCTGGCAGACCAGAGACGAGTTCGTCGAGGCCCGGGTCCCCGAGGGTGTCCCCCCGGCTCCGCTCGGAGTGGAGACCCGCGCTCCCGTGAGGGTCGTCCAGGTGATGGCGGGGAGCGCCGCCGCCGCGGCGGGGATCCTCCCCGGAGACGCGATCGCGGCGGTGGCCGGCGAGGCGGTGCTCGGGAGGGAAGACTTCTTCGTGCGGTTCGCGGCAGTCCGCGAGGCCTCCTCCGGTGCCGTGCAGCTCGGCATCGAGAGGGGCGGGGAGCGACTCGACCTCTCGGTGACCCCGACGGCGCTCAGCCGCTCCCTGGGGGTCGGCTTCCGCTTCGATCAGGTGACGATCCAGACCTCTCTCGGAGAAGCGGTGACCGAGGGTTGGAACCAGTCCGTGGTCTGGGGGAAGCGGATCTTCCTGATGCTCGGCGCCCTCGCCCGTCAGGATGTGGCGCCGCGGAACCTCGCCGGACCGGTGGGGATCGTCCACATCGGCAAGCGGGTCGCGGACGAGGGGTTCAGCAAGCTGCTCTACGTGCTCGCGATGATCAGCATCAACCTCGGCGTCTTCAACCTGCTCCCGTTCCCCATCCTTGACGGCGGACACCTCCTCTTCCTCCTCATCGAGAAGCTCAAGGGCTCGCCCGTGGACGAGCGGGTCCAGGGGCTCGTCCACCTCGGGGCGTTCGTCATCCTCATCGGACTCGCGCTGTATGTGACCTACCACGACATCCTCCGGCTCTTCGGCTGAGGATGTCGATCCGGGGGTCGCTCGGCGTCTGGTCATCCTTCTTCCGACTACGGCTCCTTCCCACCGCGTGGACGAATCTCGCGACCGGCTGGATCGCTGCGAGCTCCGTCGGCGCGGAGCGATCGGCGGAGTCCCTCCCGCTCCTCCTGCCCGCCCTCGCCGCCGTCAGCGCCCTCTACTGCTTCGGCATGGGCGCGAACGACTGGCGAGACCGCAGCCGGGATGCGGTCGGTGCCCCGCACCGCCCCATCCCGGCGCGCCTCCTCTCGGAAGCGGCGGCGCGCCGGGGGCTGCTTCTCTCCCTGGTGGCCTTCGGGAGCCTCCTGCCGCTGCTCCCCGCTCGCTGCGCCCTCCCCGCCGGCGGCGCCCTCCTGGCGGTCCTCCTCTACGACTTCCTTGTGAAGGACCGCGCGTGGCTCGGCCCGCTCGCCATGGGGAGCGTGCGGGTCTGCGTGGTCCTCCTCGGCGGCACCCTCGCGGGGGCTCCCGAGGCCGCTCTGCTGCCGGCGCTCCTCATCGGCGGTCATGGACTCTGGGTGACCCGGTACTCACTCGAAGAGGAGCAGGCCCGACCCCGGGTCCTTCGCTGCCGCGCTCGCCTCGTCCTCCTCCACTCCGTGCTGGCCGCCCCGCTCGCGCTCCACCACGACGCGTCGACCTTCGGGCTCCCCGCCCTGCTAGGCTGGACGCTCCTCGTCGGACTCGGCGTTCGAGCGGAGCGAGAGAGACCCTCGAGACCGCCGGGGGCGTTCACCTTCGCCTCTCTGCGCCGTCTCTTCCTTCTGGATGGTGCACTGCACCTGACCTACAATTCCCCGCACTCGGCGCTGCTCTGCCTTGTCGCCTATCTCCTCAGCGCACCCCGCTCGAGCCGCCGCGCGCGCTCACGCCGAGCCGAGGGGTCACCATCCCCCGGGGGCGGATCCCCCGGATCAGGCGCAACCGCCGAACCCTCAGCGAAGGAGGAGTCCGCAGGATGAAGGTTCTCGTCGTCGGCAGCGGAGGGCGTGAGCATGCCCTCGCGTGGAGCCTTGCCCGCAGCGCTCGCGTCACGGAGGTGATCTCCTGCCCCGGGAACGCCGGGACCGCGGCCCTCGGCCCGCGCTGGGACCTCGACCCGGTCGCGGCCTCTGCCGACCTGGAGGAGCGCGTCCTGGCGGAGGGCATCGGTCGTGTCGTGATCGGCCCGGAGGCGCCTCTCGTGGACGGCCTCGCCGATCGCCTGCGCGCCCGAGGCGTCGCCGTCTTCGGAGTGGGAGCCTCCGCCGCCCGCCTCGAGGGCAGCAAGGTCTTCACCAAGGAGTTCCTGCAGCGCCACGGCATCCCCACCGCCCGCTTCGAGGTCGTCCGGGAGGAAGGACACCTCCTCGCCGCTCTCGAGCGCTTCCCGCGAGGGGTCGTCGTCAAGGCGGACGGGCTCGCGGCCGGAAAGGGGGTCGTCGTCACCGATGACCGCGCCATCGCCGAGGAAGAGGCCCGAGCCATGCTCGATGGCTCCCGTTTTGGCGAGGCGGGACGAGTCGTCCTTCTCGAAGAGCGCCTCCGGGGCCGTGAGGTCTCGATGCTCGCGTTCGTCTCCGGACGCCAGCATCAGTGGCTCGAGCCCGCCCAGGACTACAAGGCCCGCCACGAGGGGAACACCGGGCCGAACACGGGGGGAATGGGCGCCTTCAGCCCCACCGAAACGAGCGCGAACCTGCGGGAGCGGATCGATCGTGAGATCCTCCGCCCCACGCTCGACGGACTCGCGGAGGAGGGGATCCCCTACCATGGCCTCCTCTATGTCGGGATCATGCTGACCGACGAGGGCCCCCAGGTCCTCGAGTTCAACTGTCGGTTCGGGGATCCGGAGACGCAGCCGCTGTTGATGCGGCTGAAGACCGACCTCATCGACATCTTCGACGCCATCGATGGCGGCACCCTGGAGGGGTTGGAGCTGGAGTGGGATCCGCGGACCGCGCTCTGTCTCGTCCTCGCCTCGGACGGCTATCCGGGGAGCTATCGGCGTGGCCTCCCGGTCGAAGGCGAGGTTCACACCCCCGTGGAGGCGGAAATCCAGGTCTTCCATGCAGGAACGGGTCTACAGGACGGAAGTCTGGTCACCGCGGGGGGCCGCGTGTTCGGGGTCACCGCGCTCGGCCGGGATCTCGTTGAAGCGAGGGCCCTGGCCTACGCCCACGCCGACCGCATTCGGTTCGAGGGATGCTCGCGGCGGGAGGACATCGGCGCCTGACGATCCCTCCCCCCCAAGGGAGGAGGGCGGCACGGTGCCGGACCAAAGCGAGAGGAGCCACGCGGGTGTCCCGCGTGGCTCCTCTCGTTTTCTCGTTTCGGATGGCCTCGGGCCTGGCGTTCGGCTCAGCCGCTGCGGCGGAACTCCTCGACCGGGAGATCCTCCTCGTTCTCGCGAGCCACGGCACGGCGGAGAAAGGTCCGGATGTCCCCGAAGAGGCTACGGATCGGATCGAAGCGATGACAACGATCGAACTCCGCGTCGAGGAGCTCCCGCAGCGGACCGCTGCGAACCGGTCGTGCGGAGGGGTCGTCGACCCCCTCACCGATCATCGCCCCCCCCTCCTCGACGGGAGATGGGGACTCCGCCTCATCGCGGGCGAGCTCCCGCCTCTCCGACTCGAACTGAGCGAGGAGCTCGGCGCGGAGACGGTCGAGCTCGGGGCCATCCCCGCCTCGGGGGATGGACGCAAGCGGATCCTCTCCGCCCGGCGCCTCGCGGCCGGCGGAGTCATCCGAGAAGGGCACCATGCACTACACGCCTTCCCGGGAGGAGGGGGAGAGCCCGTGCTGAGCCCGAGATCTCCCCTTCCCCCCTCGGGGGGGTACGGGTCCGACGCGGCGGGGACCCGGGACCGTCCAACCGTGGACGCGCTCGGGTGCGGACCCGAGCCGTTCGGAATGATAGACGGGCGCCCCCCGCTGTCAACGCGGGAAGCGCCCGTCCACCGGCCGTCAATGACTCCAAGGCTTTTCTCTACAATGACTTAGAAGCCCCGAGGCGTCGCTCAGCGGAGCTCGTTCATGTCGATCTTCTGGCTGCGACAGAGCTGCTGAGTGCGCTTCTGAAGGTAGCTCGACTTGGAGCTCGAGCAGTTCACATCGATCTCCTTGGGAGAGAAGTCCGCGCTGTCGGGAATGATGCCGAGCTTCTCGTAGAGGGTCCGCGAGCGCTCGTAGCTGCGGAGCGCGATCGCGTTCACGATCTCCGTCAGGTAGCCGAGGTCACGAGACTCCGTGAGCAGCATGAGGTGCCCTCCCTTGTCCCGGAGGCTCTTCTGAAGCGCCCTCAGCGGATCACGGACATCCTTCTCGACGAAGCGCTGCCACGCCTTCGAGTCGAAGGCTCCCCCCTTCTGGAAGTCGCTCCCGGACTCCGCGGCGGTGGACTTCTGGCTGAACTTCTTCTCGGCGGCCAGCGCCCCCTTGAGCGTGTCGAGGAAGAACTTTCGCGCCTCCTCCTTCTGCTTCTCCATCTGGGCTTCCGTCCCCAGCGAGAAGCGCTGGTCCCAGAAGCGGATGGTCCAGGGGTTCTGCTCCATCAGGAACGTCTCAGGGTCCTTGTCCATCGCCTCCTTCACCTCACGGGGCTGGGCGAGGTAGTCGATCTCGAGGCGGAGGAAGATGTCCGCCGCGTAGCCCTGGAGGTCCTCGAACGGGATCGTCTCGCGGATCTTCTTGTTCCCCCCCAGTGTCGTGGTGAACTCCCGCAGCGACTGCATTCGCCACTGGAGCGACCACTTCAACACCGTTCCCTTGGGGAGCTTGGCGCCCGTCCCGACGAAGCTCAGCTCCCAGCCCCCCTTCGAGGGCTTCACCGAGGCGGTGGTGAGCTCCACGAGCCCCGGGACCGGCTCTCCCCCCTCCTGGGCGGCGGCGGCTCCGACGAAGGGGTCGGCGAAGGCTCCGAGCAGGAGCAGCAGAGGAAGTGCGAGGGGCATGGCTCTCCGTGCGAACATCACTGGCCCCCGTCCTTCTTCTCCTCGATGTCGAGCTTGTCGTTGATGCGATTCACGATCTTCTGAAGGTCGCTCCCCTTCGGCACCCGCTTGTTGAAGCCGGGCACCTTCGTGACGATCGCCTCCGGAGCCTTGTCCTCCTCCGCGGGGGAGAGCCCCTTCTCCTCGTAGAGCTCGATCGAGCGGGAGGTCGCCCGGAGGGCGACCGCAGAGGAGAGCGTCCGGAGATCGGCCAGCGCGGGGCGGTAGGCGATGAGATCGGCGCGGTTCCCGGCGAGGCCCTCGTTGTAAAGTTTCTGCGCCTGACGGAGCGGCTCGAGGACCTCATCGTCCATCATCTTCCGCCACTTCTTCGCGTCGAGGCCTCCCTGGCGGTCGACGTAGTCCGTCCCCTCCTCGACCTCCTTGCGGGCCTTCGAGACGACCTGATCGAGCTTGGCGAGCGCGGTGTACTCCGACTTGAACCACTTGCGGACCCGAGCCACCTCGGCCGCGATCTCCGCCTCCGTCCCCGAGGGGAAGCTCTTGTCGAAGTGGTACTTCTGGAAGGGCACGATCGAAGGCGGATAGGCCTTCGGGTCCCCCTCGATCGCGCGACGGACCGCGCGGGGCTGGTCCTCGAGGGGGGCGATCCGCGTGAGGTAGGTGTAGGGGACCGCCGACGGCGACGGGGTCTCGATCTTGAAGCTCTCCCGGACCTTCCGGTTCTCCGGGACCGTCACGAGGTTCGTCTGCACCGCGGCGGACTGTCGCGTCAGCACGAACTCCAGCTTGCACCCGGGAGGCAGCGAGACGGTCGCCTGGACATCGATGAAGCGCGCGTCATCGTCCGCGCGCACCTTCACCGACTCGATCGTCACGTAGGCTCGGCTGTTCTCCGACTGCGCCTCCGCGGGCGCGCCGGCGAGCAGGAGGCCGAGCAGCGCGATCACGGGGATCGAGCGGCGCAGCGTGCGCGGCAGTCCGCGCGCAGGCCTCTGGGAAGTGGGATTCGACATGGCTTCCTCCCGGGGGAGCTCCCCCTTTGGTCTGGGTTCCTTCTTCACCGCCCCCCGGCTCGGCCGGAGAGAACGGAAGGAGCTGCGTCGGCCCGGCGGCTCGACTCCGCTCCCGGCGGTCCTCCCCAACACGGGCGACCGCGGCGCCGATTCTCCCCGAGGGGAGAGCCGGCCCTCTGGCGACTCCCCTACTCCATCTCCTCGCTGATGAGGACGCGGGCGGAGGGGAGGTAGTAGGTGAGGGTCACATCGTCGAAGACCGGCGAGCTGACGATCCGGTCTCCGTAGCGCTGCTCGCCGAAAGCCCCGCGCATCTCGACCTCGTAGCCGAGGCGGCCGACCTCTCCGAGCAGATTGCCGGTCTTGTAAAGCCAGCGCCCGGAGATGTTCTGGTTCAGCACGGCGTCTCCGCCGGCGTCCCGGATCTCGATGGCGCCCGAGTTGTCGACGTTTCGAGCCCGCATGACGAAGTCGGTCCCGGGATTCCAGCGGACTCCCAGCCCCGCGTAGAGCTTCGGCGGGTAGACCGTCCAGTTGAGGGAGCGGAGACGGAGCCGCTGGATCCCCTCCGGGAAGGGGACCTCGAACTGGTTCACGTAGCGCCCGGTCTCCCGGGTGAAGTAGCCGAGCTCCTCGCTGCCGCGGTCGTAGAAGCCGAAGAAGGTGCGGAACTCGTCGATGGTCCCGTTGAGGGGAATCTTCTTCACGGTGGGGTCGCGCTGCTGCATCGAGCGCGCGCTCACGTTCGTCCCGAACTTGAAGACCCCCTCGTTGTCGACCGACTGCTGCCGATGCACGCCGCCGATCTGGATCTCATCGGAGGGTTCGAACTCGTTGAGCGCGCAGAACCGACCGAACCCGAGGTTGTGGTTGGTGACGATGTTCAGCGCCTCGCCGTCGAGCACCACCCGGATCCGATCGCCGTCCGCCTCGTCGTTCCATTCGACCGCGAGGTGGTGCCACTCGTGGGCCTTCCAATCGCGCACATCGACGACGACATCGGTGCGCGCCCAGGTCTTGCGCGGATCGGCGATGACATCCTCGTTCTCGAGGTCCTCGCCATCCCCGATCAAGGGCACCGCGTTCGTCAGCCCCCCCCGCTGGAAGGCCTGATGGTAGTAGAGACGGGTGATCCGAATCTCGCCGTTGGTGTTCTTCCAGACGAAGGTCTGGGTCCCCTCGGAGTCATCGACGTTCTGGCCCACGGGGCGGATCACCTGGGTGGCCTTGAGGATCCCGCAGAAGATGGGGTCCGCTCCGTCGTGCTCGAGCTTCAGCCAGCAGGAGAAGCCGCCCTGGTAGTAGGGCAGGTTCCCGGTCGTGTTGTTGCGCCCCTCCATCTGCCCCTCGAAGCCCGGGCGGCTCCGGAAGGAGTTCGCGGGGTAACGGAGGATCCGCGTTCCATTGCGGGAGACC
>JAFMMO010000306.1 GCA_017859655.1 Pseudomonadota bacterium | reverse complement strand
GTCTCCTGGCCGGTCATGAACTCATAGGAGACCCCGAAGTGGTCCGCGCACTTCCGCACGAACGACTCGGTGGGATGGACCACCCCATCGAGGACATCGAGGAGGGTCTCGCGGGAGATCCCCATCGACTCCGCCATGCGGGGGACGGTCTCGTGATTCGCATCGATGAGGAAGCGGAGCTTCTTCAGCGCGTGGGCGGCGACCTCCCACGCGGTCGGTTCCTGGGTCGGCACGGGTGTCTCCTCCTCGACCACCGGAGGTGGTGGTCTCCTGCAGAGGTTATCGGCACCCGTGACCCCTCCTCTTGAACCTCTCCCCGGGCGGGGAGGTCAGCGCGTGCTGCGGAGGAGGAGCGCATTGAGAAACAGCCCCGTGGTTCCCCGCCAGAAGCCCCGGAAGCAGGGGTCCCCGGCGAAGAGGACGACGCGCCCCCGACCGACCCTCTCCTCCGCGAGGTAGACGCGTCCCCGAACCCGGTCGAGGTTCGCCTCGGAGATGAAGCCGCTGGCCCGCGGCTCCGGGAGGAAGGCGGCCACATCCCCGCCGTCCCCCTCCACGCCGAAGCTCCGCGTCCCATCCATGAAGACGAACATCTCGCTCGGATGTCCGAACGCGAGGGGGTGCTCGGAGTCGAGGCCCACCACGAAGATGTTCCCGGGGACCTGACGCTCCTCCCGCTCGCGCCGCAGGTCCGCGAGGGTCTTCCGCACCGGCGGCTCCTCCTTCGCATCCCGGTCCGGAGCGCGGGTCGAGCGGGAGACGAGCGGGTCGTCCCCCTCGCCCAGAGCGAAGGCGCTCGACTCGAGGGCGATGAGGACCCCCCCGGCCCGGACCCACTCCTCGAGAGCTTCACGAGACGATCCACGGAGCGAGGACCCGAGCCGCCCGGAGGGGAGGACGAGGACATCGAAGCGATCGAGCGAGCCCCCCCCGATCGCATCGAGGGAGATGGCGGAGAAGGGGATCCCCATGTCCTGCTCGAGCAGACTCCAGATCGCGCCGTAGGAGAGGCTCGAGACCCCCTCGCCCGAGGCGACCGCGATGCGGACCGGGCGGAGGGTGGCGACCGAGTCGGACCCGAGATCGACGCCCTCATCGGTCCAGGCGCTGTCGACCGCATCGAAGTGGACGGCGCACTCCTCCGCGACGGCGCGGACCACCCGGTGAGTCTCCTCGCCTCGCACCGGCACGACGATCGTCCCTCCCTCGTAGCGCCCCCCCTCACAGACGACGGGGGAGGGGAGCAGCCGCGCCTCGGCCCCCTGGCGATGGAGACGGTCGAGCGCCCGCGCGGACTCGAGCCCGCTCCAGCGGAGGAGGTAGGCGACCCGGGCCTCCCCCTCCACCACGCCCCGGGGGGGATCGAGCTGGAGAGGGATCCGCATCCCGGAGAACGGGGTCGAGGCGACGAACCCTCCCACGCCCAGCGCCATCGGGAGGCTCCACGCGCTCACATCGTAGAAGTAGGCGTCACTCACATCCGCGTTCGGCTCGAGGAGGGAGCGGGCGAGCCGACCGGAGGGCTGATCGAGGGAGACGCTCGCCGTCCCCGCCGGGAGCTTGGTGATCTCGTGGATCGTCCCTCGATAGTCGGCGAGCCCCTCGACGATCACCTCCTGAGCGAGCATCTCGACTTCGATCCCCTGGGCCTGCAGCAGGGAGAGGAGGGACTCCCTCGCTCCTCCGGGGGCGGGCGGGAAGAGGAACTCCACGATCTCCCCCGTGCGCCCCCGCTCGATGGTGTCCTGCCGGAAGCGATGGAAGTCGCGCTGCAGCTCCTCCCGCCCTTCCACCGATGCGAGGAGGGTCGCCATCCCCGCGACATGATGGTGATGAAGGCGGTCGGCGAGGGTCAGCTCAGAGCCGTCGCGCTGCCGGTAGCGGACCCCGCCCCGGGAGCCCCCCGCCTGCTCGTAGGTCATCCCGATCGTCCCCTGGAGGCTCGGCCAGGAGTCCCCGTAGGCAGGGTAGAAGAGATCGAAGTCCTCACCGGTGTAGTAGCGCCAGCCGAAGCGGTCGAACGCGGAGGCGTTCGCCCGACCGATGACATCCGCCCACTCGAGAGTCAGCGGAGAGACATTCGCGTTGATCGGCTTCGTGGCGGGGAAGAAGAAGTAGGAGGACTCCGGCGACATCTCGTGGAAGTCGACATGGATCAGGGGCCACCAGCGCAGGTACTCGCGGATGCGGGCACGCGTCTCCGGCTGGCTCTGCCAGGCCCAGTCCCGGTTGAGGTCGAAGAGATAGTGGTTCGAGCGACCGCCGGGCCACGGCTCGTCGTGCTCACGACTCGCCGGATCCGGATCCCCCGCCACCGTGCGGGCGGAGCGGAACCACTGTGTGTAACGGTCCCGCCCATCCGGGTTGAGGCAGGGGTCCACGATCGTGAGGGCCCCCTCCCGTATGAGCCCGCTCGCGTCGTCGAGCCCATCCACGAGCTGGTAGATCGTCCAGAGCGCCGCCTCGGTCGCGCTCGCCTCGTTGCCGTGGACGTTGTAGCTCATCCAGAGGACCGCGGGCTGCTCCTCGATCAGCGCGCCGAGCTCCTCCGGCCGCTCGAGGAGCCTCGGGTCGGCGAGTCGCTGCTGTTGAGCGCGGATCGCCGAACGCCCGGCCACATGCTTCGGGTCTCCGATGAAGCAGAGGACGAGCTCCCTCCCCTCCGGCGTCACCCCGTAGCTCTCGACCGAGATGCGGTCGCTGACCTCGTCGAGGTGGCGCAGGTACCGCAGCATGTCGTGGTGGAGCGTGAAGCGGCTCCCCAGAGGGGCGCCGAGGAACGCATCCGGGCTCGGCACCGCGCCACCGAGGATGTCCCCCTCCCGGAACGGGAAGCGGTTCTCCGCCGTCTCGCGCGCCGAGACCGGCCCGAGGAGGAGGAGCGAGAGGAGCGATCCGAGCAGCAGCGAGGCGAGCTTCATGGGTTCCTCCGACCGGGGAAGGGGGGTCGGTCCGATCGACGCGACCCCGGGCGCCCCGATTGTGACCGACTCCACCCCTC
>JAFMMO010000092.1 GCA_017859655.1 Pseudomonadota bacterium | reverse complement strand
GACCTGATGGCCCGCGTCCCGAGGTACGCGGAGCTGCTCCGCGCCTACGAGGACTCCGAGGGGCAGGCGCAGTTCGCGATCGCGATCGCCCTCGGGGACAACGGGGTCTACATCGGCATCCCCACCCTGATCGAGGCGCTGCAGCTCCCCCCCGCCGCGTCCCGGGCGCCGGGAGCCCGCCGCAGCGCGCAGGAGGTGGCGATCCAGCGCCTCCGTGAGTTCACCGGCGAGTCCTTCGGCTTCGAGCCCGATGGGACACCGGAGGAGCGGGCCGCCGCGGTCGAGCTCTGGAACGCGTGGTGGAAGGAGAACCGCGCGAGCGTCGAGGACTCCGCGCGCTCCGCGGTGCAGGAAGGGGAGGCGAGCCCTCGGCGTCGGCGGGCCGCCGACATCTGGCGTCAGGGCACCCTCGCCTACGACCGCCAGCAGTTCGAGTCGGCGATGCAGCTCTTCCAGCGCGCCCACGATGAGGATCCGACGAGCGCGGCCCCGCTGATCAGCCTCGGCATCCTCTCCTACACCTACCGTCAGGATCCCCAGACCGGGATCGACTACTTCCGCCAGGCCCTCTCCCGCCCCGAGGGGGAGGGGGAGTCGGAGCTGCGCCGGGCGTGCTACTTCCACCTCGGGCGGATCTACACCCTGGGTCGGGACTTCGACATGGCTCAGAAGTCGCTGATGAAGGCGGTGGAGATCGACCCGGGCTACGCCCTCGCGTGGTTCGAGCTGGGGAAGGTGCAGTTTCAGGAGGCGCTCCTGATCGGGGGAGATGACACCGAGAGGCGGCGGGACTCCCTGGAGATCGCGCGCGCCACCTTCCTCGATGGGATCACCGCCCTGAACGCCTACCGGGAGCGGCAGGAGATCCTCGACCTCAACGCCCTGCCGTTCGATGTGGAGCTCCCCTTCAGCGCGCGGGAGCACAACCGCTCGCTGCGGGACATCCGGCAGCAGCTGCTGAACGAGATCGGGCGCTTCCACCACGAGATCGCGAAGATCTGCCTCGCGCTCGGAGAGACGAGCCTCGCGAAGCGGCACCTCGCGGAGGCGAAGAAGGCCCCGCGCCCGCCGGAGGGTCTCGCGACCCTCGAGCGTGTCCTCGATGCCGCGGGACGCTCCGACGCGAACTCCGGAGAGTAGAGCCTGCGGGGGCCGGCGCCTCCGGGAGTCAGCGCCCTCGGGAGTCGGCGCCTTCGGCGGTCAGCGTCCCCGGGGGTCAGCGTCCCCGGGGGTCAGCGTCCCCGGGGGTCAGGGCTGACGAGGCTCCAGGGTCGGGACCCGCCACTCCTCGGTCCGCTCCCCGCCCGGCTCCACGCGGCTCCGGCGCACGACTCCCCGCTCCGGGGCCAGCTCGAGGAGGACGGTCGTCCCGTCGGCACCCGCCGGGGAGACCTCGATCGTCAGGCAGCCGGGGATGTCGACGCCATCGAGTCGGACGGTGTGCCCCGAGGCGAGGATCCGGGCGGTCGTGCCGTCCGGTGAGACCTCCTCCTCGGTCCGTCCCTCCGCCCCGTCGCCGAGGGGCAGCCACCACTCCACGCCGTTCTCCGCCCGGATCCAGCGGCCGGCCTCCCGCCGCCACAGGATCTCTCCACCATCGGCGAGCACCGTTCGCCCGGTGACTCCGGTCCAGGTCTCCCGCAGGCGGAGCTCCCCTTCCTTCCCCCCCTCACCGTCCGAGCGGAGGAGCACTCCGTCGTAGCGCCCGGAGGCGGGGAGATACGGTCCGAGGCGCGGCCAGAGCCCGACCATCCAGGTCCGGTCCTCCGCGGTGAGGGTCGTCTCCGGAGCACGCCGCAGCAGCGCGAAGCGGATCTCCACCGGGACGACGCCCCGGCTTCGCTCGATCAGCTCTCGCCAGAGGTCCCCCGGCAGCGGCGGCCGCGGACGAGCGTCCCTCAGGAGCCACGAGGCCGCCGCCGCGGGTCGGCCCTCGCCGAGCTCCGCCTCGACGAGCAGCGGCAGCGCCGCGGCCGATCCGAGCTCCTCGGGCTTCAGGTGGAAGTGGAGGAGGCGCAGCGCCTCCGCGGGCTCGCGCTGGTGCAGCGCCTGTCGCGCGGCGGCGAGGGTCGCCCTCTCCCGGAGACCTTGATGGCGGAAGGGGGTCGGGTCTCCGAGGGTGTGGAGCCGAGCGAGCACCTGAGTCCACTTTCCCTGACCCTCGAGGGCGACGAGGAGAGCGTCGAACGCCTCGGTGTTCAGCTCCGCCCGGGGGAGGCTCTGGAGGATCGCCTCGGCCTCCTCACCCCGACCGACTCGCGCGAGGAGGATCCCCTGGAGGCGCCTCGTTCTCGGGTCGGGGAAGGGGCCGTGCCGCTGCAGAGTGCGCAGCGCGGCCCGCTCCTCTCCGAGGTCGGCGAGGGCGTGGGCGCGGGCGCGCTGCACCCGGGGCGCGAGCTCGGCGGGAGCTCCCTCGAGCAGCGCGTCGAGCCGGGCCAGCGCCTTGGCGGGCTGCTGACCTGCTCGCTCCCGCTCCGCGGCGGCGATCCCCTCCCGGATCCCCGACTCCACCGCTGCGAGCTGCTCGCGGCGAAGCGCCGCGGCGACCCGCTCGCGGGCGGGCGGCGGCAGCGCGGACCCGGGCAGGGAGCGGATCGCCCGCGCGACCCTCGCGGCCTCCTCGGCCGCGCCGTCGTCGTGCAGTCTCTGGCAGAGAGCGCAGAGATCGAGGCAGCAGCGCTCAAGGAGGGACGCGACCTCCGATCCCCGCGCCGGCGCCTCGGTGAGGAGCGGCGCGAGCTCCCTCCATGCCTCCAGCGGGCGGCCCTCCTCGAGGGCGGTCCGCGCCGCGTCCACGGCGCCGGTGAGCTGGGAGTCGAGGATGCGAACGCTCCGCTCCCTCTCATGAGTCCGGGCCCAGCGGGCGAGGGCGGTCCCCGGGTCCGTCGTCTCCCGGGCGCTCCGAACGAGGAAGCCCTCGGCCGTGTGCGCGCTCTCGGACTCGGGGCCCGCACCCGCGATCCGGATCAGTTGCTCGAAGGCGTGCTCCCGGGTCGAGTCCTCCGGTGCCCGGGTGAAGGCATCATAGGCGCGGACCACCGGCCGCCAGTCGGTCGCGCCGGGCTCCTCGAAGATGAGCAGCAGGAGGCGCTCCATCGAGAGAGGGTCCGAGTGTCGGGCGCGTTCCGCGAGCAGCTGCGCCGCCTCCTCCGATCGCCCGAGACGATGGAGGGTCCGCGCCTCCCCGATGCGGGCCTCCCAGCCATCGCTCGGGCCGAGCGCGCGCCACGAGTTCAGGAGCACTCCCGCCCGCGCCCGTGCCCCGGGGTCGGTGGGGGGGAGGACATGGAGCGGGCCGAGGACCGCCTCGAGGCAGCGCGCGAGGCCGCGTCGGGCGATCCGGCGATGGGCGGGGGAGGTCGCGGCCACGACGATCTCCTGCCACTCCTGCGCCGCGGTCTCCGGATCCCCGACCCGCTCGAGGAGCTCCGCCCGGAGTTGGCGTGCGCGCAGGTCCTCCGGCACCTGGCGAACCCGATCCTGCAGGACGGCGAGGGCCGCCTCCGGCTCGCGGGGGAGAGTCGCGTCGAGGCTCGCGGCGCTCGCGCGCGGCTCCCCACCTCCCGCGCAGCCTGCGAGGAGGAGAGCGAGCGCGAGGAGGGGCAGAGCCGACGCGGGTCGGGACCGATTCGAGCGGAGCGGGGCAAAGCGGGGCATGGAGGTTCCTTTCGCGCGCGGCAGCCGGGGGCGACCGGATCCGACCCGCCCGATCCCGTTCCGAGGAGCGGAGTTCGGGGCTCTCGGCCGGGCGGGGTGCATCCCTTTATCGGCCGGCGCCGAACCCGGACTTGAACGGGACGGCGGGGCGGGATTCCCCGGTTTCCTTGCGTGCCTGCGGGCCCCTCCGCATCATGAACCGATGTCGGCGTCGGTCCGTTCCCGGCCCGCGGCGCCTCCTCCCCCGTGCTGAAAGCCCCGCCCCGGTCTCGATCTCGAGCCTCGCCCGGTCCGGACCGGAGCGTGAGGCTCCCGAACCCCGGAGGGGCCGTGCCCCGAGCCTCCGAAGGAAGGTGGCCAGAGTGAAGATCCATGAGTTTCAGGCGAAGACGCTCCTCGCGAGCCACGGAGTTCCCGTGCCGCGGTTCGGCGTCGCCACCACCGTCGAGGAGGCCCGGCAGCGGGCCGAGGAGCTCGGCGCGGGCCCCTGGGTCGTGAAGGCCCAGATCCACGCGGGCGGCCGCGGGAAGGGTGGTGGGGTCAAGGTCGTCCACACGATGGAGGACCTCGAGCAGGCGGCGGGGTCGATCCTCGGCATGCAGCTCGTCACCCATCAGACCGGACCCGAGGGGCAGCGGGTGCGGAAGGTGATGGTCGAGGAGGGCTGCGACATCGCGAGCGAGCTCTACCTGGGCCTCGTCGTCGACCGGGTCCAGGAGCGACCGGTGCTCATGGCGAGCGCCGAGGGCGGGATGGACATCGAGGAGGTCGCGGCGAGCACCCCCGAGAAGATCCACTTCCTCGGATTCGACCCGGCGGTCGGCGTCGACCCCGCGGAGGGGACGGCCCTCGGAGAGCGGATCGGACTCGGCGGGGAGACCGCCGCGGCCTTCGGTCGCCTCGCGGCCTCCCTCGCGAAGGCGTTCGTGGCGGAGGACTGCTCCCTCGCGGAAATCAACCCGCTGGTGGTGACCGGCGCGGGGGATGTCATGGCCCTCGATGCGAAGATCAACTTCGACGACAACGCGCTCTACCGGCACGCGGAGCTCGCCGAGCTCAGGGACACCGACGAGGAGGATCCCCGCGAGCTCCGCGCGAGCGAGTGGGACCTCTCCTACATCTCCATGGACGGGGACATCGGCTGCATGGTCAACGGCGCGGGCCTGGCCATGGCGACGATGGACATCATCAAGCTCCACGGCGGCGAGCCCGCCAACTTCCTCGATGTCGGGGGTGGGGCGACCGCCGAGCGCGTCTCCGAGGCCTTCAAGATCATCCTCGATGATCCGGGCGTGAAGGCGATCCTCGTGAACATCTTCGGAGGGATCGTCCGCTGCGACCTCATCGCGGAGGGTGTGATCCAGGCCGCGCGCTCCACCGACCTCGGCGTGCCGCTCGTGGTGCGCCTCGAGGGGAACAAGGTCGAGGAGGGGAAGAAGCTCCTCGCCGAGTCCGGACTGAACATCACCCCGGCGGACGACCTCTCGGACGCCGCCCGGAAGGCGGTCGCCGCCGCGAAGGAGGTGACCTCGTGAGCATTCTCGTCGGCAACGACTCCCGCGTGATCGTGCAGGGGTTCACGGGCAAGAACGGGACCTTCCACTCGGAGCAGTGCATCGAGTACGGCACCGACATCGTCGGTGGCGTGACCCCGAAGCGGGGCGGGCAGACCCACCTCGACCGCCCCGTCTTCGACACCGTGGCGGAGGCGAAGGCGGCCACCGCGGCGAACACGAGCGTGATCTTCGTCCCCGCCCCCTTCGCGGGAGGCGCCGTCATCGAGGCGGCCGAGGCGGGGATCGAGCTGATCATCTGCATCACCGAAGGGGTCCCGACCCTCGACATGGTGCGGGCGAAGGCGGCGGTTCGCGCCAACGGCGTCCGCCTCGTCGGTCCCAACTGCCCGGGGGTGATCACCCCCGGCCAGTGCAAGATCGGCATCATGCCGGGCTTCATCCACACGCCGGGTCGCATCGGCGTCGTGTCGCGCTCCGGGACCCTCACCTATGAGGCGGTCCATCAGCTGAGCGTGCGCGGGATCGGACAGTCGACCTGCGTCGGGATCGGGGGGGACCCGGTCATCGGCAGCACCTTCACCGACATCATGAAGCTCTTCCACGAGGACCCGGACACCGATGCCGTCATCATGGTCGGTGAGATCGGCGGGACCGCGGAGGAGGAGTGCGCGGAGTTCATCCAGTCCGAGATGTCGAAGCCGGTCGTCGGGTTCATCGCCGGCCGCACCGCTCCCCCGGGGAAGAGGATGGGCCACGCCGGCGCCATCGTCTCCGGCGGGAAGGGAACCGCCGCGGAGAAGACCCGCGCCCTCGAGCGGGCGGGGGTCGCCGTGGCGGACTCCCCGGCCACGATCGGCGAGACCCTCGTCAGCGTCCTTCAGAGCTCCTGACCCACAACAGAGACCAGAAGAGAATGTGAAAGGGGACCCATGTCCCGGAAGAAGATCGGAGTCATCGGCGGAGGATTCGTCGGCTCCACGACCGCCCAGCGGATCGCCGAGAAGGAGCTCGGGGATGTCGTCCTCGTCGACATCGTCGAGGGAATGCCCCAGGGGAAGGCTCTCGACATCTTCGAGGCCGGCCCGGTCTACGGGTACGACTCCGTCGTCACCGGCGCGAACGACTACGCGCCGCTCGCGGGGGCCGACTGCGTCGTGATCACCGCGGGCATGCCGCGGAAGCCGGGCATGGACCGCAGCGACCTCCTGAAGGTCAACGGGGAGATCATGCGCTCGGTGGTCAGCGGCATCATGGAGGTCGCCCCGGAGGCGTTCCTCGTGGTCGTCTCCAACCCGCTCGACGTCATGTGCTTCGTCGCCCACGAGATCTCCGGGCTCCCCCGCAACAAGGTCATCGGCATGGCGGGGGTGCTCGACACCGCCCGTTACCGCAGCTTCATCGGTGAGGCGCTCGATGTCTCGGTGAAGGATGTGCAGGCGATGGTGCTCGGGGGCCACGGCGACAGCATGGTCCCCCTCGCGAGCACCGCCTCGGTGAGCGGGATCCCCATCACCCAGCTCCTCTCGAAGGAGGAGATCGACAAGCTCATCGACCGGACCCGCCACGGCGGCGCCGAGATCGTCAACCTCCTGAAGACCGGCAGCGCCTACTACGCGCCGAGCGCGTCCGCGGTGGCGATGGTGGAGTCGATCGTCCGCGACCAGCGGCGGATCCTCCCCTGCTGCACCCGCCTCGACGGCGAGTACGGCATCGACGCGACCTGGGTCGGGGTGCCGGTGGTGCTGGGGGCGAACGGAGTCGAGCGGATCATCGAGCTGGAGCTCGACCCGAGCGATGCCGAGGCGCTCAAGACCTCCGCCTCCGCCGTCAAGTCGGGGCAGGACGAGGTCGCGGGGATGCTCTCCATCACCTGATGGCCCATCCCCGGTTGGAGCAGCCCTCTGACGTCAATCCCCGCGGAAGGGAATGGGCATCACCGAAGAACGGGGCGGCCGGGTCCTCCTGCGGGGGATCCGGCCGCTGCCGTCAGCGGTCGCCGAGCTCGCGGGCGCGGAACCGGAAGCGCTCCCGCTCCGCATCGTCGAGGCCGGGCACAACCGCTCCGGCGACCCACGCGGTGAAGCGGACCTCGTCCCGCGGTGCGGTGAGCGCCGCTTCGAGGAGCCGCCGCCGCTCGACATCGAGGGAGCGCAGGGAGGTGAGGAGCCGCTCCTCCCGCTCGCTCAGGACCGCGGAGATCTCCCGCGGCTCCGATCGGCTCTCATCGACGAGGTTCGCGAGGAGCTCGCGGGCGGGCGGCGGATAGGGCGCGCTCTCGTCGAGGACATAGTCCGCGGTGGTGCCGAGGATCCGCGCCAGCTGCAGGACGGCGGGGCCCTTCGGGGTGTGGATCCCCGCCTCGATCCGGGAGAGCGCGCTGGGTGTGACCTCCGCATCGTGGGCGAGGGTGCGCTGGGCGAGGTTCCGCTCCTTGCGCAGGTTGAGAATCTTGCGACCGATCTCCATACTCTCGCCTCCCGAGGACCCTCGCCGGATCGAGCCTCCCGGCCACCGGGAGGCCCGCATTCTTGCGAATCCGCAAGGGCGATCAAGGCCGACCCTCGCCGAGCCTTGTGTCGTCCGCCAGGGGACGAAGCTCTCCGGAGGCCGGACAGCCGGGTCCGCTCTCTTGAGTCCGGGCTCGGAGACCACCTCCGGCGCGCGGCGCCCTGCTTCCATGTCTGGAGACCCCAGTGTCGAACTTCGAGCCGCCGCCGCCCCTCCTCGAGGCCCTCCGCGCCGCACGCCGCCCGGTGCTCTGCACCCACATCTACCCCGACGGCGACGCCCTCGGCTCGACCGTGGCGCTCGCCCGAGTCCTCGGCGCGCAGGAAGGGGTCGAAGCGACGGTCCTGCTCACCCATCCCGTCCCGGACAAGCTCCTCGCCGCGGACTCCCGGGGCATCGCCGAGGTCATCCCGGGGGAGCCGACCGCGGCCCAGCGGGAGCGCATCGCGGGGGCGGATCGCATCATCGTCCTCGACACCTCGGAGCCGGAGCGCCTCGGGCATCTGCGGGAGCCGGTCTTCTCGAGCGCGGCGCCGCGGGTCCTCATCGATCACCACATCTGCGAAGACCCGTCGATCTTCGACGTCGCCTGGTCGGTGCCGGAGAGTCCCTCCACCGGCAGCCTCGTGCTGAGGATTCAGGAGGCCCTCGGCGGGGACCTCGAGGCTGATGTCGCCCGCTCCCTCTTCGTCGCCCTCACGACCGACACCGGCTGGTTCCGCTACTCGAACGCGACCCCCGAGGCGTTCCGGGGAGCGGAGGTGCTCCGCCGGGCGGGTGTCGACCCCGAGGAGCTCCACCAGGCGCTCTACGAGACCTCGACGCCGGAGCGAACCCGCGCGCTGGGCGATGTCCTCTCCCGACTCGAGATCGGTCGCGGTGGACGGATCGTCTACTCCACCCTCCAGGTCGAAGCCCTCGTGGAGCAGGGGATCCCCCGGGAGGAGCTCGACGGCTTCGTCGACGCTCTGAAGCAGGTGGGCGGGGCTGAAATCGTCTTCCTCGTCGTTGAACTCTCCCCCGGGAGATATAAAGTGTCGCTTCGCTCGAAAGGTGCCTTCGACATCCATCCCATCGCCGTCCGATTCGGCGGGGGCGGGCACGCGAAGGCGGCGGGCTGCCGCTTCGAAGGCAGCCCCGATCCGGACCGCGGAAGCTGGACGATGGAGCTCGTCGTCGACGCGGTCCTCCGGGAGATCGACGAGCGGCTGGCTCCCTAGCCCTCGCGCGGGCGCCCGCTCGCGACCGATCCCCCCAACCCGACCCACGCCCCCTCCGGGGCGGGAGGGGAGTCAGCGCGTCATGCGAGATCATCGGTTCATCCGGATCCTTCCCCTCCTCCTCGCCGGTCTCCTCCTCGGAGGCTGCGGTGACGACGAGCCGGTCGTCACCGAGCCGGAGATGACGCCGGCGGAGATCGCCGCGGCCCGCAAGAAGGCTCAGATCGAGGCGCTCGAGACGAAGGTCGAGAACCTCCTCCAGAACGTGGACAAGTTCCCCGACCGCTGGGAGGAGCTCCTCCTCAACGTCGAGGGCTACCTCGTGGAGGCGCAGTGGTTCGGGTCGGAGACCAGCCGCCTCGCGAGCCGACTCGAGGGGGCCAGGACGAAGATCAACGCGCGTCGCGACGACGCGGCGGCGCAGCGACTCGCGACGGTCGTGGCCCAGGCGGATCAGCTCGCCGGCGAGGAGGCCTACGACGAGGCGGTCGAGGCGCTCGAAGCCTTCGATCCTGAGGAGCGCTTCGCCGAGACCCCGAGCATGAAGGCGTGGGAGGCGAAGCGGGACGACCTGCTGCGCTACGCCGAGGCGGAGATCGACTACCGCCGCATCGCGGGGACCGCTCGCGCCTATCGCAAGGAAGGGGTCCTCGAGAGCCTCGCCAAGTCGGTCGCGCTCCTCGAGACCTTCCCGGAGGAGTTCGCGGAGACCTCCTACGGTCGGGAGATCCGCGAGATGATCGACGAGACCTTCGCCGAGTACCGGGAGTTCAAGTCGGTCGAGGATGAGATCCTCAACGTCCCGACCGTCGCGATCGAGATCGAGGAGTACCTCGGGAACTTCCGGACGATCCCGAGCGAGGATGTCTGGACCGTCGAGGGGGACGAGCTCGTCGGGGACAACGGGTCGGGCCAGCCGGCGCTCCTCATGTTCGGCGACAAGAACTGGAAGAGCTTCCAGGTCCAGTTCTGGATCAAGGCCCCGGCCGATCAGGAGTTCCGGCTCGGCGCGACCGTCATCCCCTCCTTCCGCCCGGGACAGCAGGACCGCGCCGAGACCTACGAGGTGGCCACCGGGACCGACGAGTGGATCGAGCTGCTCATCACCTACCGGGCCGGCACCGCGCGCTTCCAGGACCTCACCTCCGGCGACAAGCTCCTCGACGATGTGAACCCCCGCGGCGACACCGCGAGCATCTCCGTCGGCCTCCTCCCCGGCCAGGAGATCCGCATCCGTCAGATCCGGGCCCGCGTCTTCGAGCGCTACGATGCCTCCGCGGAGGAAGAGGACGACGGCGGTGACGGGGACGACGATGACGACGACGAGGACGAGGACGAGTAGGCGCCGGCCGTGCCGACCTTCGACGCGGGGGGGATCGATCGCTGGGACCAGGATGTGGCCGCCCTCGCGGGGAGCCTGGTCCATGAGGTCAAGAATCCTCTCTCCACCCTGAACATCTCGGCGCAGCTCCTCCTCGAGGAGGCGGGCGAGCCGACCACGCCTCGCGAGCAGCGCACCGTGCGACGGCTGCAGGTGATGCGCGAGGAGATCGCGCGGATCGAGCAGATCGTCAGCTCCTTCCTCCAGTACGTCCGTCTCCAGTCGGTCGAGGGGCGGCCCCTCGACCTGAACGCGCTTCTCTCCCGGCTCCTCTCCGACAACGCGGAACGCCATGAACGCCGCAAGCTCAGGGTCCACTTCCAGGCGGAGGAGGAGCTGCCCCCGGTCGCGGCGGACGAGGTCCTGCTGCGGCAGGCGTTCCTGAACCTCCTCCAGAACGCCGAGCAGGCGATGCCGGAGGGGGGGGAGCTCATCGTGCGGACCCTGCAGCGTGAGCGGGAGGCGGGACCGGAGCTCCAGGTCGAGGTGATCGACACCGGGGTGGGGATCCCCGCGGAGCAGCTGGAGAAGGTCTTCCGCCCCTACTTCTCCTCGAAGCGGGAGGGGACGGGGCTCGGCTTGCCGACGGTGCTGCGCATCGTGAAATTGCACGGCGGGAACGTCCGCGTCGAGAGCGAGGCCGGGCAGGGGAGCCGCTTCATCGTGACCCTTCCCCCCTTCCCCGCGGGGTCGGACAGCAGCGGATCGGGAGCGAAGTGACCATCGAGGATGTGCGGATCCTGTCGATCGACGATGAGTCCCACCACGCGGAGCTGGTCGCGGACTCCCTCGCCGCGGTGGGGTACACCGTGGACATCGCGGTCACCGGCTCCGAGGGGATCGAGAAGCTGCGCGAGCGGCCGTACGACCTGCTCGTCACCGACCTGAAGCTCGGCGACCTCGATGGGATCGACCTGATCCGTCAGGCGCGGGCGATCGATCCCTTCCTCGCGGTGATCGTGGTGACCGGGCACGGCACGGTCGAGTCCGCGGTGCAGGCGATGCAGCAGGGAGCGAGCGACTACCTCCAGAAGCCGCTGGAGATCGCCGAGCTCCGGATCAAGGTGGAGAAGGCCCTCGAGGGGCAGGCGCTGCGGCGTCGGACCGAGGAGCTCGAGCGTCAGATCGACACCAAGTTCGGCTTCGAGGGGATCATCGGCTCCTCCACGAGGATGCACTCGATCATCCAGCGCCTCGCCCAGATCGCGGGGACGGATGTCTCCGTCCTCGTCACGGGGGAGAGCGGCACCGGCAAGGAGCTCGTCGCCAAGGCGATCCACAACAACAGCCGTCGGCGCGGCAAGGTCTTCGTCCCCCTGAACTGCGCGGCCCTCTCCGGCGGGACCCTCGAGAGCGAGCTCTTCGGTCATGAGAAGGGCGCGTTCACCGGAGCGACCTACACCCGGAAGGGGAGGTTCGAGCACGCGAACGGGGGGACCCTCTTCCTCGACGAGGTCGGGGACATCCCCCTCGAGACCCAGGTGAAGCTCCTGCGGGTCGTCGAGGAGGGGAAGGTCACGCGGATCGGATCGAACCAGGAGATCCCGGTCGATGTCCGCCTGATCTCCGCGACCCACCGCAACCTCCGGGAGCGGATCGAGGCGGGGGAGTTCCGGGAGGACCTCTTCTACCGGCTCAACGTCGTCACCGTGGAGCTCCCTCCCCTGCGGGAGCGGACGGCGGACATCCCCCTGATCGTCCACCACTTCATCGAGGAGTACGCGCGGGTCCACCAGAAGCCGGTCTCCGGCATCTCCCACGACGCCCTCCGCGCCCTGACCCGGCACCCCTGGCCGGGGAACGTGAGGGAGCTGAAGAACGCGGTCGAGAACATGGTGGTGATCTCCGGCAACGCCGTGCTGGAGGTCGAGGACCTCCCGGCCCAGATCGGGCCGACCGACGAGCCGGTGGCGGGAGCGGGGGAGGACCTGCGGGTCGGGCTCACGATCCGGGAGCTGGAGCGGGATCTCATCGCCGCGACCCTCGAGGCGGTCGGGGGGAATCGCAAGGAGGCCGCGAAGATGCTCGGGATCGGAGAGCGGACCCTCTACCGCAAGATCACCGAGTACGAGCTCCGCTGAGGGAGCTCCTCATCCCCCCATCTGCTGTCGCAGCCGGCTCATCGCGCGGCTGAGGCGCTTGCGCGCCGCCGCCTCGGAGATCCCGAGCCGGGAGGCGACCTCCGCGTGCGGGAGGCGCTCCTCGTGGACGAGGCGGATGATCTCCTGATGCTCCTCCGGGAGCTGCAGGAGCAGGTCGCCCAGCCGCTGCTTGTCCTCGCGACGGCGGAAGTCCTCGGAGGCGGTGGGGGTGTCCCCGGGGAGCCGCTGGAGGCCGTCGCGGCTCCTCCGTCCGCCCGCGAGGGTGACGGGCCCCTTGTCCTTGGCGATGTCCCGCTTCTGCGCGTGCTCCCGCTCCATCGCCCG
>JAFMMO010000091.1 GCA_017859655.1 Pseudomonadota bacterium | reverse complement strand
CGCGGCTTCGTGCCGGGGACGGCGAGCCGGGCCGCGAACCCGCGCCCGGAGCTCGGTTGGGGCGCGGACCTGCAGTCCCTGTACGGCGCCGGCGCCGAGGTCGAGGTCCTCTTCCACGCGGACGACACGCTTCACGACGGGCGCCACGCGAACAACGGATGGCTGCAGGAGTGCCCCGACCCCATGACGAAGATCGCGTGGGGCAACGCGGCGATCATCGCGCCCGCGGACGCGGAGCGCTTCGGGGTGGCGAAGGACGGCGACCTCGTGCGGGTGACGGTCGGGGCCGCCTCGATCGAGCTCCCGGCGTTCCGCATGCCGGGTCACGCGCAGGGCTGCGTCGGACTCGCCCTCGGCTACGGCCGGGAGGTGTTCGACCGCGTCGCGGGTGGGGTCAGCTACAACCTCGCGAAGGGGAGCGGCGTCAATGTCTATCCCCTGCGGTCCGCGGCGGCGATGCGCGCCGCCTCCGTGGCGGGTCAGGTGTCGAGGACCCGCGGCAATGAGGAGATCGCCACCACCCAGGATCACTGGGCGGTGGACAGCCTCCAGAAGAACGAGACGGACCGCCGCTCCTCGAACTTCGCCCGGGTCGTCGACCTCGACGACTACAAGCTCCGGCACGGGGCCGCGGTCGAGGCGCTCGCCGGGCACGTCCCGCCGCTGAAGTCCCTCTTCGATGAGCACGTCTACGAGGGCCACCGGTGGGGGATGTCGATCGACCTCGACCTCTGCACCGGCTGCACCGCCTGCGTCGTGGCGTGTCAGGCGGAGAACAACATCGCGGTCACCGGCAAGGCCGAGGTCGCCTACGGGCGCGAGATGCACTGGATGCGCATCGATCGGTACTTCCGGGGGGCGGACTACGATTCCCCGGATGTCGTCCACCAGCCGATGACCTGCCACCACTGCGAGAACGCCCCGTGCGAGCAGGTCTGCCCCGTGGCGGCGACCGTGCACTCCGCCGAGGGCCTGAACGACATGGTCTACAACCGCTGCATCGGCACGCGGTACTGCTCGAACAACTGCCCCTACAAGGTCCGGCGCTTCAACTACTTCAACAACGCGAAGCACCCGACGGAGCAGGAGCAGATGGTCTACAACCCGGATGTCACCGTCCGCGCCCGCGGGGTGATGGAGAAGTGCACGTTCTGCGTCCAGCGGATCAAGCGCGCGACGATCCGGGCGAAGAACGAGCGGCGGGAGATCCGGGACGGCGACGTCGTCACCGCCTGCCAGCAGACCTGCCCGACCCAGGCGATCACCTTCGGGGACCTCGCCGACTCGGGCAGCGCCGTCTCGCGAGAGCACGCATCCGATCGCTCCTACGCCATGCTCGAGGAGCTGAACGTGAAACCGAGGACTCACTACCTGGCCAGGGTGGTGAACCCGCCTCGGGAGGGGAGCTGATCGATGGCGGAAGCGCTGGCACGCATCGGTGGCGAGCTCGACAACACCCAGGACCGCCCGGAGCGCCGCGAGGAGCTGATCCTCGGCGGCCTCAACGACACCTCGATCACCGACCGGGTCTGCGGGATCGTGGAGACGAGGCCGACCAAGGCATGGTTCCTCGCGCTCCTGATGTCCCTGTCCGTGCTCGGGCTGCTCGGGATCCTCGTCCCCTACCTGATCTTCACGGGGGTCGGGGTCTGGGGGGTGAACAACCCGGTCGGGTGGGGCTACGCGATCGTCAACTTCGTCTTCTGGGTCGGCATCGGCCACGCAGGGACGCTGATCTCGGCGATCCTCTTCCTCTTCCGGCAGAAGTGGCGGACCTCCATCAACCGCGCGGCGGAGGCGATGACGATCTTCGCCGTCATCTGCGCCGGCCTCTTCCCGGGGATCCACGTGGGCCGCGCCTGGTTCGCCTACTGGATGTTCCCCCTGCCGAACCAGATGGCGATGTGGCCGAACTTCCGCAGCCCCCTCCTCTGGGACGTCTTCGCGGTCGGCACCTACTTCACGGTCTCCCTGCTCTTCTGGTACATGGGCATGATCCCCGACCTCGCGACCCTGCGGGATCGCGCGAAGAACGGGATCCGCAAGCTCGCCTACGGCGCGCTCTCGATGGGCTGGACCGGGTCGAACCGGCAGTGGCATCGATACGAGCGGGCGTACCTCCTCCTCGCCGCCCTCGCGACGCCGCTCGTGCTCTCCGTGCACTCGGTGGTCTCGTTCGACTTCGCGGTCTCGCAGGTGCCGGGCTGGCACACGACGATCTTCCCGCCCTACTTCGTGGCGGGGGCGATCTTCAGCGGGTTCGCGATGGTGGTGACCCTGCTCGTCCCCTGCCGGGCGATCTTCGGCCTCAAGGAGATCATCACCCTCCGGCACCTCGAGAACATGAACAAGATCATCATGGTGACCGGGCTGATGGTCGGTTACGCCTACGCGATCGAGTTCTTCATCGCGTGGTACGGAGGCAACCCGGTCGAGAAGTTCACCTTCCTCAACCGTGCCTTCGGGCCCTATGACTGGGCCTACTGGATCATGGTCAGCTGCAACGTGATCAGCCCGCAGATCTTCTGGTTCAAGAAGGCCCGGACGAGCCTCGTGATCATGTTCATCGTCTCGATCTTCGTGAACATCGGCATGTGGTTCGAGCGCTTCGTGATCACGATCTCGTCGCTCGCGAACGACTTCGTGCCGAGCGCGTGGGACTACTACTCGCCGACCTGGGTCGACATCGGGATCATGATCGGAGCCTTCGGGCTCTTCTTCACCCTGTTCACGCTTTTCTGCCGCTTCCTCCCGTTCATCGCCATGGCCGAGGTCAAGGCGGTGGTCGCGGATCAGGAGCACGCGGCGCACGCCGCCCACGAATCGGGTGCGGCGCACGATTCCTCGTCCGGAGCCGAGCCCGCCGCGGCCGGCGCGGCTGGGTAGAGGAGGAGAGATGGCGAAGGAAGCAAGACCGGTCCTGGTCCTGGGCGAGTTCGAGGATGCGGAGACCCTCATGTCCGCCGCGGAGCGCGTGCGCGACGAGGGCTTCACGCACTGGGACTGCTACACGCCCTACCCGGTCCACGGCCTCGATCAGAAGATGGGGATCCGGGCGACGGCGCTGCCGTGGCTCGTCCTCGGCGGCGGCCTGACCGGCTGCACCGTGGGGTTCCTCATGCAGTGGTTCATGAACGCGGTCGACTACAAGTTTCTGATCAGTGGAAAGCCGCTCTGGAGCGTGCCGGCGAACATCCCGGTCTCCTTCGAGCTGACGATCCTCTTCAGCGCGTTCGGGGCCTTCTTCGGCATGCTGGCGATGAACGGGCTCCCGCGCTTCTACCGTCCGCACTTCCGGAGCGAGCGGTTCCGTCGGGCGACCGCCGATCGGTTCTTCATCGGCATCGAGGGCCGCGATCGCGCCTTCGATCCGCAGGGGAATCAGGACCTCCTGAGTTCGCTCGGGGCTTCGCACGTCGAAGTGGTCGAGGAATAGGGAGGAGACGAAGGTGCCCCGCTGGATCTACACGGCCATCATTCTGGTCAACCTCGTGATGCTGATCCCGCCCGTCCTCATCTTCAAGGCTCGCTCGAGCAAGAAGAGGGCGCCGCGGATCCATCTCTTCCATGACATGGACCATCAGAAGCGCTACGAGCCGCAGGCCGGGAGCGATCTCTTCGCGGACGGACGCGCCATGCGACTCCCCGTCGCGGGGACGGTCGCCCGGGGCGAGCTCAACGCCGACGACCACTACCACCGCGGCGTGGTGAACGGGGAGTGGGCGCAGGACTTCCCCCCGGCGTTCCGCGTGAACGCGGCGACCCTCGCCCGCGGGCAGGACCGCTTCGGGGTCTACTGCAGCCCCTGCCACGGGCTCTCCGGGCATGGTGACGGGATGGTGCGCCAGCGCTCGGAGGCGATCGGGCAGACCTGGCTCGTCCTCGATGTGAGCGCGGAGCGGGCCCGGACCTACCCGATCGGACAGCTCTACAACATCATCACCAACGGGATCAGCACGATGCCCTCGTACCGCGCGACCATTCCGGTCGAGGATCGCTGGGCGATCGTGGCCTACGTCAAGGCGCTCCAGTTCAGTCAGGCGGCGCCGGTCAGCAGTCTGCCCCCCGACGTGCAGCTCCGATTGAGCGAAGAGAGGGGAGGGAACTGATGGCCGGCTCCCGGATCGATCTCTCCAACGAAAACATGGAGCTCGGCTCCCTCTCCCGGAACGCGACGTCCGTCGGGATGATCCTGCTGGTGGTGGGACTCGTCGCGACCCTCGCGATGGGCGCACTGACCGGCGGAGCGGGACACGACTCGCTCGGTCACGATGGTGGCGCGCACGGCGAGGACCACGGCGCGGATCACGGATCCGCGGCGCACGACGATCACGTGGACGACCACGCCGGGGAACACGACTCGGCGCACGCCGGTCACGACGACCATCACCACGCGCACGGGTACATCAGCGAGCGATCCTGGCTGCACCCGTACCTGATCAGCTACTGCTACTTCCTCGCGATCACGATCGGGGCGCTCTTCTTCGTCATCATCCACCACCTGGTGCGGGCGGGCTGGAGCTCCTCGCTGCGGCGGATCGCCGAGGGGGTGAGCCAGAACTTCATCGTGATGGCGGTGCTGACGATCCCGATCCTCCTGAACCTCGGGGAGGTCTACCAGTGGGCGGTCTACGACGTCGGTCATGATCCGCTCATCGATGTGAAGCAGGCCTACCTGAACGAGGGCGCCTTCATCACGCGCTTCGTCGCCTACTTCGCGGTGTGGATCGGCTTCAGCGTCTTCTTCCACCGCATGTCGGTGAAGCAGGACGAGACCGGAGATCCGGCGATCAGTCGGAAGATGGGGCTCGCCACCCCGGTCGCGGTGCTCCTCTTCGCGCTCTCGGTCAGCTTCGCGGGCTTCGACCTGCTGATGTCGCTGGACGCGCACTGGTTCTCCACCATCTTCGGCGTCTACTTCTTCGCCGGTTGCGTCCTCTCCTGGCACGCGTTCCTCGCGCTGACGGTGATCTGGCTCCAGAAGCACGGGCGGCTGGTTCGCAGCATCAACTCCGAGCACCTTCAGGATGTGGGGAAGATGGTCTTCGCCTTCACCATCTTCTGGGCCTACGTCGCCTTCAGTCAGTACATGCTCTACTGGTACGGGAACATCCCCGAGGAGACCGGGTGGTACCTGCGCCGCCAGACGACCTTCACATGGGGCGCGTGGGGCTTCTTCCTCGTGTTCGGGCACTTCGCCGTGCCCTTCCTCTTCCTGCTCTCGAAGCATGTGAAGCGGAGGAAGACGACGCTCGCGGTCGGCGCGATCTGGATGCTCCTTGTCCACTGGTGCGACCTCTACTACCTCGTCATGCCGCAGCTGATGAGCGGGTCCGAGTTCCCCTTCCAGATGATCGATGTCACGATCTTCCTGGCGATGACCGGACTTTACCTGATCACCACCGCGTGGTTCCTCGGGAGGGCTCCGCTGCTCGCCAAGCGCGACCCGAAGCTGCCCGAGGCCCTGGCCTTCCACAACGCGTAGGGAACGACGATGTCTGAAGCCATCGATGCCAGCCGTGGGGACTACGACGACCCGCTCGCGACCCCGACCTACATCCTCGGGCTCGTCGGCACGGTCATTCTGATCGCGACCGTGGTGCTCGTGCACACGCTGAGCAACAACACGGGTCAGTCGATGCAGGACGAGGCCCTCGAGCGGGACTACTTCGAGATCGAGCAGGTGCGGGCGCGGCAGCAGGAGCAGCTCAGCTCGACCGTCTGGACGATCCAGGAGGAAGATCGTGCGAGCATCCCGATTCAGCAGGGGATGGAGCGGGTGATCGAGCAATACGGGAACGGGAACTGAATCCTCCTCGTCCCGTGCGGACGAAGCCAATCGAGGAAAGAGCCACCATGCTCAACAGGAATCCACGAGAAACCGCCCGGTCGACCCACGATCCGGCTCGCTCCGCGAGCCGGTCGAGGGTCGTCTGCACGCTTCTCGTGGGCCTCCTCCTCACGCCGTCCCTGTGCGCTCAGATCGGGCTCGATGAGCCGGTGATCAACCAGGTCGAGACCGCCGACATCACCCAGAAGCTCGGGGCCACCGTCGACCCGGCGCTCGTCTTCACGGACGAGACCGGTCGGGAGGTTCCGCTCTCCCGATACTTCGATGGCACCCGCCCGGTCATCCTGAACATGGCCTACTTCTCCTGCCCCGTGTTGTGCAACCTCGTCACGAACGGGGTGGTCGAGGCGGTCCGGGGGATGGAGGGGCTCGACGGCTGGGTGGTCGGGGATCAGTACCGTGTCCTCACCGTCAGCATCGATCCCCGGGACACCGCGGCGATGGCGCGCGGGCGCAAGGATGACCTCGTCGAGCAGCTGGGGAGCGAGGCCGCCCGGACCGGCTGGCCGATCCTCACCGGCCGCGTCCCCGCAATCCGCGCTCTCGCCGACTCGGTCGGCTTCGGTTACGAGTGGAGCGACTACCAGGAGGAGTACGCCCACGGCTCGGCGATCATCCTCCTGAGTCCCGAGGGCAAGGTCACCCGCTACCTGAGCGGGATCGCCTACGACCCCAAGGTCCTGCGGCTCTCCCTCGTGGAGGCGTCCGAGGGCAAGGTCGGCACCCTCACCGATCACATCTTCCTCCGCTGCTTCTACTACGACCCCGAGACCGGGACCTACGGCGTCCGGCTCGCCTGGATCACCATGCGGGTGGGCGGGGTCTGCACCGTGACCGCGATGTGCGCGGCGTTCTTCTTCATGTCACGCAACCGTCGAGAAGCCCTGGCCGCCCGCGCGGGCGATCAGGACGAGAGATAGGAAGGGAGCCTCCCATGGCAGGTTCCTCGATCACGACCGCCCTCGGTGACCTCGGTGGGCTCGGCTCCGCCGGGCTCGCCTGGCTGGAGACCCGCATGGTCGGCCTCCTCGCGGAGGGGAGCATCTGGACGACCGGGATGCCCGCCGCGAAGTCGAACCACGCGGGCCCGATCGACAGCGACTACGCCTTCATCACGATCATCTGCACGATCTTCTTCGTGCCGATCACGATCGCCCTGGTCTACTTCGCCTTCCGCTACAAGAAGGCGCCCGGGGAGAAGGCGGAGAGCGATGTCTCCCACAACACTCCCCTCGAGGTGACCTGGACCGTCATCCCCATGCTCATCGTGGTGGTGATGTTCTACATCGGCTTCCGGCACGCGAACATGATGTACGCAGCGCCGGCGGACGCCTACACCGTGCACGTCACCGCCTCCCAGTGGTCCTGGTCCTTCCTGCACCCGAGCGGGGCGCAGATGGGGGGGGATATCGGCAAGCTGAGCCCCGATCGGAAGGCGCGGGAGACGACCGATCCCGACCTCGGCCTGCACCTCCCGCCCGGAGTGCCGATCCGCCTCGTGATGAACTCGACCGATGTGCTCCACTCCTTCTACATCCCGGAGTTCCGGGTGAAGCAGGATGTGGTGCCGGGCAAGACCTCCTCGCTCTGGTTCACCCCGGACCTGCCGGAGGGCGACGAGCCCGACATGTACTGGCTGCTCTGCACCGAGTACTGCGGCAAGGACCACTCCAACATGCTCTCCGCGGTCTACGTGCACCCCACGATGGAGAGCTTCCTCCAGTGGCAGACCCGCGCGACGGCGCTCGACCCGGACAACCCGGTCGAGTCCGGCGCGAAGCTCTACGTGCGCAAGGGCTGCGCGACCTGCCACAGCGTCGCGCCCGATGGCTCCGGACCGAACACGGGCCCCACCTGGTCCGGCCTCTGGGGGCTCTCCGCCGACGAGCACCAGGTGCACGAGGGCAGCCCGACCGGACCGAAGCGCGGCGTCGCCATGACGGGTGAGGCCGGCGAGGAGTACCTGAGAGAGTCGATCCGCAACCCCACCGCGCTCTGGAGAGAAGGCTACATCCAGCCGATGGCGGCGGTGAAGGTGGACGACACCGAGCTGTTCTTCCTGATCGAGTACATCAAGTCGCTCGGCAAGCAGTGACAAGACGACCGCCCCGACTCCCGAGGAGCCGGGCGGCTTCACGACATCAACGAAGAGGGCCGACCACGCCGGAGGCTCTCGGACGAGGAAGGGGAGGACGATGAATCCTCCGGAAACCGCAGCCGCGACCTCGACGCAGGTCGCCGAGGCACCCGCGGTCCCGAACCACTATCTGAATCACAGCAAGGGCTTCCTCAGCTGGGCGCTCACGCTGGACCACAAGCGCATCGGCCTGATGTACCTGGTCGGCGTCCTCGGGTGCTTCGCGCTCGGAGGGATCTTCGCCCTCCTCGTGCGAACCGAGCTCTGGGCGCCCGGGGACACGATCGCCGGGATGTTCGCCAGCCCCGGCAGCAGCCCGCAAGAGGTCTACAACATGTGGTTCACCGTGCACGGCGCGGTGATGGTGTTCCTCGTCATCATCCCCGGCGTGCCCGCGGCGCTCGGCAACTTCGTCCTGCCGATCATGCTCGGAGCGAAGGACGTCGCCTTCCCACGATTGAACCTGGGGAGTTTCTACCTCTGGGTGATCGGGGCGCTCTTCTTCGTCTACACCCTCTTCAACGGGGGAGTCGACGGGGGCTGGACCTTCTACACCCCCTACAGCGCGTCACAGGCCACCAACGTGATCCCAGCGCTGCTCGGGGTGTTCATCCTGGGCTTCAGCTCGATCTTCACCGGCATGAACTTCGTCGTGACGATCCACAAGCTCCGCCCGCCGGGGATGACCTGGTTCCGGATGCCCCTCTTCCTCTGGGGCTCCTACGCCACGGCGCTCATCCAGGTCCTCGCGACTCCGGTGCTCGGCATCACACTGCTGCTCCTGATCATGGAGAAGACCCTCCATGTCGGGATCTTCAGCCCCGAGTACGGGGGGGATCCGGTCCTCTACCAGCACTTCTTCTGGTTCTACTCCCACCCGGCGGTCTACATCATGATCCTGCCCGCCATGGGGATCGTGTCCGAGCTGATCTCGGTCCACTCGCACAAGCGACCGTTCGGCTACCAGTTCATCGCCTACTCCTCGATCGCGATCGCCGTCTTCGGATTCCTGGTCTGGGGACACCACATGTTCACCAGCACCCAGTCCCCCGCGATGAACGCCATCTTCAGCGCGATCACCTTCAGTGTCTCGATCCCCTCGGCGATCAAGGTGTTCAACTGGCTGGCGACGATGTGGGGTGGATCGATCCGCCTGACCGTGCCGATGCTCTACGGCCTCGCGTTCATCTTCCTGTTCTCCATCGGGGGCCTGACCGGTCTCTACCTGGGGACGCTGTCCACCGACATCCACTTCCACGACACCTACTTCGTGGTCGCGCACTTCCACTACGTCATGATGGGGAGCGCGCTGATCGGCATGTTCGGGGGCGTGCACCACTGGTGGCCGAAGATGGTGGGCCGGCACTACAACGGGACCCTCGCCCGGATCTCCTGGGCGCTGATCTTCGTCGGCTTCAACGTGACCTTCTTCACCCAGTTCCTCCTCGGGAGCCAGGGGATGCCGCGCCGCTACTACGACTACCTGCCGCGCTACGAGATCTACCACAAGATCTCGACGGTCGGCTCGTACATGATGGCCGCCGGCTTCCTGATCATGGCTTTCTACCTCCTCCAGTCGATCTTCGGAGGGCGGAAGTCTCCGGCGAACCCCTGGGGGGCGAACACCCTCGAGTGGCACTGCACCTCGCCGCCGCCGCATGACAACTTCGCGACCGCGCCGGCCATCGAGGACTGCTACGACTACTCCGGCATCGACTACGACGCCAAGATCGGCGGCTACACCTCTCGCGCGAACCCCTGAGGGGGATGATCCTGGAACCTGAAGGAGCCCGCGGGCTCCGTGTTCGAGGCCCTGGGCCTCACGCTGGGAGACCGATCGAATGAGCGAACACGAATCCCACGGCGACGGGCATCACGCCCATCACCCGCACCAGGCGCACCACTGGGACTCGATGCGCCAGCAGTTCGAGGCGGGGAAGCTGGGCATGTGGCTCTTCCTCGCGACCGAGGTGCTGCTCTTCGGGGGCCTGTTCTGCGCCTACTTCATCTACCGGGCGAACTACCCCGAGCTCTACGAGTACGGGCACCATGCGCTCGACAAGGTGTGGGGGGCGATCAACACGGTCGTGCTCCTCGTCAGCTCGCTGACGATGGCGCTGGCCGTGCGCGCCTCGCAGGTCGGGAACCGCAAGCAGCTGCAGGCGATGCTCGCGATCACCTTCCTCTGCGGCTGCGGCTTCATGGGGATCAAGGCGGTCGAGTACAAGGCGAAGATCGACCACGGGTACCTGCCGGGGAAGCTCTTCAACTACGCCAAGACCATCGAGCACGAGCACGAGGGGCACGCGCACGACGGCGACCATCATGATGACCATCACGGCGACGGGGTCGCTCACGCCGAGGGCGTGTTCGGCGCGCCCGCGGTGTCCGTGGTCGCCCCCCTCGAGCAGACGGCGCAGGCCCAGCCTGCCGCTCCGCCCAGCGGCCTCTCGGCATCTGCCTCCCGGGTGGCGGGTGACCACGCGGAGCACGGACACGAGGACGGGGATCACGGTGGCCATGATGGCTACCTGCCGGTGGACGGCCGGCCCCCCAACATTCACATCTTCTTCAGCATCTACTTCATGATGACGGGGCTGCACGGGATCCACGTGCTCATCGGGATGGCCGTGATCGCCTGGCTGCTCGTCGTCTGCCGAGACGGACGCTTCGGTCCGAGCTACTTCACCCCGGTCGAGATCGGCGGGCTGTACTGGCACCTCGTCGACCTGATCTGGATCTTCCTCTTCCCGCTGCTGTACCTGATCTGACCGGAGGCGAACGATGGGCGATCACTCGCACGGGACCGACGAGCATGGACACGAGCACCTCGGGCACCCGCTCTCGGTGCGGTTCCTCGTCGGCATTCTCATGGCGCTCCTCTTCCTCACCGTCGTCACGGTGGGTGTGTCCTACATCGAGATGGGCCGCACCGTGGCGCTGCTCGTCGCGCTGCTCGTCGCGGTGGTGAAGGCGAGCCTCGTGGCGCTCTTCTTCATGCACCTGCGCTGGGACAAGCCGTTCAACTCCGTCATCCTCGTGGCGAGCATGGCGTTCCTGATCCTCTTCATCGCGTTCGCCAAGCTCGACACCGGCGAGTACATGCACGAGATCACCCCCATGACAGAGGCTCCCGGCTACGTGGAGCAGGGGCTGAAGGGGAACTGACTCCCCGGCCCTCAGCGAACCGATCGAGGCTCCCTTGAGAACGAAGAATCCCGGACTGATGCCCTGGCAGCAGGAGAAGAACCACGAGCTCCCCGTGGGGAGCGGCACCTTCGGCCTCCTCCTCTTCTTCGTCTCCCTCTCGGTCCTCTTCGTCTCCGCCGTCATCGGTGTGGTGGTGGTGAAGCTCCAGTTCCCGGACCCCGAGTTCCCGGTTCGCTTCCCCGGCGTCGGCTGGCAGGGCAGCACGGTCTGTCTCATTCTGGTGAGCGCCCTCGTCCACGCGGCGGTCCGCGCGGTGCAGGTCGATGAGGAGCGGCGCTTCCGGGTCCTCCTCCTCGGCTCCCTCCTCGCCGCCTGCGGGTACCTCGTCTTCCAGACGATCTTCTGGAACGCTCTCTTCGCGCAGAGCGACGCGCTCGCGCGGTCGGTGGAGAGCGGCTTCTACGCGCTCGCGATGCTCACCGCGCTCCACGCGCTCCATGTGCTCGGAGGAATGACCTTCCACGGTCTCGTGCTCTTCCGGGCCGCGCGGCGGCGCTACTGGAGCCTGCAGCACGGGGAGGTGCGGGCCCTCGGCCTCTACTGGCACTTCATCGATGGGGTGTGGCTGATCCTGCTCGGGTTCCTGGTGTGGCTCGCCCGATGATGGAGGCGCTCCCGGCGCGAGGGGGTGATTCTCAGGGGGAGGCGATGACGCGCTCGCGGTGGGCGTACCAGACGAACCAGTAGACCTCGCCGCTCCAGTGGAGAGGTCCCCCCTCCACCGACGCCACGCGGATCGCGCCGGCGTCCCGGTCGAGCCACTCGAGCGTGAGCGTCGCGCCTCCGAGCTCCACCCGGGGCGCGCTCTCCCGCGCGAGCTCCCGGAGCGAGAGCGCCCGCACCTCCGCTGGCTCGCCCGCCGACAGCACGAGCATGCGATCGAAGGCGGGGCGTCCCCCCTCGGCCTCGGTGGGCGGCCGGGGATCGTGCCGGAAGCGCGGGATCCCCATTCCCTCATACTGGTTGTAGAGGTCCTTGCGGTACGCCTTCACGTACTTCGGGTGGGGACCGACCACATGGGGGTCCGGAACGCTCGCCTTGAACTCCTCCCAGGTGGTCACCCTCAGGGGAAGCCGGCGGAGCCGGGTCCCGGCCCGGGGACCGGAGAGGCACTCTCCGATCAGCGGCGACCAGAGGCCGCAGGTGGAGAGGAGCGCGGGGTCATCGCCGGGCGGTCGGTCGAAGAGGAGGGGGTTCGAGTCGAGGAGGACCATGCTGGGCGCGAAGGAGAGAGTCTCCTCCTGGAAGCGTCGCTCGAAGGCGATGACCGCGCCGCTCACCGGGTGGTGGACGATGGTGATCGGGACTCCGCCGAGGATGTCGTTCACCACCTCGTGAAACACGAGCACGCGCAGCGGATATCCGCGGGTCTCCCCGCCGATCGAGATGACGGCGACGCGATCCCCGCGCACGAGGAAGACGGGGTTTCCGCTCCTCATCTTCAGGGCCTCGGCCTCCGCCGCGGGCATCGGCGGGAAGCCCTCCAGCGCTCGGAGCATTCCGGCGGCCTCGGCGCGCTCCAGCTCCTCGGC
>JAFMMO010000007.1 GCA_017859655.1 Pseudomonadota bacterium | reverse complement strand
CTGGTGATGGTCGTCGCCAACGATGCGACGGTGAAGGGGGGCAGCTACCACCCGATCACCGTGAAGAAGCACCTGCGCGCGCAGGAGGTGGCCGAGGAGAATCGACTCCCCTGCCTCTACCTCGTCGACTCCGGCGGAGCCTTCCTCCCCCTCCAGGACGAGGTCTTCCCCGACCGCGACCACTTCGGGCGGATCTTCTACAATCAGGCGCGCATGTCCGCGCAGGGGATCGCCCAGATCTCCGTCGTCCTCGGCTCCTGCACCGCGGGCGGGGCGTATGTCCCCGCCATGAGCGACGAGTCGATCATCGTCCGCAACCAGGGGACGATCTTCCTCGCCGGTCCGCCCCTCGTGAAGGCGGCCACCGGTGAAGAGGTGAGCGCGGAGGACCTCGGGGGCGGAGATGTCCACAGTCGCCGCAGCGGGGTGACCGACCATCTCGCCCGCGACGACGCCCACGCGCTCGAGCTCGCCCGGGACTCGGTCGCCGCCCTGCCGCGTCGCGCGCCGACCCCCTTCGACCGCATCGAGCCGGAGCCCCCGGCCTGCGACCCCGCCGAGCTGCACGGGATCATCCCCACCGATCCCCGGCAGCCGTTCGAGATCCGCGAGGTGATCGCGAGGATCGTGGACGGGAGTCTCTTCCACGAGTTCAAGGCGCTCTACGGGACGACCCTGATCTGCGGCTTCGCCCGAATTCACGGCTACCTCGTGGGGATCGTCGCCAACAACGGAGTTCTCTTCTCGGAGTCCTCCCTGAAGGGGACCCACTTCGTCGAGCTCTGCAGCCAGCGCGGGGTGCCCCTCATCTTCCTGCAGAACATCACCGGCTTCATGGTCGGGCAGCGCTACGAGGAGGGGGGCATCGCGAAGGATGGCGCGAAGCTCGTCCACGCCGTGGCGAACTGCGCCTCTCCCCGCTTCACCGTGATCGTCGGAGGCTCCCACGGGGCCGGGAACTACGGCATGTGCGGACGCTCCTACCAGCCGCGGCAGCTCTGGATGTGGCCGAACGCCCGCATCTCCGTCATGGGAGGGGAGCAGGCCGCGCAGGTCCTCCTGACGATCAAGCGCGACCAGCTCGCCGCGGAGGGGAAGACGCTCACCCCGGAGGAGGAGGAGAGCATCACCGCTCCGATCCGGGAGAAGTACGAGCACGAAGGCAGCCCCTACTACTCGAGCGCGCGGCTCTGGGACGACGGAGTCATCGATCCGACCCAGACCCGCGAGGTCCTCGCCCTGGGGATCGAGGCGGCGGCCTGCGCACCGGCGGCCGAGCGTCGCGTCGGCATCTACCGCATGTGATCGAAGCCCCCCGGAGGAGGCCGATGGAGTTCGAGACGATCCGGATCGACCGCGCGGGGCCCCGCGCCGATGTCGTGCTCGCGCGCCCCGAGGTGCGCAACGCCTTCGACGACCGCCTCGTCGGCGAGCTCACTGCTGCGTTCGATGCGCTCGGGGGTGAGACGGGGGTTCGGGTCATAGTCCTGCGCGGCGAGGGCAAGGTCTTCTCCGCGGGCGCCGACCTGAACTGGATGAAGAGCAAGGTCGATGTCCCCGTTGAGGAGAACATCCGAGACGCGGAGGCGATGGCGGGGATGTTCCTCGCGATCGACCGCTGCCCCAAGCCGGTCCTCGCCCGGATCCAGCGCGCGGCCATGGGTGGAGGCGCGGGCCTCGCCGCGGCGGTCGACATCGCCGTCGCCGAGGAGGGCTCCCTCTTCGCCTTCTCCGAGGTCCGTCTCGGGATCATCCCCGCCGCGATCTCGCCCTTCGTCGTCGCGAAGATCGGGGCCGCCCACGCGCGACGCTACTTCCTGACCGGTGAGCGCTTTGATGCCGATGAGGCGCGGCGGATCGGCCTCGTCGCCGAGGTGGTCCCCCCGGCCTCGCTCGACGCCCGAATCGACGAGCTCTGCGGCGCCCTCCTCGCCGGAGGCCCGCAGGCGGTCGCCGCCGCCAAGGCGCTGATCCCGGTCGTCTCCGGAGCCCCGGACCGCGCCGCGCTGATCCCCGAGACCGCGCGGAGGATCGCGGCCCAACGCGCCGGCGCCGAGGGACAGGAGGGCATGCTCGCCTTCCTCGAGCGGCGCCCGGCGCCCTGGCTCTCCGATGACGGGGAGGGGACGACTTGAGCGCTCCGATCGTCCTGGTCGCGAACCGGGGGGAGATCGCGCGGCGGGTCCTCCGAACCGTGCGCCGCATGGGGTACCGCTCGATCGCGGTCCACTCCGAGCCGGACGCGGGCGCCCCCGCGCTCGCCGAGGCGGACTTCATCGTTCCCCTGGGTGGAGTCACCCCCGCCGAGAGCTACCTCGACATCGAGAAGATCCTCGCGGCCGGTCGCCGCCACGCCTCCGCGGGGTCACGGGTCCTCGTCCACCCCGGGTACGGCTTCCTCTCCGAGAACGCGCGCTTCGCGGAGGCGGTCGAGGCGGAGGGGTGGCTCTTCCTCGGCCCCACCGCCGCGAGCATCACCGCGATGGGAGACAAGACCGCCGCCCTCGTCGAGGCGCGGGAGGCGGGGGTCCCCATCATCCCGAGCCATGTGCCCGACCCGGGGAGCACCCCGGACCCGCAGGAACTCATCGCCCGCGCCCGGGAAATCGGTCTCCCCCTGATGGTCAAGGCGGCGGCGGGCGGAGGCGGCAAGGGGATGCGGATCGCCCGCACCGAGGCGGAGCTTCCCGAGCTCGTGTCGGCGGCGGCGCGGGAAGCGCTCGGCGCCTTCGGAGACGGCCGGCTCTTCCTCGAGCGCTACCTCGAGGGAGCCCGGCATGTCGAGGTCCAGCTCCTCGGCGATGGCGCCGGCAAGGCGATCGCGATCGGGGAGCGCGACTGCTCGATCCAGCGTCGACACCAGAAGCTCGTCGAGGAGTCCCCCGCCCCCGGCCTGATGGCGGAGACCCGGGCCGCCATGCACGCCGCGGCGATCGCCCTCGCGGAGCGGGTCGACTACCGCGGAGCGGGGACGGTCGAGTTCATCCTCGCCTCGAGCGGAGAGTTCTACTTCCTCGAGATGAACACGCGCCTCCAGGTGGAGCACCCCGTGAGCGAGCTGGTCCATGGCATCGACCTCGTCGAGGCCCAGATCCGGATCGCCGAGGGGGATGCGGACGGCTCCCCCTTCGACCTCGGCACCCTCGGGGACCTCTCTCCGCGGGGACACGCGATCGAGCTGCGCGTCTACGCGGAGGACCCCGCGAACGGCTTCCTCCCCTCGATCGGTCAGCTGGACCTCGTGCACTGGGCGGACGACCCCGGAGTCCGGGTCGATGCCGGCGTGGTCACCGGACAACGCGTGACGATCGACTACGACCCCATGCTCGCCAAGCTCATCGCCCACGGCGCCGATCGCGCGGAGGCGATCGACCGCCTCCGCGCCGCGATCGCCGGGAGCTGCATCGCCGGAGTCGAGACGACCCTCGCCTTCGGGCGCGAGCTGATCGGCCGGGACGACTTCCGCCGCGGGGATGTCTTCACCACCTTCATCGCCGAACGGATGCCGGAGTGGCAGCGGCCGGAGGTCGGAGCGGAGTGGCGGGAGCTGATCATCGCGGCCAGCCGCCACCTGCGCGTGGAGGCCGCGCGGGGCCCCACCGGTGGCCCCGGCACCCTCCCGACCCCCTCGGAGACCCTCGACGGCTGGAGGCACCTCGGATGAGCGGTCGAGTCCGGATCGATCGGGATGGCGTGCTCACTTCGGGGGAGACCCGCCTCGGGAGGATCGTCTCGTGGCAACCCCCCGTCCTCCTCGTGGAGCGTGACGGGGAGGTGCGCCGCGTCTTCCTCGCGACCGGGGAGCGCGGCGCGAGCTTCACCGTCGACGGGCAGGGGCACGAGGTCCCCTCCCCCACCCGAGCGGGCGCCTCCACGCCCGGAGGCGCGGAGGCGGGAGGCGGCGAGCTCACCGCTCCGATGCCGGGACGGGTCCTCGAGGTGCTCGTCGCCGTCGGGGACACGGTCGAGGCGGGACAGCGGCTGCTCGTGCTCGAGGCGATGAAGATGGAGACGCCGGTCCGGGCGCCGGCCGCCGGTGTGGTGCGCGCCCTCCTCGTCGAGGCGGGGGGACCGGTCGAGATGGGGCAGCTCCTCCTCGAGCTGGATGCCCACACCGGCCCGGGAGAGGGGGAGGCGTGAGCCACGGCTCCCTCCCCGCCAGGGTCCGGATCGTGGAGGTCGGTCCCCGGGACGGCCTGCAGAACCAGACGACGGTGCTCCCCACCGCGACCAAGCTCGCGTGGATCGAGCGCCTCGCGGGCGCCGGGCTCCGGGAGATCGAGGTGACGAGCTTCGTCCGCCCCGATCGGATCCCCCCCCTCGCCGATGCCGCCGAGGTCGCGGCCGGTCTCACCCCTCGCGATGGCGTGACCTGGAGCGCCCTCGTCCCCAATGCCCGCGGACTGGAGGGGGCGCTCGCCGCCGGGATCCGGGACATCTCGCTCTTCACCGCGGCGAGCGAGACCTTCTGCCGGAAGAACATCAACGCCTCGATCGCGGAGTCCGTGGAGCGTTTCCGCGTCCTCCTCGAGGCCGCCCCCCGCGACGCCGAAGGGCGCCGCGACCTGCGGGTCCGGGCCTACCTCAGCACCTGCTTCGGCTGCCCCTACGAGGGGGCCATCCCGGCGGAGGCGGTGGTCGAGGTCTGCCGGCAACTCCTCGCCCTCGAGATCGACGAGCTCGCCATCTCAGACACCATCGGCGTCGCGACCCCCGCCGACATCCACCGCGTGATCGACGCCGTCGAGGCCCTGCCCGGGCTGGACCTCGGGAGCCAGGTCGCGCTGCACCTGCACGACACCCGGGGGACCGCCCTCGCGAACGTCTGCGCCGGACTGGAGCGTGGGATCTCGATCTTCGACGCAGCCGCCGGCGGACTCGGCGGCTGCCCCTACGCGCCCGGGGCGAGCGGGAACCTCGCGACCGAGGATCTCGTCTACCTCCTCGACGGGCTCGGGGTCGAGAGCGGAGTCGATCTCGAGTCGCTGATCGACGCCGGGCTCTGGTTCGAGCAGGAGCTCGGGAGCCGGCTCCCGGGCCGCGTCATCGGGGCGGCGCGCGCCGGCCGCTGACCGCGCTCCTCACTCCGCGAAGCGCAGCGCGACCTCATCGATGAAGAGCCAGGGCGGCTTCCCCGCCCCGGGGCTCCCCGGCGGAATCGTGACCAGCGGCTCGATCCTCACTCGGATCCGCGACACCTCGGTCTCCACCCCACCGAGCTCGACCCAGCGGGCGCTCCCCCCTCCGTCACCGCGCGGGGGCGCGACCACGCCCTTGCGGGTGAACTCCCCGGACTCCCCCGCCGTCCAGAGCTCGATCGCGCGCGGGAGGTGAATCCAGGAGGCGGGCTCGTCGAGGAGATGGAGCGCGACCGAGGACAGGCTGCGGGGCTTGTCGAGCGCGAGCTCGAGGGTGAGCGGCCCTTCCCTGAAGCCGAGCCACCCCTCCCGGGTACGCGGGGCGAAGCGGGAGCCGGAGCGCGCGACCCCATCGGTGAGCATGACCGCGGGATCCCCCCCGTGGTCCCGCCGCGGGGCGGGGTCGAAGCTCACGGCCAGGCCCCGCCCATCATGGGCGACCTTGCGCGGCGCGAGGGCGTCATCGATGGCGCCGGGATCGTCCTCGTAGCGCTCGCGCAGGTCATCGAGGCGGGCCTCGAGCTCGCGGCGAACCCCCGCGAGAGTCGGGTCGCCGATGCGATTCACCCGCTCGTCCGGGTCCGACTGGAGGTCGTAGAGCTCCCACGCATCGATGTCGTGGTAGAAGTGGATCAGCTTCCAGCGCTCGGTGCGGATCCCGACATGACGCTTCACCGCGTGCACACCGGGATACTCGAAGTAGTGACCGTACACCTCGGAGGGCGGCTCCTCCTCCGGGCGACCGGCGACCGCTCCCCAGAAGGAGCGCCCATCGATCCCCGCGAGGGGAGGCAGCTGCGCCGCCTCGAGCAGGGTCGGCGCGATGTCGAAGTTCTGCCGGAGGCTGCGGTCGACCCGCCCCGCCTCGATGGTCGCGGGATGCCGGACGATGAACGGCATCCGGGCGGACTCCTCGTAGAGGAAGCGCTTGTCGTACCAGCCGTGCTCACCCAGGAAGAAGCCCTGATCCGAGGTGTAGATGACGATGGTGTCATCGAGGATGCCGCGATCCTCGAGCGCGGCGAGGACCCGCCCGATCTGGTCGTCGACTCCGGCGATGCAGCGGAGATAGTCCCCGAGGTACCGGCGCGCCTTCCACTCCACGAGCGCCTTCCCCTCGAGGGACGCGGCGCCGAAGGCCGCATCCTCGGCGGCGTAGGCCGCGTCCCAGAGGGCTCGCTGCGCCGGGGACATCCGCTCGAGGAGGCCGTTCATCGCCTTGCCGAGCCCATCCTCCTGCGGTCCGCCGCGCCACTTGAGGTCGTAGAAGAGATGCATGTGCTCCGCGATCGACATCTCCTGCTCCCGTGAGGCGGCGCTGCGCGTCGGGTGGGTGTCGTGGAGGGTCTCGGGCAGGGGGAGCGGCGGGTCTCGCAGCAGACCCAGCTGGGCGGGCGCGGGCATCCAGTTCCGATGCGGCGCCTTGTACTGAAGAAGCAGCAGGAAGGGCTCGGAGGCGGCGGGCCGCTCCGCCGCGGCGGCGTCCTCGGGGAAGAGCCACTCCAGGGCGAGGTCGGTGATCCGCTCGGTGGAGTGTCCCTCGATCCGCCGCCGCTCGGGAGGCCCGCCCTCCGGATCCGAGAAGAGCAGGTCGGGGTTGTAGTAGTGCCCCTGCCCGGGGAGCACCGCGAAGCGATCGAAGCCGGTCGGCGTGCTCTTCAGGTGCCACTTGCCGAAGAGCCCCGTGCGGTAGCCGTTCGCCCGGAAGACCTTGGGGAAGGTCGGGAGGTTCGGATCGAAGCGCTCGACATTGTCGATGACGCCGTTGTGCACGCTGGAGAGCCCCGTGAGGATCGAGGCCCGACTCGGGGCGCAGATCGGGTTCGTGCAGTAGAGGCGGTCGAAGCGGACGCCCTCCGCCGCGAGGCGGTCGAGGTGAGGGGTCGGCACGAGGGTGCTCCCGTAGGCCCCGATCGCCGCGGTCGAGTGGTCATCGGTGAGAATGAAGAGGATGTTCGGGCGGCGCTTCGGCGCCGCGCCATCCTCCCCCTCCCCGGGATCCGCGCCGGAGAGCGGCAGCAGCAGGGCGAGGAGGAGGAGAAGGGGCGCGATCGCTCCCCATGGATGCGCGAGCGGCGCGGATCGACGGGTCTTCATGGCTCCCCTTCCCGGGGTCGAGGGTCGGGAGCGCGCTCGCGCTCCGTTGTCCGGGCATTCTGCGCCGGCGACCGCTCCATCCTCAAGGGACTCTCCCCGCGACCGTCGCCGACCCCGGATGAGAGAGAGCCCGGAGGGGCCCTCCCCTCCGGGCTCTCTCCCTCACCGACGAGGTCCTCCCCTCAGGGGCAGACCGGGTAGCTCAGGCAGTTGAGCGGGTCGGGCGTGGGGTCGACTCCGCAGCCCGGGTGAGGCGCGGTCGGGAGCGGGCCGTTCCCGAAGATCCCGTTCAGCATCCAGATCACATCGGAGATGTCCGCGGCGCCGTCGTCGTTCGCGTCGACCGACTTCACGCAGGCCATCGGCCCGCCGGCGAAGAGGTAGTTCAGGGTGTAGATCGGGTCGGAGATGTTGTAGCCCCCGTCGAGGTTCACCTCCCCGCGAATGAAGGGCTGCTCGACCTCCACCGTGCAGCACTCCGTCCCGAAGGCGACGCTGCACTCATCCGCCCCGTCGAGGCAGAGGGTGTAGACCCCGGGTCCCCCGAGCTGCACGGTCGTGGTGGTCGCCGTCGCGGAGAGCGCCGTGGCCGCGCCGCCATCGACGCTGAGAGCGAGGGAGGAGTAGAGCTGAGGGTTGGTCCACACCAGGGTGGCGACCCGGGTGGTCTGGTCCACGCTGCAGGACAGGTTCACCGGCGCGACGGGATCGGGGACATCGGGGCAGGTCGCGGTCCCATCGGCCCCGACCGCATCGATCCCGTTCTCCCGTCCCACGATGGTGATGACCTCGCTGAGGGGGCCGCCGATGGTCGTGGAGCCGAGGGTCACCGAGGTCGAGGTCGCGGCGCCCCCGAGGGTCTGGAGCAGGATCCCGCTCTGATAGACATCCACCGCCTCGTAGACGCCCCCATTCGTCCATGTCACATCGAAGTCGCAGAGGCAGGGGTCGGTGAGCGTGCAGACCACATTGGTGACCGGGGGGGTCTCCACCGTGGCGGTGCAGCAGAGGGGCGCGAAGCTCACGCTGCAGATGTCGGAGCCGGCGAGACAGATCTCGTAGTCGCCGGCCCCGCCGAGCTGGACGGCGACAGCGGTTTCGCCCCCCGCCAGGCTCGTCGGTACGCCGCCACCGACGGAGACCTCGAGGACCGAGTAGACATCGTTGAGGATCCAGCTGACGACGGCCTGCCGCGTCGCCTGATCGACGACGCAGGAGAGCGCGGACGGAGGGATCGGGTCCGGGACATCGGGACAGTCCGCGGTGCAGCTGAGGCCATCGGCCGCCGTGGCGTTCTGAACGCCGACGACGGTGTAGACCGCGCTCGCCGGCCCCCCGATCGTGGTGGCCCCCACCGTCACGGTGCTCGCGGTCGCCCCTCCGGCGAGCGAGGCGACGAGGACCCCGTTCTCGAGGATCCGGATCTCGTCATAGGTGCCGTTGTTCGTCCAGCTGAGCTCGAACTCGCAGGTGCAGACCTCGCTGAGGGTGCAGGTGAGCCCCGTCACGGGGAAGGGCTTCACCGTGATCACCCCCGGGGTGCTCGTCGGGATCCTCGTCACGCCGTTCACGCTGACCGCCGTGGCGAGGGGGGGGTTGCCGAGGGTGCTGACCGGAGTGAGGGCGGTGGTGGTGCCCGGCACGGCGGAGGGGCTGATCGTGTAGCTGTAGACGGCGATCTCATGGTCGACCCCGACCGGGATGTCGAGGAGCGGCGGGCTGAAGCTGATGATCGCGCCGCAGGTACCCCCCGGGCCGTTGGGCGGGTTGATGTCCGCGGTCCAGAAGGCGATCAACCCGGACGAGTTTCCGGCTCCGGCCGCGAGCAGGTCCGCTCCCTCGGAGATCGAGATGAGCGTGAGGACCGCGCCGTCGTGGGCGACGCCGAGGGAGAAGCCGCGCACCGGCTCGCTGTTGTCGAGGAGCATCGAGCTGAGGATCCCCGCCTCGCTGGGCACCCCTTCCGCCGGGCTCGGGGAGATGTCATGACTCTGAGCGGACGCGGTGGTCGTGACGACGAGAAGGGCGGCGAAGATGCCGAGGAAAGTGGACGTGCAGCGGTGCATGAAGCGGGCTCCTCCCGGAACCGCGAAGTCTCCGCTCGGAGCGAGCGTCCCGACTCCATGGCCCGGACGACAAGGCCCGGACGCCAAGGGGGGAAGATCCGATATGGGCTCGCGGTCAGAATACCGGGACAGGATAACCCGCGCGGAAGCATGAAGGAACCGACCGAGCCCAAGGAAAAGGCCCCGGACCCTCGCGGCCGAAGCCGGGGAGTCCGGGGCCATCTGGGGCCTCGGGGTCGATCGGACGAATCAGGGATCGTGCAGGATCAGGGGGTCGGCACGATCGTGATCGTCGGAGCCTCGAAGAGCGGTTGGATCCCCCCACCCGCGGAGCCGTCGAGGACCACCAGATTGTCGACCGGAGGCGAACCGACGAGGTTCGCCCAGGTCATCGAGGTTTCTGTCGTCTGCGTGGGAGCACCGGCGGCCGGGACCTCGAAGTCCGCCACGGCGAACACGGTCGGATCCGGCACCACGAGCACCTTCGTGAAGGAGAAGCTGATGATCACGCCGATCGTCAGCTGCCCGTCGATGTTGTTCAGGCCGGGGTAGAAGTAGTCCACCCCGTTGAGGTCGAGGAGTCCCGGTCCCTGCGTGACCGCGCTGAGCTGGAGCAGGGCGGGATCGAAGGCGAGGGCGACGGAGAGCCCGACCGCCTCGGTCGGGGACGCGCTCGCAGGCACATCCTCGTCAATGGTGAGCGGGAGGGTGAAGCTCCCCGCTCCCGTCGCGTCGAGGGTGACGGTGGTGTCGGGCGCGTCATAGGTGTAGCGGGGCGAGGTCTGGATCTCGACCGTGGCCGTCGTGCTGCCGAACGCGTTCGTCGCCGTGACGGTGTGCAGCATCCGCCCGGTCCGCAGGAGCGGCGCGCCGGAGATCACACCCGTGCCGGCGTCGAAGGCCAGCCCGGTGGCGAGCACCGGGTCGATCGTGAAGCTCGTCGCGCCGCCGCAGCCAACGATGGGCGTGTTCGGCGCGATCTCGTGACCGACCGGGTACACGGCGAGAGGCTCGGAGTAGGCCATTTCGCAGGGAGCGTTCGTCACGACCCGGATCGTCAGGGCCTGCTGGGCGCTGCCCGCGGAGTTCGAGGCGGAGACGAGATAGGTCGCCCCGGCATCCACGATGGTCGGGGTGCCGGAGATCGTCCCGGTCATCCCGTCGAGGGTGAGCCCGGAGGGGAGCCCGGGGGAGACCGACCAGCCGTCGACCGGGCCGCCGGCGGCGGTCGGCGTGATCGGCGTGATCGGATCACCCACGACGAAGTCGAAGGCGGTGGCGCCGAAGTCGACATCGGTCGGCGGGGTGAGGGCCACGGAGATGACCAGCTGCGCGCTGTCGCTCCCGAACCCGTTCGTCGCCGTGACGGTGTGGATGGTCGAGGGAGCGGGCGTGGTCGGAGTGCCCTGGATCGCTCCCGTGGCCGGGTCGAGGGTCAGTCCGGCCGGCAGGGCCGGGGAGATCGCGAAGCTGTCCGCGACGCCACACCCGACGGTCGGGACCTGGGGCGGGAGCGGAGTGGCCGTCAGGAGCGCCAGGCTCGGGATCGGATAGGCGAGGCCGCAGGGGGCGGGGTTCTCCACCGCGATGATCAGGATCGTCGAGGCGCTCCCCGTCACGTTGGCGGCGTTGATCACGAAGATCCCCGCGTTCTGCACGACGGTCGGCGTCCCGGTGATGACTCCCGTCGCCGGATCCATGGCGAGGCCCGCCGGGAGGGCGGGGTTCACCACCCAGCTCGTGGGGGTGCCCCCCGAGATCACGGGGACGTTCGGAGTGATCTCGACGCCGAGCAGGTAGGTGGAGTTGACCGCCGGGTACGCGACGGAGACCGGGGCGGGCGGATTCACCGTGATGGTGAGGTCCACCGAGGAGGTCCCGGTGACGTTCGTCGCGGTGACCGTGTAGATCGCCTGCGGCGTGTCCGCCGACGGGGTCCCGAGGATGATCCCGGTGGCGGGGTCGAGGGTCAGGCCGGCCGGGAGGGCCGGGACGACCGTGAAGGTGTCCACATCACCGGTGACCGCGGCCAGGTTCGGCGTGATCGCGCTGCCCGTGATGTAGGTCGGGGACAGCTCGGTGTAGGTCAGGCCGATCGGAGCCTGCGGGTTCACGGTGATGGTGATCGACGCGGAGGTCGAGCCGGTCACGTTGGAGCCGGTGATCGTGTGGGTCCGCGTCGCGTGGAGGGCGGCGGGCGTCCCCGTGATCGCCCCGCTGGTGGGGTCGAGCGCGAGGCCGGCCGGGAGGGCCGGGGAGATCGTGAAGCCGGCGATCGGACCGCCGGTGGAGGTCGGGAGGTTCGGGGTGATCGCGTCGCCGAGCAGGTAGGTCGGCGCGGTCTCGCCGTAGGCGAGGCCCGCCGGCGCGGCCGGGTTCACGGTGATCACGAGGTCGACGCTCGAGGAGCCGGTCACGTTCGACGCGGTCACCGTGTAGGTCGCCACGGCGGTGATGGTGGTCGGCGTCCCCGTGATCCCGCCGGTGAGCGGATCGAGCTGGAGACCGGCGGGCAGGGCGGGGGCCACCGAGAACCCGGCGACCTCCCCTCCTCCGACCGACGGGAGGTTCGCGCCGATGGCGGTCCCGACCACGTAGGTCGGGGCGAGCTCGCCGTAGGTGAGGCCGGCGGGCGCCTGCGGATCGACCGTGATCACGACCTCGGCCGTGGCGGTGCCGGTGACGTTCGTCGCCGTCACGGTGTGGGTCGTCGCGGCCTGCAGCGCGGTCGGGACCCCGGAGATGACTCCGGTGACCGGGTCGAGGGCGAGTCCGGCGGGGAGCGCCGGGGTGATCGCGAACGCATCGATCGCGCCGCCGCCCGCGGAGGGGCTGTTCGGCGTGATCGCGAGGTCGAGGAGGTAGACCGCGCTCGGCGCGGAGTAGGAGAGCCCCGACGGAGCCTGGGGGTTCACCGTGATCGCGATGTCGACGGTGGTCGCGCCGGTGACGTTCGTCGCCGTGACCGTGTGGACGGTCGTCGCGTGGAGCGTGGTCGGCGTGCCCGAGATGACTCCGGTCGACGGGTCGAGAGAGAGCCCCGCCGGCAGGGCGGGCGCGATCCCGAAGGCGGCGATCGGACCGCCGGTGGAGCTCGGGGCGTTCGGGGTGATCGCGAGGTCGAGGAGGTAGGTCGGCGAGAGCTCGGGGTAGGTGAGCCCGGCCGGGGCCTGGGGATCGACGGTGATCACGATGTTCACCGAGTTGGAGCCGGTGATGTTGGAGGCGGTCACCGTGTAGGTCGCGGCGGCCGTGATCGCGGTCGGGACTCCGGAGATCGCCCCCGTCTGCGCGTCGATGCTCAGCCCCGCGGGCAGGGCGGGCGCGACGCTGAAGGCATCGACATCCCCGTTGACGGTCGGGGTGTTCGGGACGATCGCGTCACCCACGAGGTAGAGGGAGACCAGCTCGCGGTACATGAGGCCGCTCGGAGCCTGCGGGTTGACCGTGATCATGATCGTCGCGCTGGCGGAGCCGGTCACGTTCGAGGCGGTCACGGTGTGGAGCGTGGCCGCCTGGAGGACGGTCGGGGTGCCGGAGATCACGCCCGAGAGCGGGTCGATCTGCAGTCCGGCGGGCAGCGGCGGGGAGATCGAGAAGCTGTCCGGGGTGCCGCCGCCGAAGATCGGAGCGTTCGGAGTGATCGCGACCCCGCGGAGGTAGGTCGGCGCCGGGTCGGTGTAGGTCAGCGTGCCGGTGCCCTGCGGGTTCACGGTGACCATGATCGTCGCGGTGGCGGAGCCGGTCACGTTGGAGGCGGTGACGGTGTGCGCGGTGGTCGGGGCGAGCTCGGCGGGGGTCCCGCTGATCACGCCGGTCGTCGGGTCGAGGAGGAGTCCGGCCGGGAGGGCCGGATCGATCGAGTACGCCGTCACCGGCCCCCCGGAGGAGGTGGGAGCGTTCGGGACGATCGCGTCCCCGAGCAGGTAGATCGGGGCGGCCTCGCCGTAGGCGAGGTCGGCCGGGGCCGGCGGGTTGACGGTGATCGTGACCGTCGCGTCGGTCGAGCCGGTGATGTTGCTGGCGGTGATCGTGTAGGCGACGGCGCCCTGCACCGCTCCGGGGGTCCCGCTGATCGCGCCGGTGGCGGGATCGAGGGCGAGCCCGACCGGGAGCGCGGGGGTGACGGAGAAGGCATCGATCGCTCCGCCGGTCGAGCTCGGCTCATTGGCGGCGATGGCGATCCCCTCGACGTAGACCGGGGCGGCGTCTCCGTAGGAAAGCCCGGCCGGGGCCTGGGGGTGGACCGCGATCGAGATCACGGTCGAGTCCTGACCGGTGACGTTCACCGCGGTGATCGTGTGGTCGGTGGCGGCGGCGAGCGCGAGGGGAGCCCCGCTGATCGCGCCGGTCGTCGCGTCGAGGGTGAGGCCGAGCGGGAGGGGCGGGCTGATCGACCAGCTCTCCGGGGCCCCGCAGGAGAAGCTCGCGAGGTTCGGGGTGATCGTGTCTCCGAGGAGGTAGATCGAGGCGGAGGCGTCATAGGCGATGCCGCAGGGCGGCTGCGGGACGACCTCGATGACGAGGTCGGTGCTCGAGCTGCCGGTCCCGTTCGAGGCCGTGATGGTGTGGACCGTGCTCGCGGCGAGGGTCGTCGGCGTCCCGGAGATCTCACCGGTGAGCGGATCGAGGAGGAGTCCGGCGGGGAGGGCGGGGGTCACGGTGAAGGAGTCCGCGGCGCCGCAGCCGTGGGAAGCCGGGTTCGGCGTGATCGCCAGCCCCATCTGGTAGGTGACGGGGTTGTCGGCGTAGGAGAGGGCGCACGGCGCGGCCTCCACCACCTCGATGGAGATCTGAACCTTGTCCTCGCCGGAGACGTTCTCCGCGGTCACGAGGAAGAGGGTCGGGGGCAGGAGATCGAGCGGCGTGCCGCTGATGACCCCGGTGAGCGGATCGAGGGCGAGTCCGGCGGGGAGCGCCGGGGCGATCGACCAGGACTCCGGATCCCCGCACGCCCAGCTCGGCATGTTCGGAGTGATCGGGAGACCCTGCTCGTAGACCGCGTTCGCCGACGGGTAGGCGACGCTGCAAGGCGGCGGATCGCTCACGGTGATCGTGAGGATCGCCTCCGCGCTGCCCGTGAGGTTCGCCGCGCTCACGACGAAGTCTGTCGTCGGGACGAGGGCGAGGGGGGTCCCCGTGAGGATCCCGGTGACGGGATGGAGGGAGAGACCGGCCGGGAGGGCCGGGCTGACCGAGAAGCTCCCCGGCACTCCGCAGCCCCAGCTCGGCACGTTCGCGCCGATCGCGGTGCCGACATGGTAGGTCGGCGCCATGAAGGTGTACTGCAGGTTGCAGGGAGCCTGCTCCTGGACGGTGATCGTCAGGGTGAAGGTCTCGGTGCCGGTGATGTTCGAGGCGGCGACCACGTGAACGGAGTCCTCGACGAGGATCGTCGGGGTGCCGCTGACCACTCCGGTCATCGCATCGAGCTGGAGCCCGGCCGGGAGGGCGGGGGTGACGATCCAGCCGGTCGGCGTGCCGCACGAGGTGGTCGGGACGTTCGGCGTGATCGGGACGTTCTGGGTGTAGAGCGGGCTCGGGTCGGGATAGGCGAGCCCGCAGGGCCCCTGGGGGTTCACCTGGATCGAGAAGACGCGGGAGTCGCTCCCGGTCACGTTCGTCGCGGTGACGGTGTAGTCGGTGAGCGGACTGACGACCGCCGGGGTCCCCGTGATGGCCCCGGTGGACGCATCGAGGAGGAGCCCGTTCGGCAGGGCCGGAGTGATCGTCCAGCTCTCCGGGTCGCCGCAGCTCCAGCTCGGGAGGTTCGCCGCGATCGGCGTCCCCACGAGGTAGACCGCGGTCTCATCCGAGTAGGCGATGTCGCAGGGGGCCTTCGGGTTCACGGTGATGAGCAGGTCCACCGAGTCGCTGCCGGTCGGGTTCGTCCCGGTGACCGTGTAGATCGCGGCGGGGACGATCTCGGTCGGGATCCCGGAGATCTGCCCCGTGGCGGCGCTGATCATGAGGCCGGCGGGGAGCGGGGGCGAGATCGTGTAAAGGTCCGGCGGGCCGCAGGCGAAGCTGGCGGAGTTCGGGGCGATGCCGCTGCCGACGACGTAGATCGGCGTCAGGTCGGCGTAGGTCAGGGCGCAGGGCGCCTCCGGGTTCACGGTGATCGCGATGGTCGTGGTGTCGGTCCCCGTGACGTTCGTGGCGGTGATCATGTGGACGGTGAGCTCCTGGAGCTCGGTCGGGATGCCGAGCACCGCTCCGCTGACGGGGTCGATGGAGAGGCCGGCCGGCAGGGGCGGCGTCACCGAGAAGCCCTGCGGGTCGCCGCAGCCCCAGCTCGGGATGTTCGCGGCGCTCGCCGTGCCGATGACGTAGGTCCGGCTCGCCGAAGCGTACTCGAAGTCGCAGGGGGCCTGCGGGTCGACCGCGATCGAGAGCTGGAAGGAGTCGCTCCCGGTCACGTTCGAGGCGGTGATGGTGTGGGTCGAAGCTCCGGTCGGCAGGCTCGGGGTGCCGGAGATGACCCCGGTCGCGGGGTGGAGGAGCAGTCCCGCCGGGAGCGGCGGACTGACGGTGAAGCTGGCCGGATCGCCGCAGCCCCAGCTCGGGGGGTTCACGGGGATCTGGATCCCCGCGAGGTACAGCGAGCTCGGGAACGCGTAGGTGAGATCGCAGGGGGCCTGCGGGTTGACCGTGAGGATGATCGAGACGCTCGAGCTCCCCGTGTCGTTCGTGGCGGTGACGAAGAAGGTTGTCGTCGGGAGCAGCTCCGTCGGCGTCCCGCTGATCGTCCCGCTGACGGGGTCGAGCTGGAGTCCGGCGGGCAGGGCCGGCGTGATCTCCCACAGATCCGGCGTGCCGCAGGCGAAGCTCGCCGGGTTGGGCGCGGACGGCATGTCGAGCAGGAGGACCGGCGTCGCATCCCCGTAGGCGAGGGAGCAGGGGGGCTGCGGCACGATCTCGACCAGGATGGTCGTGGCGGCGGAGCCGGTCACGTTCGTGGCGGTGATCGTGTGAAGCGTCGGGCCGACGAGGACGGTCGGCGTCCCCGAGATCACCCCGGTGACCGGGTCGAGGGTGAGTCCCGTCGGGAGGCCCGGCGTGATCGCGAAGCCGTCGACCGCTCCGCCCGAGGCGCTCGGCGTGTTCGCCGTGATGGGGAGGTCCAGCTGGTAGACGGGGCTCGGCTCGGAGTACGAGAGGTTCGAGGGCGCCTGCGGATCGATCCGGATCTCGAGGATGACGCTGGCCGAACCGGTGACATTGATCGCGGAGACGGTGTGGGTGGAGGCGGGCGCCACCACGGTCGGCACTCCCGTGATCACTCCGGTGGCTGCGTCGAGGTCGAGCCCGGCCGGGAGGGCGGGGCTGACCGCGAACTGCGCCGCCGGTCCGCAGCCCAAGGCCGGCGAGTTCGGGGCGATCGGCAGACCGGCGAGGTAGGTGACCACCTCGGCGTCATAGCCGAGGTTGCACGGCGCCTGAGGGTTCACCGTGATCGTCACGGCGATGCTCTCGCTGCCGGTGGCGTTGCTCGCGGTCACGGTGTGCGTGGTCGTCGGGGTGACGTCCGCCGGGGTCCCGGAGATCGTCCCCGTGGCGGGGTCGAGCGAGAGGCCGGCGGGCAGCGCGGGGGAGATGACGATCGCGTCCGGCGCGTCGCAGCCCCAATCGAGGATGTTGGCGGTGATCGGCATCCCCTGGAGGTAGACGGCGTCGGTGCTCGTGTAGCTCAGGTTGCAGGGGGCCTGGGGCGCGATGGTGATCGAGATCGTGGTGCTGAGGCTGCCGGCGGCGTTGCTCCCGGTGATCACGTGGTCGAGGGTCGCGGTGATCTGGTCCGGGGTCCCGGAGATGACCCCCGTGGACGGATCGAGCAGGAGGCCGCCGGGCAGGGCCGGATCCACGCTCCAGTCGCTCGGGGCTCCACCCGAGATGCTCGGGGCGTTCGGGGTGATCGCGATCCCCCGGATGTAGGTCGGCGCGGTGTCACCGTAGGTGATCCCCGTGGTGACCTCGGGGAGGATCTCGATGAGGAGGTCGATGCTCGCGCTCCCCGAGGCGTTCGATCCGGTGACCGTGAAGACGGTCGGAGCGAGGACCGCGAGGGGGCTCCCGGTGATGATCCCGGTCTGGGCATCGAGGACGAGGCCGGCGGGGAGCGCCGGATCGACCGCCCAGGCGGCGACCGGTCCGCAGGCACTGGAGCCCGCGTTCGGGGCGATGGGCGTGTTGACGTTGTAGGTGGGGGCCGGATCGGTGAAGGCGAGGCCGCAGGGGACCTCGGGGTTCACGGTGATCTCGAGGTCGAAGCTGTCCGCGCCGGTGATGTTCGAGGCGACGACCGTGTGGATCGTCGTCGCGACGACCGCAGTCGGAGTTCCGGAGATCTCACCGGTGAGCGGATCCAGGGAGAGCCCGTCCGGAAGGGCGGGGGTGATCGTCCAGGTCTCCACCGCGCCACAGCCGACCGACGCCGTGTTCGGCGCGATGGCCTCCCCCACCGGATAGGCCGCCACGGGCTCGCTGTAGGAGAGTCCGCACGGAGCGGGAGGGTTGACCGTCAACTGGAGGACGAAGTCGGTGGAGCCGAGGGAGTTCGAGGCGGTGATCGTGTAGTCCGCGGTCGGGGTGACCTCGGTCGGCACTCCGGAGAGCTCCCCGGTCGCGGCATCGAGCTCAAGACCACCGGGCAGCTCCGGCGCGACCTCGTAGAGGGACGCGGAGCCGCCTCCGAGCGCGGGCTGGAGCGGGGAGACCACCTCACCGACGACGAAGGGCGCCGGGATCGGATAGGAGAGCCCCGTCGGTGCGGTGACCGAAGATCCTCCCCCACCGTTGTTGCACCCGACAATGGTCAGGAGGGCGAGGACGATCGCGCGAGTCAGTTGAGTCGGAATCGAGGCGCGGAAGCCGGACATGGTTCTCCTCCAGGGGGAGTCAGTGGAGTCTGAGCGGAGGGCCGGACCGAGGGACGTCTCGCCCACCGTTCCCACCGGCCGCGAGGCCGGTGGGAACGGAGGCGATCCGGACACGTTCCCGGGGACCGGGGTCGGGATCAGGGCTGCTCTTCGGCGGGCGCGGGGGCCGCCGGCGTGAGCAGGAAGGTGGCGTCGATCAGGATCGGATCCACGGAGTAGGTGCCGCTCAGGGCGACCTCGTTCTCCACCGCGGAGGAAGCCGGGGAGCCCCAGGTCAGGGCGGTGCTCACCGGCTCGGCGCCGTCGAGGAAGGCCTCGGGGCGGGTCTGGTACTCGATGACGAGGACCTCACGGAGCGAGTCGGCCATCAGGAGGGTCATCAGATCGAAGCTGAAGACGATCCCGACGGTCACGGCTCCATCGTGGAAGAACGGCTCGAAGAAGTCCGGGCCGGAGCCGTCGCCGAGGGTCAGCAGGTCCGCACCCGGAAGGACGTCGGAGGGAACCAGCAGGGCGGAGTCGTGCTCGATCGCGAAGGAGAGGCCGATGATCGGCGTCGGGAAGGTCGCGTTGTCGGAGCCCTCGAGGAGGCGCAGGGTCGACTGGAGCGCGCCCTCGCCGGTGGCGGGATCGAACTCCGCCGCGGCGCTCCCGGCGATGTACTGGAACACGGGCGAGATGCGCAGGGTGAGGTCGGTGGAGTCGGAGCCGTAGCTGTTCGAGGCGGTGATCGTGTGCACCGACTCTCCCTGCTCGACCGCAGGGGTCCCGCTGATCTCCCCGGTGGCGGGGTCGAGGCTCAGGCCGCTCGGCAGGGCGGGGGTCACGGTGAACAGCTCCACCGCGCCGCAGTCGGAGGTCGGAAGGTTCGGGTGAATCGGGACGGACGGCGGGTAGACAACGTTCTCCTGGGCGTAGGAGAGGCCGCAGGGCGCCGGGGACTCAACCTCGAGGAAGATCGTGCGCGTGGTGCTGCCGGTCACGTTCGACGCGGTGATCGTGAACTCGGTGCGGGCGATCAGCTCGGTGGCGACGCCGGCGATGATCCCGGTCTCACCATCGAGGGTCAGGCCCTCCGGCAGCGCGGGCTCGATCACCCACAGGTGCCCGGGACCGCAGGAGACGCTCGGCATGTTCACCACGGCGGTCACGAGACCGACGTAAAGGGCGTCCTCCTCGCTGTAGGAGAGGTCGCAGGGGGCCTGGGGATTGACGGTCAGCGTGATGAGCAGCTCGTCCTCGCCCCCGGAGTTGCACGCGGTGATGACGTAGTCCGCCGTCGGGGTGATCTCGAGAGGAGTGCCGTGGATCCGCCCGCTCACCGGGTCGAGGGTCAGACCGGCCGGAAGGGGCGGCTCGACCAGGAACTCGGTGGCGCGGTCGCCCCTGTACTCGGGCTTCGCCTCGAGCTCGATCCCCTGAAGGACGATCGATCCGAGATCCGCATAGCTGAGCGCGGAGGGCGGTTGGATCCGGTGACTCCGGTTCCAGCAGCCACTCAACAGGACGAGGGAAGCGGTCATCGCGACCGCGATGGCAACACCGCGGGGGCTGAACATGATTCCTCCAATTCGGCGCTTCTCACGGCACCAACGACGCGCTCCGAGCACGCGCGCGTCTCAAGGGATGTCTCCGCAGCTCCTGAGAGGAGCAGCGACACTGGAGTTGGGGGAGTACGGGAGGGATGGCTCCAGTACGGCCGTTCCGGCCCCGCCGGTGCCCTGTGGGGCTGTGCGGGGGCGGTCATCGGGGGGATGGCCCGAAGCCGACTCGAAGTCAATCTTAGCACCGGCGGGAGGCCTCGCTATTAACAAGTGGGAAAAGGTCTCGCGGCGTCACTCTTCTGACTTGCGAGACCGACAGGGCAGCCACGAGCGCACCCCCACAAGTCCCAACAATACATGCCTTTAGGAGAGAGCTTCGGTTCAGAGGAAGGACTCCACTGACTGAGGACGCGGAACGACCCCATCGAGAGATTGTAAATAAACATCTCGAAGACGACTTACCTGACCGCCCACGTGTATCTCGGGCCGACCTGTACAATCGGAGGAGCCTTGGAGGTCTGGGACTCCGTCCCCGACCGTCATTCCCGGCCGATTGAGTCTCCCCCTCCGTCTCCGGGGGAGCTTCCGGCGCTGTTGCCGCCCTCTTCTTCCCATCCCGGACCGGGGCTCCCCCGGTCTTCGTCGCTCCGGAGCCGTGCTCCGACCAGAGGGGGTCCCCCGTGCGAAATCGCATCCGCAGCACCGCGGGCCCACTCACGAGCAGGCTCTCTCTCCTTCTCCTCCTGCTCCTCTGCCCGATCGGGCAGGTCCGGGGCCTGGACCTCCTCGTCCCTTCGCAGTTCCCGACGATTCAGGAGGCGATCGAGGCCGCACAGCCCGGCGACCGCATCGAGGTCGCGCCCGGCACCTACTTCGAGAACCTCGACCTCCTCGGCCGTGCGGTGACACTGATCGGCATCGCCGGACCGGAGGCCACGATCGTGGATGGCTCCCTCCTCACGCGAGGTCCCGGTGAAGGCTCCACCATCCTCGCCCAGAGCGGTGAGGGCCCCTCGACCGTCATCGAGGGGCTCACGATTCGAGGCGGATCGGGGAGGAGCGAGACGATCCTCGACGCCCTCGGGAATTCGACCGGTGTCTTCGAGGCGGGCGGTGGACTGCTGGCCCTCGGCACCTCCCCCACCCTCCGCAACTGCCACTTCACGGCGAACACCGCCCAGTTCGGGGGCGGGCTCTTCGCCGACGGCGGGAGTGGGCTGCTGATCGAGGACTGCCGATTCTCCCTCAACTCGAGCCTGCAGGGGGCGGGGACCCACCTCCGCCTTCAGACCGGTGCCTCGGTGATCCGGCGCTCCGACTTCCTCGAGAACACCAGCAGCACCGCCGCCGGCGGGCTCATGATCGAGGGGGCCGAAGTCCTGCTGGAGGAGTGCGAGGTCCGATCGAACTCAGCGATCCTCGGCGGCGGCGTGCTCCTGCAGGACTCCCCGGTCCTCGCCGTCGGCTGTCGATTCGTCCAGAACGACGCCATCCTCCTCGGAGGCGGAGTCCTGGTCTTCGGTGCGGAGGCCATCTTCACCGCCTCCGACTTCCTCGGGAACGGGGCTGGAAACGGCGCGGGGCTCGGGGGAGATGGGGGGAGCGCCACGCTCGAGCGCTGCACCTTCCTGGGCAACGCCGCCGACGCGGAGGGGGGAGCGATGGCGCTGAGCAGCAACGCCTTCGAGCTCTCTCTCTCCCACTGCACCCTGCTGCAGAACTCCGCCACCGCCGGAGGCTGCCTCTTCGTTCCGTCGAACAGCACCTCCGCCTGGACGATGCACGGGTCGATCGCGCGGGAGAACACGCTCCCCACCTTCCTCGACAACGGACTGGGCACCGTGAGCTTCACCAACGCCCCCGGCCCTCCCCCCGGGACGGGGAATGTCGACCTTCTGCCGGGATTCCGGGCCCCCGACCTCGGGGACCTCACCCTCGCTCCCGGCTCCGCGATGATCGACAGGGGGAACCCCCTCGACCCTCCGGACCCCGATGGCACCACGCGCGACCTGGGGGCCTTCCCCTTCGACCAGAGGGCCGAGCCGCTCGAGGATCTGACCTGCGTGGTCGTCGATCCCTGCAGCGGCGCGGTGACCGCCACCTGGGGGATCGCCGATGACTACACCGAGATCATCATCCGCCACGACGGACTCCCGATCGCGAGCCTCGCGGGTTCAGCGGTCGTGTTTGAGTTGAATGGGCTTCCCCCCGGACAGCACGAACTCTGCGTGGAGCCCCACTACCTCACCTTCTCCGGAGACCCGCGCTGCTGTCTCCTCGACATCCCCGCACCTCCCCCCCCACCACCGGTGCAGGCCCTCGCCTGCGACCTGAATCCCCTCGACTGCACCACAGCCCTCTCCTGGGAGAATCCGGAGGCCTACGAGGTCATCGAGATCCGAGTGGATGGCCTGCTCGCTCTGACCCTCCCCGGCACCACCACGACGGCGATCGTCGGCATCCCGGCGGAAGGGCTGACGACGATCTCCGTCGATGGAGTCGCGAACTGCTCTCAGCACCCCCTCACCCCGGTCACCTGCACTCACGACTGCGGGCTCGACTTCGCTCGGTTCATCCGGGGAGACGCGAACCACGACGGCCAGCTCGACATTTCGGACCCCCTGGTGCTTCTCTCCCACCTCTTCGTGGGAGGATCGCTCCTCTGTGAGGATGCCGCGGATGCCAACGACGACGGTCTTCTGGAGCTCACCGACGCGATCGAACTCCTCGGAGCCATCTTCGGCCTCGTGCCGCTCCCCCAGGCCCCTGGGCCCGGGGCTTGCGGGCCGGATCCGACCTTCGGCGACCCGCTGACCTGTTCATTCTCACCGGCCTGCCCCTGAACCCTCGACACACTCCGCACAATCCCTGAATTGAATACTCCCCTCCCCGACCCCGCTCCCTGAACGGATGACCGCCCTGAGCTCTTGAATGGCAGGATAGGGCGACAGGGCCGGAACTGACGAAGAGTATCCAGTTCAAGGGTAGTCCAAACTCACCCACGCGGTAAAATATTGACATTCGCGCGGGACAAGTCGGGACTTGCCTCGCGGTTGTTTAGGACAACCTGCGAGACCATCCCTCTGGGCGACGAGCCGCCCGGAACTGTCCTCGGGCTCCGCCCGGGGACGCAGACACCACGGTCCTCTGCCCGCGGGAGTGTGTATCATCCCCCTTGAGAGTGCTCGACGCTCCCAAGGCAATCCTTGGCTTCAAGCCAGCGCTCCGAGAAACTCACCGTCGGACCCAAGAGGCCGACTGGGTGCGAGCCCCCTCCGTTCCTGCGTGGAGCGGGAGGCGGGCGCGGAAGTCCGAGTCCCCTTCCGAGACTCCCCTTCCGTCGTGAGATCGCGGAGACCGTCGCTGCCGACGACGACGCGGGCGAAGCCGACCATCCCGGGCTCCCCAGGGAGCCCAAGAACTCCGGTGAACTGGAGCACGGCCTCATGAAACACAAGAGAACTCTCACCACGGGAGAGATCGCCGACTACTGCGGAGTGAACTTCCGCACGGTGATCCGCTGGATTCAGCGGGGGCAGCTCCGCGCCTACCAGCTTCCGGGTCGCGGGGACAATCGCGTCGAGGTCCACAACTTCATCGCGTTCCTTCGTGAGAACCAGATCCCGATCCCGCGCGACTTCCTTCACCTCGCTCGCAAGGTGCTGATCATCGACGACGACCAGGAGGTCACCCGCATGATCCAGCGCATCCTGCGGACCCACGACTTCGAGGCGTACTCCGCGGACGACGGCTTCCAGGCGGGCAGCCTGCTCCGGGAGCACCTGCCGTGCGTGATGACCGTCGATCTCAACATGCCGGGCGTCTCCGGTTACGAGGTCATCGAGCATGTCCGCCTCAGCCCCGAGCTGCGGACCACCAAGATCCTCGTGATCTCCGCCCTCCCCGAGGAGGACCTGCACAAGGCGATCCGCCTCGGCGCGGACGAGTTCCTCCCCAAGCCGTTCACCCCGAGCGACCTGGCCGCCAAGGTTCTCCAGCTCGCGGGCACGGAGATCGGCGCCTGATCCGCCGGACCGACGGCGGAGAACAAGTTCGACCCTGCGGGGGTGGATTCCGACTCGATCGGGATCCACCCCCGCTCGCATCCGGGTCCGTCCGCAGACCCCTCGATCCCGGCGACTCGGCTGATCGGGCCGGGGATACACCCGCCACCTCCCCCTCCTCTCTATCCTGTCTCTCATGACTTGCGCCGCCCCTGATTTCATCGCTCCGCGAGCCTGATTACTATTCAGGAATAACAGGGTCCCGAGCGGCACAGGTGCGAGCCGTTTCTGCAGTCGGGCCCCGAGTGCCTACAGAAGCTAGAGGAGTTCTTCTATGGCGCCTGATCCGACATCTCATCCGCCCGCAGATCGCCAGGAGCCGATCTGCTGGGAGGAGCTGCCCATCGTCTTCGATGAGGAAACCGTTCGGCAGATCCTCGTCGCCCTCACCGCCCCAGGCCCGCAGCCGGCGGCCTCGCGTCAGAGCCGACTGAGGAGCGTGTCAACCGTCTCTGTCACCAAAGCGCGGCTCTCCCAGCGCTGATCACCCCCCTCGTGAGCGAGGGCGTTGACCCAAGAGAACAGGGGTCTGCGGCATGGCCGCAGACCCCTGTTTGCATTTCCCGGCAATGGGCGAGGAGGGTTGCGCTCCTCTCGACCGCGGCCTGCGGTCAGCGGGAGCCACCTCCGCCGTCGGGCGGAGTGAAGAGGGCCATCACCCAGAGGGAGATCTCCCCGCACTCGGGATCATCCGTGACGATCGTCATGCGACCGATCATCTGGCGCTTCTCCTGCCACTCCTCGATCCGGACATGCACCGCGAACTGCTCTCCCGGGCGCTGCTCCGTGACCTCGGTCTTGACCACTCCCTCGAGATTCTCATCGAGGCGCACCTCGAGGACATTGAAGCGGATCCCTTCCCCGCCGGCGTTCAGGAGGACAGCCCGACTGATCGGCTGCGGATTGGGGCCGTAGAGCTTCGCGATCTCGCGAGGAATGAACTTGAGCTGCCCCTTGGGGGTCGCCTGCACCCTCGCGTTGTGCTCGACCCGGAAGGGGAAGCTCACTTCCCGCTCCTGCCCGTCGCTGGTCCGAACGGCGATCTTGAACTTCTCATTGAAGATGAGAGGGCGATCCACCGCGTCCGCGACGAGGCGAACGCTCCAGGACCCGGGCTCTCCCTCCACGGGCTCGAAGCGATCGACCCGCGCATTCCCGCTCGAGACCTCGGACTCGAGGATCTCCACCTCGAGGTGCGACCCCTGCTTGAGGACGAACTCGGAGACCAGCTCGGTCCCGGCGAGTCCACGCAGCTCCACCTTGCGCAGCTTCGAGTCCACCTCGAGCACCGAGAGAATGTCCCCGGTGAGATCGAGGGAGAACTCCGGAGCGGAGGTGTCGTTGCTGATGATCTGCACCGACTTCTTGACCCCGGCGCCGTTCATCTTCTCGGTGTTCAGTTTGACGGTGACTTCACCGCTCCCGCCGGGAGCGATCTCGCGGTCGAACTCGGCCGCGGAGCAGCCTCAGGTCGACTTGATCCGCTCGATGAGCAGGGTCTCGCTTCCGACATTGCGCACGATGAAGACGTGCTCGTGGCTCTCACCCTTGATCAGCTTCCCCCAATCGTGACTCGGCGAGTCCACGCGGAGCTTCGGTCCGAGGACGGGCGGATCATCCTGCGCGGAGACCGGGGCGACCAGGGTCGCACCGAGGAGCAGGAAGCAGGCGGCGAGGAGAGCGGAGAGCGAGAGCCTCGGTGAGACTCCGCGGGACGGTCGGTTCGGGATCGATGGGATCACGAGGCCTCCAGGGAACTCTGGGACTGGTCTTCCGGCCTCCACACCCTCCGAGCCCCGCCTCACCCCGCCGGGAGCGGAGGAGGGGACGGGGCTCCCGCACCGGCGAAACCCCGGGCGGGAGGGGCGGACGCGGCGTCGACGGTGTCCGCGCGGGGCGGACCCACCTTCAGGAATCGACGCTGTGGAAGAGTACCACCCTGAGGGGGATGTTCGGTAACGAGGAGTCGGCAGAAGAGTCGAGAAGGACACTCAACTCTTTTCAGGGGTTGGACTTGCTGGTCTCCAGCTCTCTCGGCTCCGATGGGGATTCCAGCGCGTCTCCCTCTCCGAGGATCGACCGGACGAGGTGGGTGATCTGCATCGGCGGCGAGGTGGCGAGCACCTTCCGCCAATCCCCCGTCGCCTCGTTCCCGACGATGAGCCAGGCGTTGTGCGCCTCGGGATCATCGACCCAGGCCCCCAGCTTCTGCAGGACAGCCCGGACATCCTCACGATCGCCGGTGAGGAACCGCCAACCTTCCCGGGAGCCGAAGGCGAGGGAGTACTCCCGGAGCTTCTCCGGCGTGTCGAACTCCGGGTCCACGGTCAGGCTCAGGATCTGGACCCGCTCTCCGAGGCGATCTCCCAGGAGCTCCGCCACCTTGGAGATGTTCGTGAGCATGGGGGGGCAGATGCTCGTGCAGCGCGTGAACATCACATGAAGGACGACGGTCCGCCCCTGCAGCAGATCCTCGTAGAAACGGACTGGCGTGCCGTGCTGATCGATCAGCGGGCGGTTGGGGAAGTAGTCCTTCGCGAGGCGCGACTCGATCCCGACCTGAGCGCGGGCGTGGACCCCGCGAACGACCTCCGCGATCTCCGAGGCGGGGGCGAGCCCGTAGGTCCGCCGCCACTCGCCTGTGGCGAGGTTGCCGACGAGGACCATGGGAGTGTGGTCGAACTTGTCCGGCGTGGCGGACCCCAGCGCGACGAGCAGGCGGTCGATCGTCTGCTTCTCCCCGGTCAGGAAGCTCCATCCCTCCGCCGCGCCGAAGGTCCGGGCGAAGCGCTTCAGGCGGGCGGGACGGTCATTGGTGGGATCGACGCTGATGGAGAGGAGACGCACGCCGTCACCGAGCTCCGGGCCCAGCTCCTGCTGGACCTTGGCGAAGGTGGCGGTGAGAGGCGGGCAGATCGTCTTGCAGGTGGTGAAGAAGAAGTTGATGACCACCGTCCGGTCCGCCACCAGATCGGTCCGGAAGGAGTGCTCCACCCCGTCCTGATCGACCACCCGAACATCGGGAATCTCCTCGATGGTGACGGTCCGCTCCGAGGAGGGGCCCGCCTCTTCCGCGGTCGGGCAGCAGGGGGGCTTCTCATCGTCGCTCTTCGGCTCCTCCGCGCAGCAGCCGTCCCCGGCGGGCTCCTTCTCCCCAGCGGCCTCACAGCACCCCTCTGCGCCGTCCTGAGCCGCCCCGCTCGCCACCGGGAGGCGGTCGGCGCACCAGGGCAGGAGAGCGATCAGGGCGATCACGGCGAGCGGGAGCGCGATCAGGAGAGGTCGGGAGAGGGGGGGCTGCATCGTCTCGGTCCTCCTCAGGGTGGTCTTCAAGGGTGACGAAAGGGGTGACCGATTCCTCGATCACCCCCTCCGTCTTCAGTATCGCCCGCTTGGGCGAATCCCGCCCATCCCGTTATCAGGGACAGGTCGAGAACTCGGTGCACTGGAGCGTGTCGCTCGTGTTGTCCGGTCCGCAGCTGCTGAACGGGGCGGGCAGGCTCGTGACCTGACCGAACACCGCGGCGAGGGAGGCGGTCGCATCGGCGATGTCGATGACCCCGTCGTCGTTGGCATCCGCCGCGTCTTCACAGACCGGGGGAGCCCCGTTCACGAAGAGCGCGAAGAGCAGGAAGATCGCGTCGGAGATGTCGCGACCTCCGTCCGCGTTGGCATCTCCGCGGAGGAACTCGGAATCGCAGATGATGGTCACCGTCACCGCGGGGAGCTCGGTCCCGCACTCGGTCGTCGCCACCAGCTCGAGCAGCTGCTCGGAGGATCCGGTGGCGTTCACCGTGGCGGTCGTGGCGGTCCCCGGCAGGGCCTGCAGGAGAGCGCCGTTCTGGCGGACCTCGAGGGCGCTGTAGGTGCCGCCGAGCGCCCAGGAGAGCTCCACGGTGCAGCTGACCGGACTCACGACCTGAGCGACGAGCCCGGTCGGAGCGGACGCGGTGTCATCGAGGACCGTCACCGCGCAGGCGGTCGGGGCCGCGGGGATGCCGCCGGAGAGGGCGACGACCTCGAGGCTGTGGTTCCCGGCCCCCGGAACGGTCGCCGTGTAGGTGGTGCTGCCCCCGGGGAGGGTCGCCACGGTGAGGCCGTTCAGGTCGATCCGGATCTCGTCATAGGCACCCGCATTGCTCCAGTCGAGGAGGATCTCACCCCCGCAGGGCCCGGTGGAGACGCAGCCGAGGCCGGTGACCGGGGACGGGAGGATGTTGACGAGGCAGGAGGGGGCGCCGGCGGAGAGTTCGCCGTTGCTGATCGCCCGAACGGCGTAGCTCACGAGGCCCGCGGGGGGCGTCGCGTCGAGGAAGGTCGCATCGACTCCGGGGAGGGCCGCGATCACCTGACCGTTGCGGAAGATCTCCACCGAGTCGTAGAGCTCGGCGTTCGACCAGGAGAGCTGGATCCCCGCCCCCGTGTCGGAGCAGGTGAGCTGGGTCACCGGAGCCGGGGTCCGGGAGAGGGTGCAGGCGACCGGAGCGGAGGTGAGCCCGTCCGCAAGGGTCGTGACCTCGTAGGTGAAGGTCCCGTTCACGACCAGCTCATCGAGGAGGAAGCTCGAGCTCCCCGCGAGGGTCGCGATGAGTGCACCGTCACGACGAACCTCGATCGTCGGATAGGCTCCGGTGTTCGTCCATGAGACGAGGTTGCCGAGCCCGATCACGCCGCAGGTGAGGCCGGACACGCCGGTCGGGGCGACATCGAGCTGGCAGATCGAGGAGAGCGCCGTCACCCCGTCGGTCGACGGGACCAGCTCGTAGATGTGGATTCCCGGCCCGAGGGCCGCGAGCTCCGGGTCCGTGGCGCTCGTCGCCGCCCCGGGCAGGTCGGCGATCGGCAGTCCGCCGCGACGGAGCTCGATCGCGCTGTAGGTGTCCCCGTTCGTCCAGGTCAGCTGGGTCGTGCCTCCGCCGTCGGCGCAGGTCAGCGAGGAGAGGGGGGCGGGCGCGATGGTCATCACGCAGCCCTCGGCGAGGGAGTCGATGCCGTTCGTGCGGGCGATCACCTGATACTCCGTGATCCCGCTCAGCGGCGACGCATCCGTGTACTGGGTCGAGCCACCGGGAACGGAGGCGAGGAGCACCCCCTCCCGAAGGACCTCGACGCTGTCGTACTCCTCCGAGTTCCCCCAGGTGATGTCGACCCCCGCTCCACCCGGAGCCTCGGTGCAGCTCACCGAGAAGACGGGCGCGGGGATGACCGAGGTCGTGGCGGCGACCGGCACCGAAGGCACCGACTCCACGAGGCCGATGACCTCGTAGGTGTGCTCCCCGGGGATGGCGACCGTGTCGAAGTAGACGGTCGAGCCCGCGGTCACGGTCGCGATCAGCTCCCCGTTTCGGAGGACCTGGATCCCGTCGTAGGAGTAGGTGTTGGTCCAGTTGACGATCACACCCGCCCCGAGCTGGCTCGCGCTGACGGTCGAGGGCGCGGGCGGGGGAATGTCGACCACGCAGACGGTCCGGAGCCCGATCTGGGTCCCCTCGATCGCATGGATGTCGTACTCCCAGCGGCCCGGGGTGAGGTTGGGATCGGTGTGGGCGGCGTTGACCCCCGGGACCACGATGAGCGGGAAGCCGTCCCGCTCGATCCGGATCAGCGGGTAGCTGTCCGCGTTGGTCCAGGAGAGAAGGATGCCGACCCCCGGGAGGTTCTCACAGGTCATGTCCTCGACCGCGTGGGGCTGGAGGAACTCCAGCAGCGGCGGGAGGCCCGCGGCGGCCCGTCCCTCCTGGCCGACCGCCGGGATCATCTTCCAGTCATCGGCCGCGGTGAGGGCGCCGGCGAAGGCGGGGATCACCGTGTTGTGGTCCCCGGCCGCGCCGTTCGGGATGAAGAGCTGCGGGTGATCGAACGGCGCCGCCTCCTGGCGCACCCGCTCGTCGGTGAGGGCCTCCATGAACGCGACCATGGCGGCGCGACGCTCGGGTGAGGTGCTCAGGAACGGGAGAGGCAGGATCTCGGGCGCGAGGGTGTCTGCATTCTGCGCCGCGAAGTCTCCTCCGCGGGCATAGAACTCCACCACCTGCTCGAGGGTCGAGGAGCCGCCGTGGTGGAAGTAGGGGCCGGTCAGCTCGGTGTTGCGGAGGGTCGGGGTCTTCATCGCGCCGGCCATGGCGACATCCTCGCTCGGCAGGACCGGCGGGTTCAGGATGACGGTGCCCGGCTGGAAGGGCAGGGACTCCAGCCCGAAGTCCCGGACCATGCCGGCGAAGCTGAGGGGGTTGCCGAACGGGTCGACCCCGCCCCGACCGATGTCCGAGGTCGTCGGGGTGGCCCCGATGTTGTAGAAGCCTCCGTCGTAGATGCTCAGGAGGGCGTCCTTCATCGGCATCCGCTCGAGGATCCCCTCGAGGGCGGAGGCCTCGGGCTCGAGGACGACCGTGAGCTTCGTCGCGACCGCGCTGGTGAAGACCGGCGAAGTGTGGCAGAGGAGGCAGGTGCTCCGCGAGAAGACGTCGAGCCCCTGGAGCTCGAGCCCGGTCATCGCGCCCGCATCCCCATCCATGTACTGGTCGAAGGGGCTGTCATCGGAGACGAGGGTGCTCTCGTACGCGAGGATCGCGAGGCCCCAGATGAAGGAGAAGTTCGCCTCCATCAGGGTGAACTGGTCGGTGTTCGCGGGGGTTCCCTGCCCGATCTCGAGGTAGGCCGAGTCGAAGAGACGGTCGCTCTCCCACCAGATGTTCTGGAAGGCGGCCTGGATCATGGCCTCGTAGGTGGTGTTCAACCCGAGGCCATCGACATCGACGAGCGCGCCGAGCACGCTGTCGGTCGGGCTGACCTCCTGGCCGGCGAGGGGCTCGAGGCTGAGCAGCTTCTTGCCGAGCTTGAGGAAGTCCCGACCGTGGACCGACATCTCCACGCCCCCGCTCGGCGGTCCGACCGCCTGCGAGGCGAGGGAGGCGCGCTCGATGAGGACCGGCGTCTGGGCGACGGTTCCGTCCGGCTGCACCTGCAGCACGGTCGCGCCGGTATCCCTCTGTCCGAACGGATTCCGTCCGTTGAACCAGAAGCTCGCGCGACCGTCCCAGAAGTTCTCGATGTTGTAGACGGCGTTGATGATGGTCGGCGCGTTGCGGCTCGTGGTCTGGCGGACATTCAGGGCATCCACGGTGAAGCTCGGATCGATGAAATCGGTGGTGTCGTCCACATCGGAGCCGGGAATCACATCGTTGAACTGCCCGAGGTGGACCCCCTGGGAGCCCGATCCATCGTCACTGGTCGTGAGGACCGGAGAATTCGCGTCGAGGGGGTCCGTCGTGCGGTGGAACGGATAGTGGGCGGCCCGGAGTCTCCGGTTCGGCTCTCCGGTCTCGAAGACCCCGTTGGGACCCGGATTGAGGATGTTCTTGGTCCGGGTGTCGGTTCCCGCGTGATAGTGGCAGGTCGCGCAGGCGGTCACGCCGTCCGAGCCCGCCTGCATGTCCCAGAAGAAGGTCTTCCCGAGCCGGACGGCCGCCTCGAAGTCCTTCACGTAGTTGAAGAGCTCCGACGGAATCGGCGGCAGGAGGGTCTTCAGGGAGGGCGGGGGCTCGAGCGGCGGCTCGTCAGGGGGAGGGATGACCTGAACCGAGCAGGGAGCTCCCGGTCCGACGACCGTGCCCACGACGCCGTGGACATTGTAGAAGTGGAAGGTCGCGGGGACCCCGGGATCCAGGAAGCTGGTGACCGAGCCCGGGATCGTCTGGATCAGCGAGCCGTTCCGACGGATCTCGATGAAGTCGAACGGCTCGGGGTTCGACCAGGTGATCTCGACCGTCTGTCCGACCACGGTGCAGACGAGACCGGTGGGGGCCAGCTGTCCGTCCGCGGCGCTGGGGACCAGCGCGAGGAGAACGAGGGAGAGGGCCGCGCGGAGCCCGGATGCGGGAGAAAGAGACACAACACACCTCCTCAGACCCGAGGCAGCGGACATCGCTCCGGGAGGAGCGACGGCTGCAGTGGGCCGTTGGGTTCTGCCCCCGCGATAACGGGCGGGAGCCGCACACTTCTTCCAGGGCGTAGGTCACGCAGCCCCCTCCAGAGGGCGGTGTCGCGTTTGGCAACTCCGAAACAAATGCGCCGGCTGACAGGTTAGAAACTCTGTAAACCGTTACGAAGTTAAGACTTACGCCAACCACGATCCTACCGCCCCGGGGGCCGGGGTCCACCCGAATCTCGGACGAAATCGTGCTTTCACCTTGTCACTTGTATCGCTCTCCGCGGTCGGTAGCCTCGGGGATGGAGATGAGGAGTGCGCCCTATCGCTCGGCCGCGCTCGCCTGGCCACGAACGACCATCCCGGCCTGCTATCCCGGGAGTCCGTGGTCCCCTCGAGTCCGTTCCGGCGTGGGGTCGGAACCCTTCGAGGCAGGCTCGCCCGTGACCCTGAAACCGGTCTCGACTCCCCCTTCTCCCCCCAGACGAGGTGCGGCACCCCCCCGGTGCAGCGGTCCCCCAACGCAGTGTCGGTCCAGCACCGGCGACCGCGGACCGCGCGAGCCTCCTCGGTTGGGATGCACCGGATGAGGGGCCCACTCCATGTCGAACTCTCTCCCACGGCGGCTCCGCTGGACGCTGCGGGCCCTGATTCTGGGATGCGCCCTGCTGCTCCCAGCGACCGGGGGAGCACAGGAGGTCGCCGGGCTCGTCCGTTCCGACTGCAATGGAGACGGCCCTCTCGACATCAGCGACCCCGTCTTTCTCCTCGAGTCCCTGTTCGGCGTCGGCGGACAGACCCCGCCCTGTCAGGACGCCTGCGACTCGAACGACGACGGCGCCCTCGACATCGCGGATGTCATCACCCTGCTTCAGTGGGTCTTCGGGATGTCCCAGATGCCCCTCGGATCCACCCAGTGCGGCCTCGATCCGACCCCCGATCCACTCGGCTGCGCGAACCCACCCTGCACCATCCCCGCGGATGATGTCCGCGTGTTCACGATGGAGACCCACCGAGCGGGGCTCCCCTTCCGGGGAGAGCTGCCGCGGAATCGTCGGCAGTCGATCCAGTGGGACGATGGCTCCGGAGGGGGGCTCATTCAGGACTCCGTCGACTTCGCGGAGTACGGCCTCCCGGCCGGTGCGACCCTGCCCGGGGATCTCGTGCTCGACCCGGTCAGCGGAGTGCTCACCGGGACCACGATCCCGCCGGGGCTCCACCGCTTCGATCTCTGGGCGCGCTGCTCGGACGGCGTGCTCTCCCTGCTGGAGCTTGAGCTGCCAGCGTTCACCGCCGCCGAGAGCATCGTCGTCCCGAATCAGCAGTTCGAGACCGGAGGGTTCTCCCTGGTCGCAGCGATCGAGATCGCCTTCGACCACATCCACGAGCTGCCGTGGCCCTTCGCCTACCCGCTCTTCGGCTGCACCGGCAATCCCCCCCTCGCGCCGGAGGTGACCGAGTCGAAGACGGTGCGGATCTACTATCCGATCAGCTCGACCGGAGCGCTCCCCCTCATCGTCTTCCACCACGGAGCGGGCTTCGGCCACGCCGGCTATCAGCAGCTGCTGACGGGGCTCGCCTCCCAGGGCGTGGTCGTCGCTTCGGTGAACGACCAGTTCTCCTTCAATCAGGTCGAGGACCACTACTGCTGGGGTGGACACGACGAGGCGGCCCGCGTCCTCGCCCGGACGCGTCAGGTCGTCGAGGAGATCGCCGCGGACCCGAGCAGCCCCGTCTTCGGCCTGATCGACCCGACGAAGGTCTTCTTCTCGGGACACTCCCGGGGAGGAGCCGCCGCGATGATCGCCCACGAGCTCCATGACCGCGATGTCCGGGGCATCATCATGCTGCAGGGAACCGACGCGCGGCAGGACTCCACGATCGGGAACACGGATCGCTGGATCTCGCTCCCGGACGTTCCGGTGCTGAGCATCACCGCCGAGCAGGACACCGACGTCTTCTACCCCTACTCCGAGCGGGTCCTCGAGCGCTTCCGCGGCCCGACGACCATGGTGACCATCCACGGCGGTTGCCACGGGTACACATCGGATGCGGGCCTCGCCGGCTGTGATCCCTGCACCTGGAGCGCCAGCCCCTCGATGGTCGACAGCTGTCGCTACATCACCCGTGAGCTCCAGCAGAGCATCACCCGGCACTACATCCTCGGCTTCCTCCGCCGCTACGCCGACGGGGACCTCTCGGTGGAGGGACTCCTGTACGGGGGGGAGGCGGTCGGCTCCCCGTATGTGACGGTGGCCCACCGACGGAACCTCTCCGGCGAGCGGATGCTCGCGGACTTCGATGACTTCCCGCTCGCGAACGGGGGCGGGACGATCACCTCGACGGGGACTCTGCTCTTCCTGAAGGGGGCCTGCTACGACTGGCCGTTCCCGATCCCCTCTCCGATCCAGGGGATCTCCAACCTCGTCCTCATCGCCGACCCGAACGGTGTCACCAGCTTCCGGATCCCGGTCACGCAGCAGGGCGAGCCCCTGGACGCAGTCGGCGGGAAGAGCCTCTCCCTGCGACTGAAGAACCATGACATCCACGGGGTGCCCGACAACTCCGGCTACGGCCACCTCGACCTGCAGGTGCGGCTGACCGACGGGATCGGTCGCTCCGCTGCGGTCCCCCTGGACCCGCTCCTCCCGCAGGTCGAGTTCCACCCGGAGACCCATCCGGTGGGGACGGTCGTCCCCTTGAAGTACCAGCGCTTCACGACCATCGAGGTGCCGCTCTCGGAGTTCACCATCACGAACCCCCTCCTCGACCTCTCCGAACTGGTGGAGCTCGAGGTGGAGATCAACACCTTCGGCACCGCCACGGTCGATGTCCGCCTCGGCTTCGATGACATCATGATCCGCTGAGCGGAACGACGGACACGAAGAAGCCCCCCGGAGAGAGGATCGGATCCTCTCTTCGGGGGGCTTTCGCGTCTCCGGCATCCGCTCCGGGGATCAGGGGCAGCCGGGGTTCGGGAAGGGCGGGGCCGGAGGAGGCCCGGACTGGAAGAGGTAGTCGAGGAGCTGCACCGCATCGGCGATGTTCACGACCCCGGCCCCGTCGAGGTCCGCTCGCGCGAGGGGCGAAGGGGTCGCCCCGCCATTGAACAGGTAGCCGAGGATCGTGATGGCGTCGGAGAGATCGAGCCCCCCATCCGCGTTCGTGTCCCCCCGGATGAACAGCTCGGGGCAGGGGGGCGCGCACTCATCGGGGACGCCATCGAGGTTCGCGTCCGAGCTCGTCCCGGAGGCGATGTCGGCCGCATCGTCGATGCCGTTTCCGTTGCAGTCGGTGCAGAGCAGATCGGAGATGATCAGGTCATCGATCGCCGCCTCGACCACGGAGCCGGAGCCGAGATCCCCCGCGATGAAGCGCAGCCGCATCGTCGCGGTCAGCGGCAGGAGGGCTGCGGGGCGGAACGAATGCTCGCGCCAGCCGCCGACGCTGTCGGGGCCGGTGGGGCCCACCGTCTCGACCGGGACCCAGGTCGCCCCCGAGTCCCCGCTGATGGAGACCTCGAGGACATCCTCCCCCGGCGCGGCGCCGGCGTTGTTCGAGAACCAGCGCCAGTAGGAGATGAGGGGATCGGAGAGGGTCGTCAGGTCGTAGACGGGGGAGATCAGCGTGGTGAGGCCCCCATCGATGTCCGCGTCGCCGAGCCCGCCGCCGGTCGGGCCCTGACCGGTGAACCAGCACTGGCTGCCGGCCGGGGTGTGATCGTCCTCGGGCTGTGCGCCCGTCCCCACCGGATCTCCGCGCAGCCAGACGCCGGTCGTCGCGGTATCCCCCGCGATCCCGGCGATCCAGCCCGCATCGGTCTCCATCGCATCCTCGGTGGCGATCGTCTCCCCCAGCTGGGAGAAGGTCTCGTAGAGCGATCCCGGCGCGCCACTCGGCGCGGTCTCCGTGTCCCCCGCGGTCGTCGAGGCGGAGATGTAGTAGGTGGCCGCGGTCCCGCAGGCCACCGGCGGGAAGTCCCCCTGGAAGCTCGCGCCGCCGAGCGGCGCCATGGAGACCGGAGAGAACCCCGCGCCCGCGTCGACCCAGAGGGTCACGCTCGCCGGATCGAGGATCCCTCCCGCGTTCCCGAGGACATCGACGACGATGGAGGTTCCCCCCGAGGGGTCGATCGTCACCGGCTGACCGAGAGGGAAGTCGAAGAGCAGGAGAGGCTCGCCGAGCGCCCACACGAAGAGGCCTCGCTCGAGGTCGCTCCCGATGAAGGTGCCGCTCGGGAAGTAGGGGTACACCCCCCAGAGGCCGTTGAACTGGGCGGCGTCGTCGTCGGGGTAGGTGTCGAAGTAGGCGATCTCCGGAGGCGACAGCGGATTCGACACATCGAAGACCCGCACGCCGCTTCGGTAGTTCGCCTCGAAGAGCAGATTGCCGACGGTGTAGACATTGTGCCCGATCGCCGGGTTGCCGTTCGTGAAGTCTCCGAGCTGGACCGGCGCGGCGAGATTGGAGACATCGAAGACGAAGGTCTTCGTCGGCACGTTCACGCCATCCTCATCGAGCTCGTCGTTGAGGAAGAGATACTGCCGGTCCTCGGAGAGCCACGCCTGATGGGAGTACTGGCCGGTCGCGTAGATCGTCTGGGAGAGCGTCGTGATGTTCGTCTTGTTGGTGACATCGAGGATGTCGAGGCCGGTGTCCACCCAGCCCCCGTTCAGCCCGCCGCAGACGAAGGCGACCTGCATCCCCGCGTAGGGGCCGGTGGTGTAGGTGACGATCTGGGCGTCGTGCACGTAGCGGTTTCCCCAGGCTCCCACGTAGGTGGGACTCGCCGGGTTCGAGAGGTCGTAGATGCGCAGTCCGTTCGAGCCCCCACCGCAGCGATAGAGGAACCCGCTGACCTCATCGATGGCGACATTGTGCGAGGCGGCCGTCGTGCCCGCGGGGGTGTTGATGCTGTTCACGAGGGTCGCCACGCCGGCGTCGACGCCGGAGAGGTCGACGACCTGGATTCCCCCACCCCCCTCGGAGACGATGTAGGCGTGGCTCTGGTAGGTCTTCACATCCCGCCAGAGGCTCGTCGGACCGCTGATGACGGCGACGACGACCGGCTGGGTCGGGGTGGTGATCTCGACGATCGTGGTCCCCGCGGAGTGCGTGATCAGCGCGTACTCGCGACCGCTCGGGGAGGTGTAGCCCCAGCAGTCGGAGCCGCTCGTGATCCCGGCTCCGAGCTCGGGGAGGCTGAGCCACGAGAGGAGGCTGATCCCCGACGCATCGAAGGAGCCGCCCATCGCCGTCCCCCCGAGGGGACCGGCGGCGATGCCACCGGGAACGCCCGGAAGCGCGGAGGGAGCGCCGGGCGCCCAGGGCACGCCGGTGTGGTACCCCAGGCCCGAGTAGGGCTGCGGGCGGTAGACCGCCTTGGGGTCATCCTGGTGCGCGAGGAGCCCGCCCGCGATGGTGATGGTGGCGAGCACGAGCAGCATTGGGGAACGGACCGATGGGCATTGGATCATCGGGGATCTCCCTTGAGGGGGCTGTCGATCGCAGCGTCCCCCGAGGGGCGAGGCCCTCGCAGGAGTGCCCGCGCGGGGGCACACCTTGGAGTCTAGTGGAGAATGCCTCCCCCTCCAACCCTCGAAAGGGCGAGGACCTCAGCGCCCCCGCCCCGCAGACTCCCCCGGCCGCGCGTCGCTCAGGGCCCGGAGGAACGCCTCGAGGTCGGAGAGCTCCTCCGCCGAGAGCCGGAGCGGCTCGTTCAAGGGCTCGGGATGAGCCGGATCGGCGGGGAGGGCGCCCTCGCGGTCGGAGTAGAACCGAAGCACCGCGGCGAGGCTGTCGAAGCGCCCATCGTGCATGTAGGGCGCGGTCCGCGCGACATTCCGGAGCCCCGGAGTCCGGAACGCGGCGAAGTCATCCGGTCCGACCGGACGCCCGCGGGCGCGCCGGACATGGGCCCCCTCCGGGGCGTCGCTGAAGGCCCCGTCCACGGCGAAGCTCGAGCCGAGACCCCGCCCCTCCCTTCCCACCTCGTATCGGCCGGGATCCGCGGCGGACCCGGCCCGGGGGGCGACCCCGGTGCGGTGGTAGCCATGATCACTGAGGAGCGGCCCGGAGTGGCAGAGGTGACAACGGGCCCGCCCGGCGAAGAGGCGGGCCCCCCGCCGCGCGGCATCGGTCAGGGCCTCCGAGCTTCTTCCCGCCTCACGATCGCGGACGAACCGATCGAACGGGGTCTCCCCGCTCCGCAGCGTCCGCTGAAACGCGGCGAGCACCTTGCCGACCCGCGAGAACCACCGATCGACCTCCTCCCGCTCCCCCGGGGGGAGCGCGAGCCACTCCTCCGTGGGGCGGACCCCGAGCTCGGGGAGGCCCGGCGCGAGGGTGGACGGGTCGATCTTCACGGTGGCGCGAGCGGGGAGGTCGCGGAGGTCCGGCCAGGGCTCCCCGAAGAGCTCGACGAAGGCCCCCCGGAGGGCGGCGTCCCGCTCGATGCTCCGCAGGAGGAGGAGGCGATCTCCGCCCATCTCGATGGGAGACTCGATCGGGATCGTCGCCTGCCCCCAGAGAGTGGTCGCCCGCCCGTCCCAGAAGAAGGCACGCAGCCACGCCACGTTCGTGAGGCTCGGCGTGTTGCGCGTCCCGAGGGCCGCTCCCAGCGCCACCGTCCGGCCATCCATCGTGTCCCGATCCAGAGGGTGGCAAGTCGCGCAGGAGAGTTCACCCGAGCCGGAGAGGCGCGGATCGGAGAAGAGGCGCCGCCCGAGGTCGATCGCGCGGGGGTCATCCGCGACCGCGTTGGTCGGATCCTCCGGAGGGACGGAGAGTGGGGACATGCGTCGAAGCCGCCGCCACTCCTCCGCGGTGAAGTCCTCGGCCGCGGTGTCCGCGGCGCCTCCGGTGGGTTGGAGGGGAGGCGGGGTCGTCCCCTCCCTGCCGGCGGGGGCGAAGCCCGCGAGGAGGGGAGCGGTCAGGAGCAGGAGGAGCAGCGGTCGGCGTCGACTCATGTCGTGGACACCCACCACTGGAGTCGCTCGGTGAGCCCCCCTCGCCGGACATCGACGGCGAAGAGCCACTCTCCCTCCATGAAGAGCTCGATTCCCTCGATCTCGAACTCCCGCGGACCGACGCGCCGCACCGTGGGAACGACGTTCATGCCGTGCCGATGGTGGGGCATCGTCGCATCGAAGGAGACCTCCAGCGGCTCCCACGCCGGCTCCAGGGGGTTCGCAGCCTCCAGCGGTTCGAGGGTCAGCCGAAGCGTGAGGGGGGTGTCGAGCGTCGGCGCACCGGAGAGGGTCCACCCCAGGCGGTGGAGCCCGAGCCCGCCGACCACCTGCGCGAAGTGAGACTCGACCTCGACCCGCGTGGGAGTCCGAGGAGGGCCCGAGCAGGAGGAGCAGAACACGGAGAGGAGCCCGAGGAGCAGCAGGTCCCGGGGAATCGAGCGGGTCATGGCGACTCCTTCCCCGCGCGCTCCTGCAGCTGCCGCCGGAGCTCCGTGAGGTACGCCCGGGAGCCGAAGCCGAGGAGCGCCCGCCCCTGTGGATCGAGGACCTGGCCGCGGTGGTTCCCCTGGTCGAGGACCCAGATCCGTCCGCGGGCGTCGACGCGGACCGCCTGCGGATGGTGGAACTCCGCCGCCCCGATCCCGGGGCCGCCGACGGTGCCGAGGGAGCGCCCCGTGCGGTCGATGCGCACGAGCTGGTGGAGCCGGGGGCAGCAGACGAGCAGGGATCCATCGGCGGCGAACGCGACGCTGCCGGGCTCCGCCTCCGCGAGCTCCGAGGACGCGAGCACCTTCGGGACGCGGTCCCCGGCCTCGAAGAGGAGGAGCTGTCGGGCCCCGTCGCGAAGCAGGATTGCGACGAGGTCGCCGCTCATCGGATCGGAGTGGAGAGAGAGGAGCTCCCCCTCCCCGACCGGCAGAGGCTCCCCCCGTCTCTCGCCGCGCAGGTCCCGCCGCACGATCTCCGCGCCGCTCCCCTCCCAGAGCCCGGGGGGGCCTCCGTCTCCCCCCGCCGCGGCGATCACCGCTCCCGGGGCGACCTCGATCGAACCGAGCACGCTCAAGTGACGAGGGTCGAAGCGGAGCTCCCCGGCGAGAGGGTCCACGGCGAGGAGGACGACGCGCCCACTCCCCGGGTCATGAACGAGGAAGCGCGCCCGACCGTCCTCGGCCGCAGGGAGCGAGTCGACCTCCCGGGGACGCTGAAAGCGTCCCAGCTCCGACCCCGGCACCCCCCCGAGATCGGACACCCGGACCGGAACTCCGGACTCTCGGACGCGCAGCAGCGCGACCCGCACCGCGTCCGGCTCGGAGACGAGGAGCCACTCCCCCGCCAGCGCCCAGTGCTCCCCGTAGTGGGCGGGCAGATCCACGCGGTCCCAGGTGGCGGCCGGGTCGCGCGGTGGATCCCCATCCCGCCGGGCCCGAAAGACCTGGATGCGTCCCTCCAGCGGTTCGGCCACGAGGGCGCGGAGGCCATCGCGGGTGACATGGACATCGGTCGGGTAGTGGAGACGGCCGGCCCCCTGACGCGGCTCGATCTGGTGGAGCCCGAACCTCCCCCGAAAGACCCCGGCCCGGTCGAGGACCTGAATCCGGTGGTTGGCCGTGTCGACCACGTAATCCCCCTGGGAGGTCCGGAAGAGAGCGGAGGGGTGGGCGAAGAAGCCGGGACGCGCCCCGAAGCGTCGGGGAAGCAGAATCGCCGCGGGGAGGGGCGCCCGGGTCCGATGGCCGTCCGGGATCGGGAGGGGCTCGAGGAGCCGCCAGCGGACGGGAGCCGAGGCGAGCTCCCTCCCGACGATGGAGAGCGCTTCGTCGAGGAGGAGTTGGGAGCCGTCCGCGTCGAGGACCCGGTACCCGTCCGGGCTGCCTCGATCGACCCGGATCGGCATCCCCCCGCACTCGATGGTCCGTTCGTGCACTTCGAAGACGACCGGTCCCTCGTCGGAGGCGCCGCACGGGGAGTGCGCGCCGAGGACGAGCAGGAGGAGGCCAGAGTTGAAGAGATTCAGACGCACGGGAGCCTTTCCATGCCGCTCGGCCTGCCGCCATCGTGCAGGGGCACGCGGCCGCTGACAACCGGGCCCCGCCCTTTCCCCTGTGCTCGATGTCCCGCCCGGTTACCCTGCCCCCGGAGGAGGTCCACCGTGGAGGGGACGCACGATGAAAGAGGACGCGCTCCGGAGTCGGAGGGCTTCGTCTGGCGTGGGCGCCGGAGGATCCCCTGGTCGGAGCTCACCTTCCGCCAGGACGCCGCGGGGGGACCCGGCGGTCAGCACGCGAACCGCAGCGCGACCCGGGTCAGCCTGATCTGGCGTCCTCTGGCCTCATCCGCGCTCTCCGAGGAGGAGAAGGAGCGAGTTCGCGCCGCCCTCGCCCCCCGTCTCACAAGCACGGGGATCCTCCAGCTGCGCAACGGGGACGAGAGGAGTGCCCGGAGGAACCGGGAGAGGT
>JAFMMO010000305.1 GCA_017859655.1 Pseudomonadota bacterium | reverse complement strand
GTGACCAGTGGTCGGTGAGGTAGGCGGCACCGGATATGCCAGCGATGAGCCAAGAATATGGCCCGAGATGCAGGTCGTCAACGAGTCGCCCTGTCCGACAGGCCGGACAGGTGAGACAGGAGCGCGACCTCAGGGTCGCAGCGGCCCCCCGGGCGGCGACTCCGACCTAGAAGGGATCCCCGAGGCGCCGCGGCCAGGGCTCGCGGATGACCTCCGGCTCCGGTCGGCCATCGCGCCGCACGTGATCCAGCACGCCGGCCTCGTCCTGATCGTAGGCGACCCGACCGTTCACGATCGTGTACTGGGGGAGGCTGAGGTAGTGGAGGAGAGGTCCATCGGTGATCACGAGGTCCGCATCCTTGCCGACCTCGATCGAGCCCACCCTCTCATCGATCCGCAGCAGCTCGGCCGCCCCGAGCGTGATCGCCCGGATCGCCTCCTCATCGCTCAGGCCCCCGCGCACGGCGAAGGCCGCCTCCATGGCGAGGTGCAGGAGGTCCCGCCCGGCCAGGCCGCTGAGAGAGACGCCACCTCCCGGGGCGAAGAGGCTCCCGACCGGGAAGATCGCGAAGCGCACGCCGTGTCGATGGAGGATCGCGGCGTTCTGAATGCTGCTGCCGTTCGGCGCGAGGCGGCGGTCGTCCCGATCACGGCGCGCTCGCGGCGTGACGATGACGCGCGCCCCCGCCCGCGCGATCACCCCGGGCTCGATCCACCCCTCCTCCGCACCATCGAGCACGAGGTCGAAGCCGTACTTCTCGGCCAGCCCGCAGATCGCGCGGATCTCCGCCAGCTCACGGACCCGCGCGTACCCGACCCGCTTCCCATCCATCAACTGCTCCGCGGTCGCGTAGAGCCCCTTGATCCACTTGCGGTCGAGGTCCGGCAGCTTGGGGTCCTCCTCCTTCGCCTCGGCGTGGCGCGCGCTCTCCCGACGGAACTCGCGGATCCGCTCGAACGCCTCCCGCAGCTTCCGACGCCCCGCCGGATCCCCGGTGGAGTAGTTGAGAGTGACGAACGGAGAGGACCCGACCTCGAGGCCATCGAGGGTCCCGTAGGTGAGCTTCGAGATGCTCCCGCCGCTGCGAGCGGTCGTGACTCCCCCGGCGAGCGCGAGGAGCATCGTGAACGAGTAGGGATCGGTGTCGAACTCCCCGCCGACGATCCCGACCGAGTTGACCGCGACGAGCCCGGGGTACACGTGGTGCCCTTCGACATCGAGGCGGCGCGCCCCGGAAGGCACGGGGAGCTCGACTCCCACCTCGTGGATCCGGCCGTTCCGGACGAGGATGGTGCCTCGCTCGACCACCCCGCCGCTCACGGTGTGGATGGTGCCGCCGATCACCGCGAGCCAGTCCTCCTCCTCCTCCGAGGAGCTCTCCTCCTCGGGCGGAGGGGGCGTCGGGGTGGCGGCGGGCGGCTCCGGACGACGCCGACGACCGCGCCGGGGCCGGGGGGGAGGATCATCGCTCCCGACCTCGGCATCGCCCGGCGACTCCCCATCTTCCGCGGGGGACGAGACCGCGCGCTCATCCCCCTCCCGCCCTCCGGGGTCCTGCCCGGGCAGTGAGGGCGCTCCGGTGATCAGGAGGCACGGCACCAGCAGCAGTCGCAGCAGGATCGTCGCGCTCACGGCGCATCTCCTTCCCAGGCCCACTCCCCGGCGATCATCGTCCGGGTGACGCGGGTGGCCGCGGCGAAGGGGTCGCCGTCCAGGAAGATCAGATCCGCGGACTTCCCCTTCTCGATCGTCCCGAGCCGCTCATCCAGCCCGAGGAAGCGGGCCGGGTGGAGGGTCATCGCCTCGAGGGCGGTCGCCCGGGGCAGCCCGCTGCGCACCAGCTCCGCGACCCGGGAGCGGAAGCGGAGAAACTCCGCGCGCGTGCTCGAGCTCGGGGTCAGGACGAGGCGGGCCCCGGCGCGGGCGAGCTCCGCGGGGAGGTTGATCCGGGTGAAGGTGCTCGGCAGTGTCGTGATCTCCGGGGTCGCGATGACGAGGGCCTCCATCTCCCCGACCGGAGCGACCATCGGCCGCTGCTCGGAGCGCGAGCTCGGGGAGAGGTGGAGATTCCGGTGCCGCTCCTTGCCGAGGGCCTCGTGCTCCTCGAGCGCGCGCTGGAGGTGCAGCAGGTTCCCCGCATCGCCGATCCGGAAGAGGAGGGGCAGGGCTCCCGCCTCCTCCCGGAGGATCGAGACGAGGGGGACGAGGTTCGGGTCGATGGGCGGGGGCTCGAAGACGGGGTCGGGCTTCTTCTCCTCCCCCTCCTTCTTCGCTCCCTCGCTCTTCTCTCCCCCGGACTTCTTCGCCTCCTCCTCGGCCTTCTTGCGCTTCTCCTCCTGCTCCTTCTCCCACTTCTCGCGGGCCGCGTCCTCCTTCTCGATCGCCTTGCGGGCGGCGGAGAAGGCGGCGGTGATCGCGCGGTTGTCACGACCGTTCGAGCGCATCGAGACCGGGAGGTAGGCGCGGTCGCGCAGCAGCTCGAACGCACCGTCCCGCAGATTCGGGCGGACGACCGCCGCGCTCCCCGGGAAGCCCGCGCCGTTCGGGATCAGGCCGACCGCGGTGAAGCCCGCGACGAGGTAGGGCTCCGGATCGAACTCATCCGCGTGGATCTCGTCGAGAATCGAGAGGGAGGAGAAGTTGCCCTGGCGCAGGGTGAAGGCGATCCCGAGGGAGGAGTCGGGGATCACGAGGCCCGGCATCACGACCTCCTGGCGGGCCCGGATGCGGCGGGCGCTGCGCGGGACGTCGAGGTTCTGGCCGACAAGGGTGATCTCCCCATCCTCGATCACGATCATCCCCGGGGAGTGTTCCTCCCCCGAGACGGTGATCACGGTCGCGGCCTCGATCACGAGCATCCGCGGCGGGGGGACCGTCCTCGCCTCCGCCCCGGCCGCGGACGCGAGCAGCAGGAGCAGGAGGAGGAGAGGGAGCGAGCGCCTAGAAGACACGGTCCACCTCCGCCTCGTAGACGACCCGACCTTCGACGACGGTCACCCGGCAGTGGTGCCGGGGATCGATCGGATCCCCCGTCCAGAGCCCGAAGCTCGCCTCCTTGCCCACCTCGATCGT
>JAFMMO010000304.1:1095-3134 GCA_017859655.1 Pseudomonadota bacterium | reverse complement strand
CGGCGGCCGATCGCGCGGCGGACTTCGGCGGCGGGCCGAGGGACGATCCCCGCGTTCCAGCGCGCCGGAGTGCCGGCGGGGAGCCCCCAGGCGCGGGCGGCGGCTCGGCAGGGTCCGGCGAGCTCCCGCGTGAAGAGGGTGCTCCCGGCGAGCCGCCGGAGCATCGCGTCGCGATCGCGCCAGACGCCGAGGGCGAACATGCTGGCGGTCTCGCCGAGGGAGTAACCGATCGCGGCGGTCGGTCGGACACCGCAGCGCAGCAGGAGGTCACCGGCGAGGCTGGCGACGGTGACATGCCCCAGGATCCGGTCCAGCTCCGAAGGGTCGAAGGGCGGGTCCCCCGGCGTCGGCCAGAGGGCCTCCCGCGGGAGCTGTTCGGCGAGGGTCCCGCTGACGGCGGAGAGCTCACGCCAACCCCGGGGGAAGCGCGCGAGCAGGTCGCGCCCCTGACCCGGATGATCGTTCCCCGAGCCCGGGAAGAGGAGGGCGACCTCACCCACGACGCCGAGGGGAGTCTGGTGGGAGAAGAAGGTCGCGCCGCCGGAGAGCTCGCGCTCCGCTGCCTCGACCGTCCTTCGTCCACGGAGCACCTCCCGGGCGCTCTCGAGGCGACGACGAAGCTCCCCTGCTCGGCTCGCCGCGAAGGCGATCGCCCGAGGGCGAGCCGGATCGGGGGGAGAGCGAAGGAGGCGCTCCCGGGCGATGCCATGGAGGGGAGCCGCGGGATCGGCGGGGAGCGTCGCCTCGAGGGCGTCGATCGCGCGGAGCAGGTCGCCATCCCCGGCACCCTCGACGACGAGGACCGCCGGCGGCGGCTCCGCGCGACGGAGAGGGGAGGGGCGGGAGAGGCGCGTGGCGGCGGGAGCCGCCTCGCGGAGGACGAGCTGGCCGACATTGCCGTCGATTCCGCCGCATCCCACGAGGACCCGCCGGGGGCCATCCCCCGCGCCGGTCCACCACGGCTCCGGTGCCTCCGCGAGGCGGAAGCGGCGGGCGAGCTCCTCCTCCGCGCCCGCGCGGAGTCGGGTGCCGACCGGGAAGGAGGGGAGGAGGTCATGGGCGACCGCAGCCGTTCCTTGCAGCAGATTCACGAGTCCCGCGGCGGAGCCGGTGTGACCGACATGGAGCCCCGCACAGGAGAGCGCGGCCGGGCGATCGGGGCGTCCCAGCCGGGCGTCGATGAGGACCCCCGCCTCGATCGCATCCTCCTCCGGGGCGCCGCTGGTCCCGGCGAGGACGAGGCGGATCCGATCGCCATCGATGCGCGCGTCCTCGAGGGCCCGATCGATCGCCCGTCGCCACGCCTCCCGCGCCGGCCGCGGGGGATCGATGCCTCCGCCGCCGGCGAACGCGATCCCCTCGATCACGGCCTGAACCCGGTCCCCGTCACGCTCCGCGTCGTCGAGGCGCTTCAGGACGAGGGAGACGACTCCCTCGGAGAGGGCGCCACCGCTGCCGTCGAGGGAGAACGGGCGACTCTCCCCGCGGGAGGAGCCGGGGGCGAAGCGGGCCCGCGAGACCTCGGAGCGGACATCCCCCCCGAGGTCGACCGCCCCGACGAGGGCGAGGTCGAGCTCGCCGGAGCGGAGTCCCCGCACGGCGCGCTCCAGGGCGCGGAGCCCGGAGGTCTCGTCGGTCGTGTAGGTGTGGGAGGGGCCTCCGGCGCGGAACTCCCGGGCGACCCGGCTCGCGACGATGCTGCCGAGGGAGCCCATCACGCGGGGGGCGGTGAGGGGCTCGCAGAGAGAGTCGGGGAGGGCGGTGAGCCATCGCGCGCGCTCCTCGGCCGAGAGCTCGATGCCCTCCTCGGCGAGCCAACGCTCTCCCCACCCCCTCGCGAGCCACCGGAGGTGGAACCGCGTGGAGGCGAGGTCGAGGGGGATCCCGGCGAAGACCGAGGCGCGCTCGCCGAGGTCGATCCCCGCGGCCCCGTCCCCTCCGATGCCGGCATCGAGGAGAGCCCGGCGCGCGGTCTCGAGGAGCCAGAGCTGCTGGGGGAGGCAGTCGGCGAGCTCGGTCGGGGGGATCCGGAATCGCCC
>JAFMMO010000304.1:0-1085 GCA_017859655.1 Pseudomonadota bacterium | reverse complement strand
GGCAGGGAGAGGGGGCCGAGGCGCCGGGCGCGGGGAGCGAGGGCGCGCAGCGCGCTGCGTCGGAACCAGTCGCTCTCCTCGACGCCGAACCAGCGGGGTCGGTTTGTGCGCCCGTCGGTCCGGGTCTCCGCTCCGAGGAGGCGGCCGAGGAGCTCCTCGTCGCGCCAGCTCCCCACCTGACCGGCGAGCCCGATGATGGCGATGGGCTCGCGCGCGCGGATCTCGAGCGGCGGGCGGCGGGGGGAGCGGTCCGCCCGGCCGGTCGGCCCGGGGGCCTCCTCCACGAGGAGGTGCGCGTTGATCCCGCCGAACCCGAAGGCGCTGATCGCGGCGCGGCGCGGGCGCCCGCCGGGGGGAGGCTCCCACGGTCGGGCCGAGGTGGGGAAGCGGAAGGGGGAGCCATCCGCCTCGATCTTCGAGTTCGGGGCCTCGAAGTTGGCGGTGGGCGGCAGGGTCCGATGGCGCAGGGCGAGCAGGGCCCGGGTCAGGCTGGCCGCGCCCGCCGCAGTGAGGAGGTGCCCGATGTTCGCCTTCACCGATCCGAGGGAGCACTGACCGGGCTGCCACCCGTCCTCTCCCCAGAGCTCGCGCAGGCTCCCGAACTCGGTGGCGTCCCCGACCGGGGTGCCGGTGGCGTGGCACTCGATGAGGTCGACCTCGGTCGGGTGCCATCCGGCGCTGGTGTAGGCGGCTCGGAGGGCTCGGAGCTGCCCTCCGCGCTCCGGGGCGAGGAGGCTCCCGGCCCGATCGTTCGAGAGCCCGACCCCGCGGATCACGCCGTGGATCTCGTCCCCGTCCCGCTCGGCATCCTCCAGGCGACGGAGGAGGAAGATCCCCGCCCCCTCCCCGACGACGAGCCCCTGCCCTCGACCATCGAAGGGGTGGCAGCGCCCGGTCGGCGAGAGCGCGCGGAGCTGGGAGAAGCCCATCTGGGTGTAGAGAGCGTCCGGTCGCGAGACCCCCCCCGCGAGGGCGGCGTCGACGCGACCGTCGGCGAGCTCCGCGCACGCCTGGGCGATGGCATAGAGGCTGGAGGCGCAGGCCGCATCCAGGGTCTCGCTCCCTCCCCCCAGGCCGAGAGCGCG
>JAFMMO010000090.1 GCA_017859655.1 Pseudomonadota bacterium | reverse complement strand
CCACGCGCTCGCCGGCGTCGGCGATGCCCTCGGCCGCTGGCGGCTCGTCATCTCCGGCGATGGCCCGATGCGAAACGAGCTGATCGAGCTGGCGACCGCCCTCCGACTCTCCGATCGCGTGCGCTTCCCCGGCCATGTCCCGGATGCGGAGCTCCCGCAGCTCTACGGCGCCAGCGACCTGACCCTCGTCCCCGCCCGCACCCTCGAGGGCTACGGACGCTCGACCCTGGAGTCGCTCGCCTGCGGAACCCCGGTCATCGCCACTCCGATGGGAGGGTCGACGGGGATCCTCGGTCCGCTCGATCGCGGACTCCTCACCATCGAGTCGGGTCCCCGCGGACTCGCGGAGCGGCTCGGCCACTGGGCGGAGCGCCGCGAGGAGCTCGCGAACCTCCGGGCCCGCTGCCGGGGCCACGCCGCCCGCCAGGGGGGCTGGGAGCGGCTCATCGAGGCCGCGCTCGAGGGCTCCCTCGTGCTCGACTGATCGAGAGACGACGGTTCCGGGGTTCCCTTGCGCACCCCCTCGGCGCGCGGCATCGTCCCCCCTCCCCGGAAGGAGTCGTGACGATGGCCGAGCCCCCTCCCCTCGATCCGGCGGAGATCCGCTTCCCCCCCGGCGACTTCGAGAAGTACCACGAGCGCATCCAGCGGGATCCCGAGTTCAATGACGCGCGGCTCGTCGTGCGCCGGAAGCTTGATGCCATCGGCAAGCACCTCGCCCGGACCCTCTCCGGCAAGGACCTCGAGCTCGTCTCCCGAGCCACGCTCCATCACCCCTACTCGACGAACGGCTTCCGCGTCTCATCCCAGGCGGTCTACCTCTCCCGGGGAGAGAAGGAGCGGAAGGCGATCCAGCGCCACCTCGGCGTCGACCTGGGGAAGGACCTCGACCAGAACTACACCCACGCCATCCTCCTGCTCGAGATCAACGAGGACGGGCTGCTCCTCGCCCTGCGGATCCACAAGGCGGCCTGGTGGGACGGAGAGAACCTCAAGCGCGGACTGCAGTCGCGGAAGCGTCGCGAGGAGCTCGCCACCGTCCTCGATCCCCTCGGCGAGTACGGGCTGAGGATCGGGGACCACCGGAGGGTCCGACGCTGCGCGGGGATCACCGAGCGGGATCTCTCGGAGGCGATGGGCTTCTACACCCCCGGCGAGCAGTGGCTCCACATCGAGCGATTCATCGAGCGGGAGGACCCGTTCGTGACGGAGGAGGAGCTGCTCCCCCGCCTCACCGAGCAGTTCCAGCTCCTGCTCCCCGCCTACCGGGCCATCCGATGGTCGAAGCGGAACGATCAGCTCTTCGGAGGCGGGGCCTGAGCCCTAGCCGTCGAGAGGGCTGCAGCCGATGAGGTCCGCCGTGGGGTCCGCGGCCGGGTTCACCGGCTCGGGTGGCGGAGGCGGGCTGCCTCCCTGGAAGAGGTAGTTCATCGCGGCGATCGGGTCCCCGATGTCGACGAGCCCGCTGTCATCGACATCGAGCGCATCCTGGCACGGGGGATCGAAGTTCCCGATGAACAGGTAGTCGAGGCTCGCGATCACATCCCCGACATTGATGATCCCGTCGGCGGTGGCATCTCCGCGGACGAAGCAGGGACCCGCCGTCACGGGGAGCTCATTGACCCCCTGATCCGGCTTGAGGCCCTGGACCCGGGGCGCCCCGTCGAGGTCGGTCCCGGGGATGTACGGGGCGGTCGAGGAGCCGGAGTCCGCGGACGGGGAGCACTCCGTGATGCGGTAGTCCGCATTGAAGAGGGGGTCGGCGTCGAAGTTGAGGAAGTGGACGGGGCCGAGTCCCCCACCCTCGACATTGCAGTAGCGGAAGATCCACTCTCCCGTCGAGTCCTGGGCGAGCAGCGACCCTCCCGGGGCGGTGTTCGCGTAGACGATCGAGTTCCAGATGTCGGGCACGCTGTAGTTCTCGGAGATCATCGCGCCGCCGATGGTCTGGCTGGAGTTCCCGGCCACGGTGCAGTGAATGAGGGTCGGCGCGCAGTCTCCCCACCAGTAGATCCCGCCCCCCGCGTCGATGGCGGTGTTGTCCGCGACGAGCACGTTCCGCATCCGGGAGTCGACCCGGAGCGAGGCGTGAATCCCCCCTCCCTTGCCGCTCTCGCCCGCGAACCCGGTCGCCGAGTTTCCGCGGATCACGACCCGGTCGAGGCTGGGGACCGACTCGAAGATGCGGAGCCCGCCTCCCTCCCCCGCCGTGTTCTGGGTGATCGTCACATCAAAGAGCTGGGCCTGGGAGAAGTGGGTGATCCCGATCCCCCCACCCTGGGCCGCCTCGTTCTCCGTGACGAACAGACCGGAGAGGATCACGTCGCTGAACTGATCGATGCTGATCCCCCCGCCGTGCTCCACCGCGATGTTCCCGATGACGGTGCAGTCGTAGACCTCGGCGTCGGAGTTGTCGGAGAAGGAGAGCCCCGCGCCACGCGCCGCGAGGTTCGCGAGGAACAGGCTGTCATAGACCTTGATCGGCGACCGGATCAGCTCCATCGCTCCGCCCCGGCTGAACGCATCGTTCGCTTCGAAGACGCAGTCGGTCAGATCCCCCTCCACATCGACGAAGAAGGCCCCCGCCCCGTCCGCGGCCCCGTTGTCGACGAAGCTCACGGCATCGACGGTCAGGTCCGCGTTCTGCGCGTAGAGCCCTCCCCCCAGCGTGGCGGAGTTCCCGGTCAGGACGAGGTCGGAGAGGAGGGGATCGGAGTCGCGGACGAACACGCCGCCCCCGGCGAGGCTGGGCGGATTCCCGATGACCCGGCCCGAGCCCGCGAGGATCGTGAAGCCGATGAGGGACAGGGGGGCCGGATGCGAGACCGCATCGATCGTGACCACGGAGTCGACGCTCAGGATGCTGAGAGTCGTCTGGGCGGAGCCCCCGAGGCCGATGACCTCGATCGCCTTGCCCAGGTAGTCGATGGGCTCGAAGTAGAACCCCGGAGCCACCAGGACCCGGTCCCCCGACGCCGAGGCGTCGATCGCCCCCTGAATCGTCGAGTACTGAGAAGGGACGAGGAGATCCGAGGCCTCGACCGTTCCGGTCGGGGCCATGAACGCCGCCGTCACCAGGACGGCGATGGGGAGTTTCTGGATCCAGTGGTCGCACTGTCTCATGGCGTGCTCCAGCAGGAGGTGACCCGCGCTAGGGGCAGACTGGGCAGAGCTCGGTCGGCTCGAAGCAGTCGAGTCCGTCCTCATCCGGGTTCGACTCGATCCCGCAGTCGGGGAACGGGGTCGGGGGAGAGATCCCGCCCTGGAAGATGTAGAGGTTCAGGTAGACCGCATCCGTGATCGTCAGGTAGTCGTCGCCATCCGCGTCCGCCGCATCGAGGCACTTCGGCTCCTCTCCCAGCAGGAAGAGGTAGGACAGGATGTAGATCGTGTCCCCGATGTCGATCCAGGTGTCGTTGTTCGCGTCCCCGCGAATGAAGAGCGCGTGGCGCGGCACGCAGATCTGCCCCGCGACGAGCGCGACCGGCTGGATCGACTCGGCTTCGATGACGACGCGGTTCGAGAGGGAGACGTTCCCGTTCCCGTTGATCCCATCGCAGAAGACGATGTCGAGGCAGGTGAAGCAGTCGAGGTCGCTCGGGACCTGAAACTGGACCGTCCCGATCTCGAGGGGGAGGTCGGTCGGAGGCGCGGTCTGGGCGCCGAAGGGCGGAGCGGCATCGAGGAGGATCCCGATGATGACCTCCTTGCCGTCGCCGTCGGTCTCGAGGTCATCGACCTGAGCGCTCACGAACTCGGCCCCGATGCCGCTCAGCAGCGGGGAGACGGCAAAGCTGTTCGGGACACCGTTGAGGATCGGGTCGTAGCAGAGGGTCAGGGTGAACCCCTGAATGTTGCTCGATGGGTCCTGATAGTGGATCCCGACCGTGGCGACTTCTCCCGGCTGCACGCGAGTGGGGACCACCACGCCGTTCCGGAGCGTCCCGATGGAGAGCACGGTGTCGGACTGGCCGAGCAGGGCCGTGGGGGAGAGGGCGCTGACGAGCAGGAGCAGCGCTCCGAGCCGCGGGAGCAGCCCCCCCCGGGAGGGTGGGCGAAGAATCATCAATACCTCCTCTGCTCCGCTGCAGGAGACCTTCGCCCGGGGGCGAGCCTCGACGCGGGGAGCACTGCAAGATCCGAATAACGAGACCAGCCTCGACGGGTCGGGAGCCTCATGAGGGGGGGAACCTCGCCCCGACCTCGTTGGCCACCCCCAATAGCAGGGGTGGAGCGTCCTGACCTTAGACGACGGGCCCGCTTGTCGAGATCGACCTTGACCCCGACGAAAATAGACTAACTGACAAAACTGACGAACTCCACCTCAATATACCAAGCTCTACACAGCCGAAGACAAATCGAAAAGGTCGCTCTCGCGATAATGCAACTCTCTTTTAAACAACGACTTACGGAGAGCACGGGGAGGTCACTGGCGCGTAACCCGGGAACTCGCCCGCGCAGATTCGACAGTTGATGTCACGGCGAATCCGAAGCGAGCGGAACTCGACGGCGAGGGCATCGTAAGTGAGGAGTCGACCCACCAGGGTCTCCCCGATCCCGACGATCGTCTTGATTGTCTCGATCGCCATCAGCAGACCCACGACTCCAGGGAGAACCCCGAGCACCCCCGCTTCGGCGCAGGATGGCGCCGAGCCGGCCGGCGGAGGCGCCGGGTAAAGGCAGCGGTAGCAGGGGCCGACGCCCGGGTGGAAGACGGAGACCTGACCCTCGAAGCGGAAGACGCTGCCATGAACAGCGGGGATGCCATGCTTCACCGCGGCGTCGTTCACGAGGTAGCGACAGGGGAAGTTGTCCGCACCGTCGAGCACGAGGTCGTATCCCTCGAGGATGCGATCCACGTTCTCGACGGTGAGCCGCTCCTCGATGCCGTGAACGGTGATCCCGGGATTCAGGCCAAGGAGGGCGTCGCGGGCCGCCTGCGCCTTCGGTGTCCCCACCCGGTCCGTCCGGTAGAGCACCTGTCGCTGCAGGTTGCTGGCGTCGACCACATCGAAGTCGATGACCCCGATGGTCCCGACCCCCGCCGCCGCGAGGTAGAGGGCCGCGGGGCAGCCCAGACCCCCTCCGCCCACGAGGAGCACCCGCGCATCGAGCAGCTTCCGCTGCCCCTCCTCCCCCACCTCGGGGATCGAGAGGTGACGCGCATAGCGCGCCCGATCGAGGTCATCGAGCGAGACCGGCTCCTCGACGGGATGCCCGCACTCCTTCCACCCCTCAATGCCCCCCGCGAGCGAGGAGACCGCGGTGTAGCCGAGGGCTCGAAGGGTCTCCGCCGCGAGGAGGGAGCGGACTCCGCTGCGACAGTGAAGGAGGAGGGGGGTCGTCCGATCCGGCAGCGCGGCCTCGGCCCGGAGCTCGAGGAATCCTCGAGGGAGAGGGAGAGCGCCGGGGATCCTCTCCCTCCGGTGCTCCTCCTCCTCCCGGACATCGACGAGGACGACGCCGGACTCGGCGAGCCGGTCACGCGCCTCCCCGGGCTCCACCTCGGGGATCAGCTGGCGGAGTCGCGCGAGGCGCGACTCGAGCGTTTCCGGGCCGGACATCGGGATCTCCCTCCTTGATCGACGCCCCGGTGCCGCGCTGACCCGGGGCATGACATCATCGCCATCGCCCCGGCCGAGGCAACGGAAGGCGGGGGAACCGGAGCCGGGGAGCTGCTATCATGCCCGCGCCCGTTCCCCGGCGGTGCCCAGCGGACCGCCGGACCCCCTCGATGGCCCGCCGCCTAGGAGGATGGAATGCACTCGGCCGAAGCGATCGATCGGACTGGCAGCGAGAGCGCGAGCGAGGGGCGTCGGCTGCTCCTGGACACGACCACGGACAGGAAACCGCGCCCGGCGGGGGCGGAGGTCTGGCTCCAGTGGGGAAGTCGGCTCCTCGTCCTCGCGGTCGCCGCCGCCCTCATCGCCATCCCCGCGAGCGCGGAGGAGGCCGATCTTCACCGCTCCCTGCGGATCATGGCCGGCTCCTCCCTCGTCCTCCTGCTCTCACTGAGGGAAATCCTCGCCCGGCCAGCCCGCAGCTGACCCACCCCGGACTTCCCGACGGACGGCACGCTGCCACCGGCGGGTCGCGCGTCAGTCCGCGAGCGCCTGAGTGAAGTCGGCGACCAGGTCCGCGGCGGTCTCGATCCCCACCGAGACCCGGATCAGGGAGTCGGTGACCCCCGCCCGCGCCCGCTCCTCGCCGGTGAGCCCGGCGTGGGATGTCGTCGCGGGCCGGGTCACGAGGGTCTCGACCCCGCCCAGGCTCGGACCGGACACCGGGAGGCGCAGCCGAGCGAGGCAGCGCCGGGCCGCCTCCACTCCACCCTTCGGCTCGAAGGAGAGCATCCCGCCGAAGCCTCGCCCCGCCTCGCCAGCGAAGTGCTGCCGGGCCCTGGCGTGATCGGGATGGGAGGCGAGCCCCGGGTAGTGCACCGCGGCGACCGTCTCCTGCGCCTCCAGCGCGCGGGCGAGGGCGAGCGCGTTCTCGCAGTGCGCCCGCATCCGCAGGGGGAGGGTGCGCATCCCGCGATGGAGCAGCATGCACGCCTCCGGATCGAGCGTGCCGCCCAGCTCGTTGAGGAGCTCGCGGACCGGGGCGAGGTGCGCCGTCGATCCGACGATCGCCCCCGCCGTCACATCGGAGTGCCCGTTCAGGTACTTCGTCGCGCTGTGGACGACGAGGTCGAAGCCCGCCGGCACCGGGCGGAAGAGGATGGGCGTGACGAAGGTCGCGTCGATGCAGGAGAGAATCCCGTGCGCGCGCGCGAAGCGGACCACCTCATCGAGGTCGATGACCCGGGTGAGGGGGTTCGACATCGCCTCGACATGGATGAGTCGGGTCTCCGGCCGGACCTTCTCCGCCCAGCCCGACGGGTCCGCGCCATCGATCCAGTCGTACGCGATGCCGAAGCGCTCGAGGAATCCGGTGACGAGCATGTGGGTCCCGCCGTAGAGCTGACGCTGCACGAGGAGGTGTCCCCCGTCGGCGAGGACCGAGAGCAGGACCGTGGAGATCGCCGCCATCCCGCTCGCGGTGGGGATCGCCTCCTCCGCCCCCTCGAGGGCGGCGAGCTTGCCGGCGACCGCGAGGTGGTTCGGGAGGTTGTTGAGGCGCGGATAGACGATGTCATGGTAGTCCCCGGGCTCTCCCGAGTGCTCGAAGACGGTCGAGCGGAAGATCGGCGGGGTCGCCGCCCCCCCGATCCGCGGGTGCGGGTCTCCGGCATGGACGGCCATCGTCTCCACACCATCCGTGGGATGCCCCTCCTTCATGCGCGCCTCCTTGCGACGAATCTCTGCGGGTGTCGTCTCATCTCCTGTGGTAGAGGAACCACTCCCCCATCAGGAGCGTGACCCCCAGCGCGAGCAGCAGAGGCCAGAAGCTGCGTCTCGAGATGACGCCCCCGCTCCCCCGCTCCTCCACCGCGGTGCCGGCGATGTCGATGACCGACGCCGGGCGGATCGCGGACTCCTCGAGGGAGAGGAGGCTGACCGGAACGATCCGCTTCCTCCGGAGGGGCTCGCCCTGCTCGCTCCGGCGATCGGGGTCCTCCCACTCGATGATGTACGGACCCAGCTTCCCGAGCTCCGCGCTGCGGAAGCCCCCGTCGGCGGTGGCCGGCACGATGCTGATCACGCCGTCCGGCTCGGTCACGCGATACTCCTCGACCCCCTCCACGCCGTCGAAGACGATCCGCTCCCCGGGACGGACCCCCTCCGTCGCCTCGGCGGAGCGACCGAGGAAGGTGACCGCACCCTGAAGGAAGAACGGGAAGCTCGTCCGGAGCGGCCAACGGGTTCGAACCGGATCGAAGCCGACGACGATCCCGCGCGAGCGCGCCGCGCGGAAGGTGCGGATCAGGCCGCCCCCCCGGGTGTCGAGGAGGGACTCCGAGCCCGGGCGATCGGGGAGGACCCACCCCTCGGGGATCTCACCGTCGAGGCTCGAGTAGCTGACGAAGCGGTTCAAGGGGTGCTCCCGATCCCAGGTGATCACGGGAGGCGCCGTCATCCTCTCCGGCTCCGGCTCCCACACGCCGGGGGGGAGGGCGCCGAGGAGAAGGTGGGACGGCCCCTCCGGGAGAGCATCCGGGGAGACGCGGTCCCAGACGATCACATCGGGGAGCTCCTCCGCGTCTCCCTCCAGACGCTCCCGCGCCGCCTCCGCGTCGAGGGTCTCCAGTCTCGTGCTCGGGAGCACCGCCAGCGCATCCTCGAGGACGAAGTTCGGAGGCCCCACCTTCCAGACCCGAAGGACGGGGGGCGGCTCGACCACGATCCAGGCGGCGTCATCCGCGGCCAGCGCGTCCGCGCCCTCCGGGGTCCACGCCACCTCGAGGACCCTTGCCTCCGGGGTGGTCCCGGAAGGGGTCGAGAGCTCGAAGGAGTGGGACCACCGCTCCCCCGGGGGAATCCCATCGTTACGGCTCACGCGCACGGGGCTGTCCCCGAGCCGCAGGGCGAGGGTTCCCGGAGCGGGGTCGGGGCCGGGATTGCGCACCTCGGCGAAGACGCGCAAGACCCCCTCCACCCCGAGCTCGGCCCGCGCCGACAGGGCCGTGATCCCGGAGTTCGCCGCCTCGCGCCCGACGGAGACGAAGTCGAGGGGCAGGGGGATCCCCTCGCCGTCCCACGCCTCGAACCGTCCGTCGGAGAGGACGACGCCGACCGCCTCCCGCTGCTGGTCCGCGATGCTCACGGCGAGCTCGATGGCGGGCCCGATCCGCGTGCGCCCGACTCCCGGCCGGAGAGAGCGGAGCGCGCGGGCGAGGACGGCCCGATCCGCGGTGACGGGGGAGACCGCACGAGCGCCGTGATCGAAGGTGATGACCACTCCGCGCTCGTTCGAGCCGATCGCCTCGACCCTCTCGAGGGCCAGCTCCCTCGCCCGCTCGAAGCGGGTCCTCCCTCCCTCCTCGACCCCCATGCTCGCGGAGGTGTCGAGGAGCAGGATGTGGACACGCCCGAAGACCTCCTCACCCCGCCGCTCCGGCTCCATCAGCGCGAGGACCGCGCAGGTGATGACGAGGAGCTGCAGCAGCAGCACGAGGCTCCGGCGGAGGCGCTGCAGGGGTGAGTTGACCCGCTTGTCCTCGATCACCCGGGACCAGAGGAGCGTGCTGGAGATGGGGATCTCCCGCCGCTTGATCTTCAGGAACCAGAAGAGCAGGACCAGCGGCGCGAGGAGTCCGAACCACGCCATCGAGGGGGCGAGCCAGGTCATCCGATGATCCTCCGCGAGCGGAGGTAGTCGAGGACGAGCGTGTCGAAGGGAAGCTCGGTCGAGGTCAGGATCGGGGTGATGGAGAAGCGGGAGCAGGCCTGCCTCACCCCCTCCCGGAACTCCTCCACGGTCCGACGGTAGGTCGCGAGGATGCGGGGGTTGATCGAGACCTCCACGGCTCCGCCGTCCTCGAGGTCGAGGAGGCGAACATCTCCGGCCACGGTCGGGTCGAGCTCCTGCGGGCTCAGGACATGGATGAGATGCACATCCGCCTTGCGACCGGCGATGACGCGCAGCGCGTCGGTGTAGCCGGCGGGATCGAGGAGGTCGGAGATCAGGATCACGACCCCGCGACCCGGGGTCGCGGAGGCGAAGCTGGTGAGCGACTCGACGAGGTTCGTCCCGCTCCCCGGCTCGAGGTCGGCGAGCCAGCGGATCAGGCGGAGAGCGTTGCGGCGTCCCCGCACCGGCTTGAAGGGCGCCCCCATGCTCCCGTCGAAGGGATACACCCCGACCCGGTCATCGGTCCCGAGTGCGATGTAGGCGAGGGCCGCCGCGACCTGCCGTGCGTAGCGGAACTTGTTGGGGGAGCCCGTGTCCATGGAGAGGGACCGGTCGAGGAGCAGGCAGACGGTGAGGTCCTCCTCCTCCTCGAAGAGCTTGATGAAGAGGCGATCGAGCCGCCCGAAGATGTTCCAGTCGAGGTAGCGGAGATCGTCCCCCGGGACATAGTCGCGGTGATCCGCGAACTCGGTCGAGAAGCCGCGTCGGCGCGAGCGTCGCGTCCCGCGGATCCTCCCGGTCAGGGTCGCCCGGGAGAGGAGGGAGAGCCGCTCGACCCGCGCGAGGAAGTCCTCGTCGAGCAGCGGCTGCCGCGCGGCATTGTCGAGTGGAGCGAGGCCGGACATCTCGGGCCTTCCTTGCGGACGAACGCGAAACCGACGCGACGGGGTGCGGAGGCGGGGCGCGGAGGCGAGGGGCGCGCCGCTCAGGACGCGAGGATGTCGGCGCCCTCCGCCACCTCCGGCACATGTCGAAGGACCTCCTCGATCAGGGCGTCGGGCGTCATCCCCTCCGCCTCACCCTCGAAGTTCAGGAGGATGCGATGGCGGAGCGCCGGGCCCGCGATCGCTCGGAGGTCCTCGAAGCCGACGTTGTAGCGACGATCCAGCGCCGCGAGGATCTTCGCCCCGAGCAGGAGGGCCTGCACCCCTCGCGGGCTCCCGCCGTACCGGACGAAGCGGCGGATGGGCTCGGGGGAGCCGGGCTGATCGGGGTGGGTCGCGAGGAGGAGCCGGACCGCGTAGTCGCGCACATGGGAGGCGACGACGATCTGCCGGACCAGCTGCTGGTGCTGCTCGATGCGAGGCCCGTCGAGGACCTTGCCGATGTCCGCGTGGTACTCGTCCGTGGTCCGAGCGAGGACCTCCGTCAGCTCCTCCCGCTTCGGGAACGGGACATTCACCTTGAAGATGAAGCGGTCGAGCTGCGCCTCGGGGAGAGGGTAGGTCCCGTCCATCTCGAGGGGGTTCTGGGTCGCGAGGACGAGGAACGGGCTCCCGAGGGAGTGACTCTCGGTCCCGACCGTCACCTCGCGCTCCTGCATCGCCTCGAGGAGGGCGGACTGGGTCTTCGGGGTCGCCCGGTTCACCTCGTCCGCGAGCACGATCTGACCGAAGATCGGGCCGCGCTGGAACTCGAACCGGCGCTCCCCCCGGTCGGTCTCCACCACGAGCCGGGTCCCGATGATGTCGGCGGGCATGAGATCCGGGGTGAACTGGATGCGGGAGTACTCGAGTTCGAGGACCTGCGCGAGGGTGCGCACCAGGAGGGTCTTCCCCAGCCCCGGCACCCCCTCCAGAAGGCAGTGCCCCCCCGCGAAGAGCGCGATCAGGGTGTGGCGGACGACCTCCTCCTGACCCACGAGGACCTTCGCCACCTCCGAGCGAACCCGCTGGAAGTCCTCCCGGAACTCCTCCAGGCGGCTCTCGAGATCTGGCATTCCGTCTCCGTCCTTTCCCGATCGCTGGCGGCCGGATCCTAGCCCGATCCCGCGGGAGGGACCACCCCGCACGTCGGTCCGCCCGGTCCCCTTTCCGGCGCGGGGGCTGCTGTCTATACTCGGGCCCCCTCCCGGAAAGGACGGAACGCCGATGCAAGCTCGATTCCTCACCAGCGCCCTGGCGATCACCCTGCTCGCGCTCACCGGCTGCAACAACACCCCGGTCCGCAACTCCGCCGCCGACTACCAGCGCAACCTCGACCGCCAGCTCACGGCGGCCACCCTGCGCACCGTCACCATCGAGTGCGGTCCCGGCCGCATCGAGATCGTGGGGCAGGAAGGCCTCCGCTCGATCGAGTTCGAGGGGATGGTCAGCGCCCACGCCGAGAACGGCGCCGAGGCGAAGCGCATCGGCAACGAGGTCCGACTGCAGGTGCAGGCCGAGGGGACCGAGAACCCCATCGTCCGGGTGATCGACCCGATGCTCGCGAGCGGCGGGCAGTGGTACACCTACGATGTCGTCGTCCGCGTCCCCTCGACCGTGCAGGTCACCGTGAAGGACACGACCGGCGACGTCGAGGTGGGCGGGCTCGCCAGCGGCCTCCAGCTCTCGAGCACCGACGGCTTCGTCTCCGTCGGCTCGGTCCACGGGGGTCTCATCATCGAGAGCGGCGGCGCCGACACCAAGATCCGGGATGTCTCCGGCCACCTTCAGGTCGCGGACGGACCGGGGCGCCTCGAGATCTCGAACGTGACCGGCGACATCGACATCACCGACGGCGGCGGCCCGCTCGTCGTGACGGCGGTGTCCGGCAACGTCACCGCCCGCGACAATCCCCAGGGGGCGGAGCTCCGGAACATCGATGGGGATGTCACCCTCATCCGCATCAGCCCCGCGAGCTCGAAGATCCAGGGAGTCACCGGTGCGCTGAGCTACCCGCTCGGCTCCGAGTAGTCCCCGGACGCCCGGTCCCCCGACGACCCCGCTCGGCGCGCCGCGGCGGGGTCCGTCTCCCCCGCGATGATCATCACGCGCCCGCGCCGTCCCCAGCTCCGCCTCGGCTACGAGATGAACGCGCACCCCGCGCGTCGTCTCTCCGACCTTCGTGCCGCGCTCGACCGCTTCACCGCCCCCGTGGCCGCGCGCGTGGCGGGGGACCGCCCCTTCGGGATCGTCCCCCACATCGGCGAGGGCCTCTCCCGGGAGCTGGCCTCCCCCCGGGTCCGACGGGAGCTGAGGGACGAGCTCGCCGCGCGCGGGCTCTTCCCCTTCAGCGTGAACGCCTTCCCCCTGCAGGACTTCCACGCCCGGCGCGTGAAGGAGCAGGTCTACCTCCCCAGCTGGGCCCACCACCGGCGCGCCGATCTCACCTCCCGCATCGCGGAGCAGCTCGCCGATCTCCTCCCCCCGGGGGAAGCGGCGACGATCTCGACCCTCGGCGGGGCGTACCGCCCCACCGGGCACACTCCGGGCCGACTCCGGCGGATGGCGACGAACTACCTGCGCACGGTGGTGCGACTCGTGGAGCTGGAGCGGCGGCAGGGCGTCGACATCACGCTCGCGGCGGAGCCGGAGCCGGACACGACCTTCGAGGTGGCGGAGGATGTCACCTCGTTCCTCGAGGAGCACCTGCTGCCGACCGCCGCGAAGATCCTGCCGGGGGCGCTCGGCATCCCGCGGTCGGCGGTGCCCGAGCTGCTCCGGCGGAAGTTCGCGGTGAACCTCGATGTCTGCCACGCCGCCGTGATGTTCCGGGACCCGGTCGAGGAGTGGCGGAGGCTCGAGGGCGCGGGGCTCCGAGTCGCGAAGCTGCACCTGACGAACGCGCTGTCGCTCCGGCGACCCGCGGAGAAGCCGGAGGCCCTCGCGGAGCTCCTCGGCTATCGGGAGCCGCGATACCTCCACCAGACGGTGGGGCGTCGCCGCGACGGGTCTCTGTGGCGCGGGGCGGATCTCGCCGCCCTGGCCCGGGCCGGCGGC
>JAFMMO010000303.1 GCA_017859655.1 Pseudomonadota bacterium | reverse complement strand
GCGGTCTCCTCCGGACGACTCGTCGTCTCGGAGCAGGGGCAGGAGCGGATCTCCCTCGTCGCGCTCACGGGGTCCTTCCTCCGCGCCGACGCGAACGGCGACACCCAGGTCAACCTCGCGGATGGTGTCGCGATCTTGAACTACCTGTTCGCCGGCGGGTCACTCCCCTGTCTGGCCCCGGCGGATGTGGATGACGACGGGGTCCTCGACCTCGCCGACGCGATCTCGGTCTTCTCCTACCTCTTCCAGGGGGGGACGCCCCCGGCGGCGCCCTTCCCCTACGCCGGCGCGGATCCGACCGCTCCGGTTGCGCTCGACTGTCCCTGAGATTCTCCGCGGGATTCACCCCGCGCGCTCGTTCCCATCCCTCGGACCGAGGGTGAAAGTGAGGACCATGTCCTTCTCACGCTTCCAGAACCGCGTCGTCGTCGCGCTGGCGCTCCTCCTCCTCTGCGGAAGTGCTGAGGTCCGAGGCGCGGATCTCTGGTTCGCCTCGCAGGATGATCTCGTCGCCCTCAATGGCGCGCCGCAGGTCCATGTCGGCTCCCTCCCCGGTGGAGGAAACGGCTTCGCCGCGACTCCGGGCGGAGGCGTCTGGGTCGCATCCCGGGATCTGCCCCTGCTTCGTCGCTTCGACGCCCTCGGCAACCTCGAGCTCGAGGTGATCCCGGCCGCGCCGCTTCAGGGGATCGCCCTCGCGGCGGATGGCACCCTGTGGTGCGCCCGGCCTACCCTCGACGATGTCTGGCACGTCGCCGCCGATGGGGGCGACCTCGGCAGCCATCCGGTGGGGAGCGTGCCCTACGGCGTGGCCGTCGATCGCGACGGCTTCGTCTGGGTCAGCAACTCCTACGGGAACAGCGTCACCCGCCTCGACCCCGTCTCGGGGGCGACGACCACGACCCCCGTCGGGTTCTTCCCGACCCACCTCGGCGCGGCCCCGGACGGGACGATCTGGGTCGCGGAGAAGGAGTCGGTCACCCGACTCGACGCTGCGGGCGGGCTGCTCGGCTCCGCGGATGCCTTCGGCTTCCCCCTCGGGCTGACCTTCACCCTCGGCGGAGAGGTCTGGGTCGCCCAGCAGAACTCCCATGAGGTGCTCCGGTTCGATGCGGGCGGAGCGCTCCTCGGCTCGATCCCCACCGCCTGGCGGCCCCGGGGGATCTCCGCGCGCGGGGATGGCACCGTCGAGGTCCTCTGCCGGCTCGGCGGCGTCGTCCAGCGCTTCGACGCGGATGGGGTGCTCCTCGGCGAGGTGGCGAGCGCAACCCCGGATGGTCTCGGTGACCTGACCGGCCTCGGCTTCGCCCTCTGCGTCGATCCGATCGGGGATGCGGATGGGGACGGTGTCTCGAACGCCCTCGAGGCCCAGCTCGGGTTCGACCCGCTCTCCGCGAGCAGCTCGCCCGCGACCTTCGTCCGGGGGGACGCGAACCGGGACGGCCTCGTCCTCTTCGAGGACGTCATCGGCACCCTCGCGGCGGTCCTCGGCGGAGGCGCCCCCGTCCTCGCTGACTGCCCGGAGGCGCTCGATGTGAACGACGATGCGGCCCTCGATCTGGCGGATCCGATCTACCTGATCAGTTTCCTCTTCGCCGGCGGACCCGCGCCCCAGGCCCCGTTCCCGGTCGAGGGGCCCGATCCGGCGCCGGGGCTGGGATATCCCTGCCTTCCCTGATCGGCTTGCATCGAGGATCAACCCGGTCAAACTGATCTCGACGGGGCTCCGGCGCCCGCGTCCTCCCGAGGGGGGACGCGGGCCCGGCCCCCACGATCCTTCGATCGTCCCTCCGCGCGGGTCGGGGCACGCCGCCCCCGCCTCGATCACCCGCGCCGGACCGGCGCAACTCCCCGCACGCCTCAGCTCCCCATCGTTCGGGGTGGGTCCGGCCGCCCGGTCGCCCCAGGAGGATCGCGCCTCTCGTGCCGCCATCGGCTCCAGTGGGAGCCCCGGCCCGGGATCCCCCAATGCCCCAAGGGCGGAGTCGACTCCGCACCACAAGGGAGGAACGGAACGGCATGGCCGTCAACAACAACGAAGAGCGCCACATCGCGGTCTTCATCGATCTCGAGAACGTCGCGATCGGTGTCCGCGAGGTGAAGCTCCATCCCCTGCAGATCGACAAGATCCTCGACCGCCTGGTCGAGCGAGGGAAGATCAGCGTCAAGAAGGCGTACGCGGACTGGGAGGGCTACTCCAGCTACAAGCGATCCTTCCACGAGTGTGGGATCGAGCTCATCGACATCCCGCGAAAGAAGGTGGGCGGGAAGAACAGCGCCGACATCAAGATGGTCGTCGACGCGATGGAGCTCTCCTACACGAAGACCCACGTCGACACCTTCGCCCTCATCTCGGGGGACTCGGACTTCTCCCCCCTCGTCAGCAAGCTCCGCGAGAACAACAAGCACATCATCGGCATGGGAGTGAAGAACTCCTCCAGCGACCTGCTCATCGACAACTGTGACGAGTTCATCTACTACGATGATCTGGTCCGGCAGAAGAAGCGTCGCACCCGGCGTCGCAAGAGCGGGATGGACGATCTCTCCAAGGAGAAGCTCCGCGCCTTCCAGCTCCTCGTCGACTCGATCGCGGCCCTGCTGCGCCAGGACAAGGAGATCATCTGGGGCTCGATGGTGAAGCAGACGATGAAGCGGAAGCAGCCGACCTTCAGCGAGGAGTACCACGGCTACTCGACCTTCTCGAAGCTCCTCGAGGACGCCGCGAAGCACAAGCTCATCAACCTGCATCGGGACCAGCGATCCGGCACCTACGTGATCGACGACCTCCTCGAGGAGGATCTCGAGGTCACCTGAGCGATCGCACCGACCGCAGGGGTCACCCGCGAGCGAGCCCGCTCCCGTTGATCGGGAGTGGGCTCGCTCCCTTCCTGCCCGGAGAGTCGCGGAGGCCGGCGGCCCGCGTGTCGGGCGGACTCTGCGCGGAAGGGTGGGCGAGGGCTTCGGGGGGACCTCGGGGCGAGGCGCCGGCCCCGATCGCGGGGCACGAAAAAACCCGAGGGTCCGGTGGACCCTCGGGACTCTGGTGACCCTGGTACGATTCGAACGTACGACACCTAGCTCCGGAGGCTAGTGCTCTATCCACTGAGCTACAGGGCCATGATTCGGGAGGATGGTGCGGGGAGGTGATCC
>JAFMMO010000302.1 GCA_017859655.1 Pseudomonadota bacterium | reverse complement strand
TGCTCGGATCCGTGGCCCGCACCGTCACCGGCCAGGGCGGGCAGAGCCTCACCGTTGGTGGCTTCCTCTCCTCGCTGATGTCCGGCTCCTCGAACGACCTCTCCACGAACGCGGCGAACGCGCTTCGGATCGTGGATGAGGCGATCAGCGAGATCTCCGATCACCGCGCGTACCTGGGTGCGTTCCAGTCGCAGACGATCGACACGAACCTCAACTCGCTGAACGTCGCCATCGAGAACCTCACGGCGAGCGAGTCCGCCATTCGCGACCTCGACTTCGCCCGCGAGTCCGCCGACTTCACGCGGAACCAGATCCTCTACCAGTCCGGGATCGCGGTCCTCGCCCAGTCGAACCTGATCAGCCAGTCCGTCCTCAGCCTCCTCGGCTAGGGCGCGCCGCGCCGACCATCGCATGATCGATCACCGCCCCGGGCACGGATGCCCGGGGCGGTCTCTCCTCAGGGAGGCTCACCATGACCGACACCCAGCCGATCGGCCCGATCCCGGGCTCTCCCGCCGCCGACCCCCGCCGTCCCCAGCCCTCCGACCCTTCGAACAGCCAGCGGCATGCTTCGGATGTCGCTCCCGCCCCCACGGTGCTCCCGCCGGAATCCGCGCGCGCGGTGGAGCCCGCCGCGCTCCTCGCCGCCACCGAGCGCCTGAACGACCTCCTCCGCAGCTCCTCCCGCATCCACTTCGAGGTGGGGGACGGGGAATTGCAGGTTCAGGTCGTCGACTCACGAACCGATGAAGTGATCAGGAGCATTCCCGGGGAGCGGGTCCTCGAGATCCGCGATCACCTCCGGGCCCTGTCCGGCCTCCTCCTCGACGAGCACGCCTAGGGCGGGCGGGGAGGGGCTCCGCGAACCGCCACGCCGCGTCGGGACGACCGACGGGAGCGGAGGCGGCTCGCCTCGCTTCCGGGGGACCCGCCTCCGGCGCCGCTCCTCGACCGCTTGGGAGGCAGCTGATGTTCAGCATCGACGGGCTCGTGTCCGGCTTCGACACCACATCGCTGATCAACCAGATCCTCAACATCGAGCGGCGCCCGATCTCCATCATCCAGCGCCAGGTGGAGCAGGCGACGAACAAGCGCGCCGCCTACCTCGATCTCTCGGCGCGACTCCTCGCCCTGCAGGTCTCGACGAACCGCCTCTCCAGCCCGGACTTCTTCTCCGCGGTCAGCGCCCAGTCCTCGAACTCCGATCTCCTGACCGTCTCCGCCGGCGCGGGAACGCCGCCGGGGAGCTACAGCTTCCGGGTGGCGCAGATGGCCCGGGCGAGCCAGTTCACCTCGACCGGATTCGCCAGCGGCTCCTCCCTCGTCGGGGCCGGGACCCTCAGCTTCGAGCAGGGGGGCTTCGTCGATGGCTCCACCGACCTCGAGCGCCTCAACGGCGGGCTCGGGGTCTCCCGGGGGACGATCCGCATCACCGATGCGGCAGGAGCCACCGCCCTGGTCGACCTCTCCGCCGCGATCGATGTCGATGACGTGATCCGCGCGATCGAGGACGCCGGAGTCCAGGTGAGTGCCCGGATCTCCGACAGCGGGCGTGGGATCGCCCTCGAGGACACCTCCGGCGGCGGCGGACTCCTGACCGTCGAGGATGTCGAGGGGCGGACCACCGCCCTCGACCTCGGGATTCTGGGGACGGCGTCGGGAGCGATCCTGACCGGGGGGGACGTCCTCGTCCTCGACCCCGCCACGAACCTCGATGCCCTGCGTGACGGCCTCGGCATCCGGCGCGCCCCGGGAGACGATCTCCAGATCACCCGCCGGGATGGGACGGTCCAGACGCTCGACCTCGAAGGAGTGACCACGGTGCAGGGTCTCATCGAGGCGTTCTCCGCCCTCGACCCCGCTCTCGTCCTCTCGGTCGGTGCCTCGGGAGGGAGCCTCGTGCTCACCGACGGAGGCCCGGGCGCGGGCCCCCTGACCATCGAGGACCTCGGCACCTCCCGCGCCGCGACCGACCTCGGGCTCGCGGGGAGCGCGACCTCCGGGTCGATCGTCGGGGGCACCGTCCTCGCGGGACTGAACGACCGCCTCCTGTCGAACCTCAACGGGGGGGCGGGAGTGACGGCGGGCTCGATCGAGATCACCGATCGTGCCGGAGTGACCACGACCGTCGACCTCTCCGGCGCGCAGACCCTCCAGGAGGTGATCCGGGCGATCGAGACCTCCGGGGCCGCGGTCGCGGCGGGGATCAACCGGCAGGGGAACGGCCTGTCCCTGATCGACACCTCCGGCGGGAGCGGCGCCCTCCAGGTCTCCGAGGTCGGCGGCGGGGACACGGCGAGCGGGCTCGGGCTCCTCGGCTCCGTCACCGGACCGGAGCTCGAGGGGGGCGACCTCGACCCTCGCTATGTCGACGAGAACACGCGTCTCCAGTCCCTGAACGGGGGAGCGGGGGTCGCCGCAGGCCGCATCCGGCTCATCGACTCCAACGGCATCTCCTTCACGGTCGACCTCGGACAGGAGGAGACGATCGCGGACGTGATCCGCGACATCGAGGGAGCGGCCTCCAGCGCCGGGAGCGACATCACCATCGGGGTGAACGCGACCGGGAACGGCCTCATCCTGCAGTCCGCCAGCGGGTCTCAGCCCCTCCGCATCGAGGAGGTCGACGGGGGGACCACCGCCCGGGATCTCGGGATCCTCGGGACCGGCGCTCCCGCCGCCCCGGGGACGATCGATGGGAGCTTCGAGAGGACGCTGACGATCGAGGCGACCGACACCCTCGAAGATGTGCGGGAGAAGATCGACGGCCTCGGGATGGGGCTGACCGCCAGCATCCTCAACGACGGCTCCGCCGGCTCTCCCTTCCGCCTCTCGGTCGTGGGGCGGGGCTCGGGGCAGGCGTCGCGACTCCAGATCGGCGCGACCGGGAGCACGGCCCTGAACTTCCAGCGGACCTCGGAGGCCCAGGACGGGATCCTCTTCTACGGAGAGGACGGTCCGGGCTCCTCCGCGATCATGATTCGCAGCTCCTCCAACACCTACACCGACCTGATTCAGGGGATGACGGTCACCGCGCGGGGTCTCTCCGCCGGTCCCGTCACCGTCGATGTGGCCCGGAACCACGAGTCTGTCGTCGATCAGATGGACGAGCTCGTCGGCGCGATGAACGGGGTCCTCGAGCAGATCGATG
>JAFMMO010000301.1 GCA_017859655.1 Pseudomonadota bacterium | reverse complement strand
CGACCTGCGCCGGGGGGTAGTCGAAGTGGGAGACCTCGTAGCTGAACACCGAGGCCACCGCCGCCGCCACGATCCCGCGGGGCGCCATGCAGCAGAGGTAGGCCCGCTCCCTCAGGGTGAGCCCCGACCGGATGGTCGAGGCGAGCACCGAGAGGGGGCGCACGACGAGGATCAGGAGGGCGAGGAAGAGGTGATGGCGATGGTCGATCGCCCCGAGCGCGCTCCGGTCCAGCCCCGCCGCGAGAAGGATGAAGAGCCCGGAGATCAGAAGGACGTTGAGGTTCTCCTTGAAGTGCACGATCGAGCGGATGTTGACCCGGTCCTGATTGGCGAGGAAGACCCCCATCAGGGTCACCGCCAGGAGCCCCGCCTCCTTCTGGAGGGCGTTCGCGGCGGTGAACGCCGCGACGACGAACATCAGGGTGACCGGCGCCTGGAGGAAGTCCGGGACCCAGTACCGCCCCATCAGGGCGAGGAGCACCTTCGCCCCGAGCCAGCCGAGCGCTCCGCCGTAGCCGACCGTCTTCGCCACCACGATGAGGGAGACCGCCAGGCCGCTCCCCCCATCCCCGTGCCACTGGCTCATCACCTGGAAGACGAGCACCGCGAGCATCGCTCCCACCGGGTCGATGACGATCCCCTCCCACTTCAGGATCCCCCCGACGCTCCCCCGAGGCCGAACATGCTGGAGGAGAGGGAGAATCACCGTGGGGCCGGTGACGGTGAAGATCGCCCCGACGAGGGCGGCGATCATCAGGTCGAACCCGAAGAGGAGATGGGCCGCGACCCCGGCGAGGATCCAGGTGATCGCCGCACCGACCACGATCAGGCTGCGCACCGGCCGCCAGACCGCGGGGAGCTCGGAGAAGCAGAGGGAGAGCCCCCCCTCGAAGAGGATGATCGCGACGAAGAGGGCGACCAGGGGAGGGAGGGTGTCCCCGAAGATGCGGTCCGGGTCGACCCAGCCGAGGCCGGGCCCGACCGCGAAGCCGAAGAGGAGCAGGAGCAGGATCGACGGGAGGTGCAGGCGCCACGCGAGCCACTTCGCCCCGATCCCGAGGACGACGACGAGGGCCAGCTCGATCAGGCGCTCCTCCGGCACGGCTCTCCTCTCCTCCCGCGGACTCGCCCCGGAACGGGGCTTGGCAGGAGCCTAGCCCCTCCTGCCGGAGAGGGGCAGGGAATCGGACCGAACGGAGGACTCCCGCCCGAATCCGCGAGCAGGGATCGACCCCGACCCCGGGATCGTGGATCCTTCCGCCTCCGCGCGAACGAATGGAGTCTCCTCGATGACCGCGCTGCTCGTCAGCATCGCCCTGCTGCTCCTCGGCCCGCTCCTCCTGTGGGCGGCGCGTCGGCAGCCGATCCTCCTCGCGATCCTCGACGGCTTCACCCTCTTCGCGGTGGGCGGGCTCGTCTGCCTCGACATCCTGCCCCACGCGCTCGAGCAGGCGGGGCTCTGGACCGTGCCCCTCGCGCTCGCGGGGCTCTTCGTCCCGACCGCCTTCGAGCGGCTGAAGTCGCGCGGAGCGGCGCGGGCCCACGCCCTCGCCCTCATCCTCGGGATGATCGGCGTGGCCTCCCACGCGCTGATGGACGGCGCCGCCATCTCCGGCGGCAGGGAGGCGCCCGGGCTCCTCCTCGCCGTGATCCTCCACCGCCTGCCGGTCGGCCTCGCGGTCTGGTGGCTGGTCCGCCCGGCCTACGGACGCCTCGCCGCCACCGCGGTCCTCGTCGGGATCTCCGCGGCGACTCTCGGGGGGTACTACGCCGGGGAAGCGTGGATCACCACCCTCGGCAGCCGCGGGGTGGGGCTCTTCTCCGCCCTCGTCGCCGGCTCCCTCCTCCATGTGCTCGTCCATGTGCACGGCCCCGTGGTCAACCTGTACGATCGGACCGGCCGGTTCGCCGGGACCCTCGGCGCCGTCCTCGGCGTCGTCGTGGTCCTCCTCTCCCTCGGACACGGGCACCCCGGTCCTCACGCCGGCCACGCCCACGCCCACGAAGGGGGTGGGTTCTTCCGAGTCTTCGGGGAGCTGGCGCTCGAGAGCGCGCCCGCGCTGGTGCTCGCCTATCTCGCGGCGGGACTCGTCTTCGCCTTCCTCCCCGCCGCCACGGTGGGCTGGCTCGGCCGCGGCGGAGGCTTCAGCTCCGCCGGTCGGGGCGTTCTCTTCGCCCTGCCGATCCCCATCTGCTCCTGCGGGGTCCTCCCGATCTACAAGGGGCTCATCGACAAGGGAGTGCCGGCGACCGCGGCCGTGGCCCTCCTCATCGCCGCCCCCGAGCTCGGCCTGGACGCCGTCTTCCTCTCCGTGCAGCTCCTCGACGGCCCCTTCGCTCTCGCCCGGGTGATCGCCGCCGCGGTGCTCGCGCTCGCCGTCGGCTGGTGGCTCGGGGGGCTGGCGCGCCGGACCGCGTCCGGCGCCGCGGAGGGGAGCGCGCCCCCCCGCATCGAGGGCCCCCCCCTGCATCGCCTCCGCGAGGGCTTGCACTCCGGCTTCGTCGAGCTCGTGGACGACACGGCGCCCTGGATCATCCTCGGCCTCGCCATCGCCGCGATCGCGTGGCCGATCCTCGGCGGGGAGTGGCTCGAGGGCCTGCCCCCGCACCTCGAGGTCCCGATCTTCGCCCTGCTCGGGATGCCGATCTATGTCTGCGCCTCCGGGGCGACCCCCATCGCCGCGGTCCTCGTCGCCCAGGGGATCTCCCCCGGGGCGGCCCTCGCGTTCCTGCTCACCGGTCCCGCGACGAACGTCACGACCTTCGGGATCCTCTCCCAGCTCCACGGCCGTCGCTTCGCCCTGCTCTTCGCCGTGGTGATGGCGATCGGGGCGATCGGCATCGGGTACACCGTCGACGCGGCGATCGGGCCCGTGGAGACGCACTTCGACCGCCACCCGATCGAGGGCTCCCATGACGATGGGCACCACGAGCCCCACGCCGACCATGACCACGACCATGCTCATGATCATGGCGCTCATGATCACGGTGCTCATGATCACGGCGCCGTTGGTTCGGGGAACTCGCCCGCCTCCGGAGGGCACGACCACGGCTGGTTGCCCGGCGCGGCGCTCCTCCTTCTCTCCGCGTGCTTCCTCGCCTCCCTCCTCCGGCAGGGCCCCCGCGGCTTCATCGGTCAGGTGATCGCTCCCCC
>JAFMMO010000300.1 GCA_017859655.1 Pseudomonadota bacterium | reverse complement strand
TGCCCTCGGCGGACCGCATGCCCGCCGCGAGCGGGGTCGAGGCGGTGCTCGAGGCCCTCGCGGCGGACGAGGCGCTCGCCCTCGCGATGATCGCCGAGGCGGGGGAGGGCGACCTCGCGGCGCGTCAGGTGACGGCGCCGTGGGATCCTCGGCCCGCGCCCCTCGGGGTGCAGCTGCACTTCTGCGTGGTCCATCTCGAGCAGCACAAGGCGCAGCTCTTCTTCTACCTGAAGTCCCTCGGGGTCCCGGTTCACACCGGCTCCCTCTACGGGATGGCCTGAGAGGGCGGGAGCGTCTCCGGCATGGAGACGGGGGAGGCGCGGGCCCATGGGCCCGCGCCTCCCCCGTTCTCTCAGCTGGACGAGGAGTGATCGGGGACGAGGCTCACTCCTCCTTCAGGACCCCGATCAGCTCGATGAGCGCCTTCTTGCCGTCTCCGAACATCATGTAGGTGTTGTCCATGGCGAAGAGGGGGTTCGGGATGCCGGCGAAGCCCGGACTCAGGGAGCGCTTCACGACGACCACGGTCCGCGCCTTGTCGACATCGAGGACGGGCATCCCGGCGATGGGGCTCTGGGGGTCGGTGCGGGCGACCGGGTTCACGACATCGTTCGCGCCGATGACGAGGGCGACATCGACCGTCTCGAAGGTCGGGTTGATCTCGTCCATCTCCTTCAGCTTGTCGTAGTCGATGTCCGCCTCCGCGAGGAGCACGTTCATGTGCCCCGGCATCCGCCCCGCCACGGGGTGGATCGCGAACTCCACCTCGATGTCCCGGGCCTCGAGGAGGTTCGCGAGGTCGCGGACGGTGTGCTGGGCCTGGGCGACCGCCATCCCGTAGCCGGGGACGACGACCACCCGCTGGGCGCCATCGAAGAGCATGGCGACCTCGTCGGGGGAGGCGCCCTTCACCTTGCCGCCGTAGACATCGTCCGCGCTGGGACCGTCCGCGGAGGGGCCGAGGGACCCGAAGATGACATTCGTCAGGGAGCGGTTCATCGCCTTGCACATGATCGCGGTGAGGATCACGCCCGATGCACCGACGAGGGAGCCGGAGACGATGAGGACGTTGTTGTCGATGACGAAGCCGGTCGCGGCCGCCGCGAGCCCCGAGTAGCTGTTGAGGAGCGCGATGACCACCGGCATGTCGGCGCCGCCGATCGGGGTGGTCAGGGTGATGCCGAGGACGGCGGCGATCGCGCAGATCGCGTAGTAGGTGGAGACCTGGCTCGAGTCCTGCACGAGCTGAACCCCGAACCAGAGCGCGCCGAGGAGGAGGAGGCCGTTCAGGACCTTCTGGCCGGGGATCGCGCCGGGGATCTTCCGCAGGGAGCGGAGGTCGAGGAGCTTGAAGAACGCGACGATCGAGCCGGTGAAGGTGAGCGCCCCGATGAGGCCGGAGGCGGCGGTCGCGATGTCCCCCTGCAGGGAGGTCTCGGTCCCGATGGCGAGGAGGAAGGCGCCGCCCGCGACCAGCGCGGACGCGATGCCGCCGAAGCCGTTGAAGACCGCGACGAGCTGGGGCATGCCGGTCATCTCGACCTTGAGCGCGGTGAGGGCGCCGAGGACGGCGCCGATGGCGATCCCCGCCGCGATCATCGTGAAGTCGAAGGCGTGGCCGCTCAGGGCGGGGCCCGCGACGGTCGCGGCGACGGCGATGAGCATGCCGATCGCGCCGAAGGCGTTGCCGCGGACCGCGGTGCGCGGATGCGTGAGCCCCTTGATCCCGAGGATGAAGAAGATCGAGGCGATGAGATAGAGCAGGTCCGCCCCCTGGGCGCTGAGGAGCGATCCGCTCGTCGTCTCTCCGCTCGCCGCCTGCGCGAGGGGGAGGATCAGGAGGGCGTTCATTTCTTGCTCCGGAACATCGCGAGCATGCGGTGGGTGACGAGGAAGCCGCCGACCACGTTGATCGTCGCGAACACGAGGGCGAAGAATCCGAGCCACCGGGCCATCCCGGCGTGCTCGCCCTCACCGCCGAGCGCGACGACCGACAGGAGGGCCCCGACGATCGCGATCCCGGAGATCGCGTTCGAGCCCGACATCAGCGGGGTGTGCAAGGTCGGGGGGACCTTGGTGATCAGCTCGAAGCCGACGAAGACCGCCAGCATGAAGATCGTCAGCAGCGCGATGAGGGATGTCCCCCCGTCCGCGGCGGCGACGAAGAAGCAGCCGAAGAGCTCCAAGGGTCCTCCGATCAGTTGACGTCCGTGGCGAGGCCGAGGATCGAGCGGACGCGCTCGTTCACGACCTCGCCGCCGCGGGTGACCATCGTCTCGCGGACGACCGCATCGTCGACGTCGAGCTGCAGCGCCCCCTCCTTGTCGAAGAGGAGGGCGAGGAAGGTGACGAGGTTCTTGCCGTACATCTGGCTCGCGTGCGCGGCCATGGAGGAGGGGAGGTTCGTCGGACCGAGGATGACGACCCCCCCCTCGACGACGCGGTCGTCCGGTCGGGAGAGCTCGCAGTTCCCGCCGCGCTCCGCCGCGAGGTCGACGACGCAGCTCCCCGGGGACATTCCTCGGACGCCATCGGCCGTCAGGAGGAGCGGGCTCTGGCGACCGGGGATCGCGGCCGTGGTGATCACCGCGGCGCAGTCGGCGGCGACCTCGGCCATGCGGGCGCGCTGACGCTGGTAGAACTCCTCGGTCATCTCCTTCGCGTAGCCCCCCTTGTCCTCGGCCTCGCCCGCCTCCGCCTCGACGGTGACGAACTTGCCTCCGAGGGACTCGATCTGCTCCTTCACGGCGGCGCGGACATCGTAGGCGTAGACCACCGCCCCGAGTCGCTTGGCGGTGGCGATCGCCTTGAGGCCGGCGACCCCGGCCCCGATGACGAAGACCTTGGCGGGGCTCAGGGTGCCCGCCGCCGTCATCTCCATCGAGAAGAGGCGCGGGCACTCGTTCGCGGCCATCAGGACCGCCTTGTACCCCGCGACCATCGCCTGGGAGCTCAGGATGTCCATGCTCTGGGCGCGCGTGATCCGCGGCACCAGCTCCATCCCGAAGAGGGTGACTCCCTTCTCGGCGTAGCCGCGGGCCGCCTCCGCGCCGCCGAGAGGATCGGTCGCCGCGATGACGATCTGGCCCGCGCGCAGGGTCGCGAGGTCGGCCGCGCCTCCCTCGGTCGCGGCGCCCGCGGCGCGGACCTGGAGGAGGATCTCCGC
>JAFMMO010000299.1 GCA_017859655.1 Pseudomonadota bacterium | reverse complement strand
TGCCTCGTAGGCGTCGAGCCGGAAGTCGCTCTCCTCCACCCGTCCCTTCTCGACGACGTCATGCTGAATGCGCAGGCTCTCGAGCACGTGCTCGATGTGGTCGTAGTTGATGTCCGTGCCACGCTTCGAGATCGGTCCCTTGATGACGAGGACCGTCCCCGGCTCCATCTCCTCGAGACCGATCATCTCGCGAGCCCGGACGGGGTCGAGCGCCGGCCCCACCGATGTCATCGAGTCGTCGTTCTCCGCCTCGTGCCGGAGAACACGCAGCCCCTTCTCCCGGTTGATGTTCCACCAACCGACCCAGTTGAGGACGCCGTCCCCGAACCTCTGCAGGGTCAGCGCCTCCAGCGCCATGATCAGCCGCTTCTTGAGCAGGGTCGGCGGATTCCTGCCGTCGTTCTCCTTGGCGTACTCCTGCTCGAGGTACGGCATCAGGATGTCCACGGTGCGACGCACCTTGGCGTTCGGGGCGAGGTCCACCGCCATCATCTGCATGTCGAGGGTGCCTCGCTCGAGGATCCGCCGGATGACGCGGCCGAGATACTTCGACTCGCTCTTGCGCAGGGCGTTCATCAGGTCGCGGGAGATCGGCTCCCGCTTGTTGCGTGTGATGTACTCGCCCATCTCGGTGAACGCGCCCCCGTGCTGGAAGCCCGCGACGCCATCCAGGATGAGCCAGTAGGAGTCCTCGAAGTCACCGGGCAGCTTCCGTGCCGTGGCGAGGAGCATGTTCGTCATCTGACGCCCCGGGATCGACCCCGCCTTCCGCAGGACCTGCACCAGCGCGGCATCGTCGCCGGACTGGATCGCCTGGAGCAGCTTCTTCTTCACCTCGGTCGGGGACGGACCCGCCGGGGGTTCGTCCGCCGCGCTCGCCGAGAAGGGCGTGACGAGGAGCAGCAGGGCCAGCAGGGTGAGGAGCACCGGCCCGACGAGGCGGGGGGAGAGGATTCGGGCACCGGAGCGAATCAATGCCATGACGACGAGACTCCTTCACCGAGGCGTCGAGGAGACCGGAAGCGACCGGTCACCGGACAGGAGGGAGCGACGCGCACCCCAAGCCCCTGTCAGCATAGCCGATGCGACGAGTCGCCGCCCCAACGATCCCCCGGATGCGCGGGAGGGGGAGCCGGGCCTCCGCCCCGCTCCCCCTCCCGCTCTCGGACCGTGAATCGCGCGGGGCTCAGGGCTTCTCGGCGAGCAGCTTCCCGACGATCCCCTTGACGAGGTTTTCGTCCCGATAGGTCGGGTCCATCTTGTACCAGACCACCTTGCCGGAGCGGTCGACCACGATCAGCGTGCCGCCGCCGACCGAGGCCTGGAACTTCTGGAAGTTCGGCCACCCCCGCTGGGTCTCGAGGCCGGTCGGGTAGCCGAGGCCGAGGTTCGTTCGCTGGGTCGCGACGCGCCCGACCTGGGAGGACGTGTCGTTGAATCCCTTCGGATCCGCCACCCACGTCACCCGGAGCCCATCGGTCCAGTGCTGGGTGTAGAGCTGCTGAAGGAACTGGAGGAAGTCGTAGTAGCGAGGGTTCTCGTACGGGAGGAAGGCGAGGATCTGCACGTTCCCGTTCTCCGAAGCGGTGTCGTGCGGGACGCCATCGATCCACTCCCCCAGATCGAACTGCGGGCTCTCTTCTCCGACGAGGGTCAGGTACGCGATGTTCACCTTGTCGGTGCGCCCGCGGAAGACCTGGGAGCGCGGGTCGAGCTTGCCCTGCTCCTGCAGCTCGTTCAGCTTCACGAGCGCGTCCTCGAACGCGACGCGCGCCCCCTCGAGATCCCCGAGGTACCCCCGGAGGAACCCGAGCATGAAGTAGCCCTCGTCCGCGTAGCGGCGGAACGCCTTCCGCGGCTCTCCGCTGAAGGTGAAGGACCCATCCCCGACCTCGATGGCGCGGCCCTGCGCCGCGGCCTCGAGGGTGGGCAGGCACTCGATCCACCAGTCGAGGACACTCTGCGCGCGCCCGGCCTCGAGGAGCCCCTTCGCCTTCAGCTGATAGACATGGGGGGCGAGGTCGTTGCGCGGGAACTCCGCGAGGAACTGATCGCACAGCTTCACCGCGGTCCCGTAGTCGCGCGCCGAGAGATGCGCGTTCAGGAAGGCGAGCAGGTACTCCGATCGGCGATCGCTCTCGGGGTAGCGGCCGAGCAGCAGCTCGTAGGTCTCGATCGCCCGACCGTAGAGCTGGGCGAACCAGGCGGCCTGGCCCTTCGTGGCGAGGAGCGCCTCGTTGCCGGGGCCCGGCTCCTGATCACCCTCGAGCGCCTCGGAGATCAGGGCGATGACCCGGTCCCAGTAGGCGGACCGCTGCGCCTTGGCTTCCTCGGGGGTCATGCTCCGTCCGGTCTGCTCCTTGAAGGCCGCCGAGAGGGCGACGAAGTAGCGCGTGTTGTTCACCACGTAGAGGCGGGCGATCCCGGGGAGCCAGCTCGCGCGTCCCGCCCCGTTCGGGAAGCGGGTCTCGTAGACCTGGTGGAGCAGGATGGCGGAGTCGACGAGCTGCCCAAGCTCATCCACCGTCATGTTCTCCGGCTTGCGGAGGTTCTCGGGCATCAGGGCGAGCATGGCGCCGAGCGTCTTCGAGAGCTCCTCCTCCGTCCCCTTCTCCTTGAGCTCGTCCGTGACCACGGGGATCCCGGGCTTGCTGGAGACGACGGAGGTGCCGGAGCCGTCCTGGGCCATCAGGAGGGCCGAGGGACCGCCGAAGAGGAGACCGACGACCGCTGCGAGGACCGCGGCACGGAGGTTCGAGGATCGCTGTCGCATGTCTGGGTGGTCCATTCCCGCGCGGTGAACCGCGCGCTCTGGGTGGGCCGTCATCGACGGGGTCGATGCCGTTCCGGGTTCTCGGGGAGAGCCGGGCGAGGCCCCTTGCGGGATCGCGCCGTCACGACGCCGGGAGAGCCCGGCGGCGCCGATGAAGTATCGCCGAACCCGGTGGATCCGACAAATCGAGGGTCACGGGAGAGGTGCCGTCGAGCCGCGCCTCCTCGGAAAGAGGTTCCGAAAAGGTCGACGGAGAGGCGGGTGTCCGCTTCAGGGTGCCACGTGGAGATCGATCACGCGGAGCCCGTCGGGGGGGAGCTCGACCTCGACCAGCGCCGAGGCGGGGCCCCGGCCCTCCGGATGGTAGGAGAGGAGGTAGACCCCCCCCGGCAGTCCCGCGAACCGGAAGCGG
>JAFMMO010000298.1 GCA_017859655.1 Pseudomonadota bacterium | reverse complement strand
GTCAGGGGAACGCCGAAGATCATCCGCCGGCCTCCCCGCCCCCGGTGTCGGGCCAGATGAAGCTCTGGATCCGATGGTTGTTCGTGTCCGCGACGACCACGCGATGGCCCTCACGCTCGGCCCGCACCTCGACCCCGCGAGGGGTCGCAAGGCGGCCGCTGCCGGTCCCGGGGCCGCCGCAGGCGCCGAGGAACCTCCCGTCCGAGGTGAAGCGTTGGACCCGGTTCCCCTGGAAGTCGACGACATACAGGGAGCCATCCGGCGCGGCGGTGATGTCCATTGGGAGGAGGAACGATCCCTCCTGCTCCCCGATCCCGCCGAAGGACGCGACGAAGGTCCCATCCGCCCGGAAGCGCAGCACCCGGTGATGCCCGCAGTCGACGACATAGAGATCGCCATCCTCTCCGACGGCGAGTCCTTCGGGGCGAAGCAGCTCGCCCTCGCCGTCCCCCCGACGCCCGAAGAAGCCGAGGTAGCGACCGTCGCGCTCGAAGCGGTGGATCCGGTCCCGCTCGCCGTAGTCCGCGACGAAGATCGTCCCATCGCGACCGACCGCCACGCCGCGCACGATCTCGAGATCGAGGTCCTCTCCGAATCGACGCAGCTCACGTCCGTCGGGGGTGAACTCGATGAGGCGGGCGTAGTGGGTGTCTCCGACCAGGATCGTCCCCCACGGGGTTGCGGCGCAGTCGATCGGCTGCCCCTCCTCGATCTCCGGCATGCGCCAGCTCGTCCGGAAGCGCCCGTCGGGGTCGAAGGTCTGGAGGCGTCCGCTCCGGTCGATGACGACCGCGGTGCCGTCGGAGAGGAGGGTGATCGCGCGGGGCTGATGGAAGCTGCCGATCCCTTTCCCCGGCCCACCGAGGACGAGAGGGTCGGGCAGGGGAGAGGTGCCATCGTCGGAGGTGCACCCGACGGCGATGTTCAGGAGCAGCGCGCCAAGGAGCGTCGACGGACCCCGGAACCGCTGCAGCTTCGCCCGACCCGCGGATCGCATCGAGGTCTGCCCCCTCCACCCGGGAGGCCGGCCCGGCGCGCGGGCACAGCTCCCGATCCCCCTCTGCGCGGCCCCGAAGGCGCGGCGACGACACTGCGGCGACAACACTGCGGCGCCAGGCTGCGGCTTCGACTCTTCAGCGGCGATCAAGGCGCGGGCTCAGTCCCCCTGGACCCGCTCGTTCAACTTCTCGAAGTACTCGCGCGCGACCTTCCGAAGCTCGGCCGGGATACGCTCCCGCTCGAGGCTCTCCTCGGCGAGCCGCTGGCTCGATCGAACCGTCTCCGCGAGCTCCACGCTCGACTCGCCGGCCGGGGCCTCGCCCTTCTCGAGGAAGCTGCCGATCATCTCTCCCTGATGCTTCCGCCCGGTCAGGGTCTGCAGCTCGGTCTCGGTCTCCCCGGGCGCGGACTCCGGGGGGGTGCCGCCCCCTCGTCCCCGCGGACCCGCACCGGAGCCGGCGCCCGCACCGGGGGCGCCGCTGAACCCGACGCCCTCTCCGCCACCCGCCGCCTCGGCCGCGGGCGACCCGCGCATTCGTGTGTGGACAAGACCTTGCCCATCGGAGTCGCCGCTTCAGGTGCCGCCGGAGCGCGCCTGGCAGGTCCCCGCCAGGCAGTCGGGGCAGATCTTCGGAGGGGGTCCCGACTTCCACTCCCGGGGGAGCTGCGCGAGCTCATCCTGAGTGAACTCGATCTCGGCCTCGATGGAGTCGAGGAGCTTGCTCTCCCGCATCAGCCGCGCGAGGCGCTGCAGCTGGTCCGCGCTCTCGCCGAGCTTTCCGCTCGCCTCGGCCCCATCCCCCGAGCGAAGACGCGAGAGCGCATCCCCCACCCCCTTCGAGAGCTCGGGGAAGTGACTCCCGAGGGATGACGAGAGCTTCGCGAGGTCCCGGGAGAGCTGCTCGCGCTCCTCCCCCGCCGCACCGCGGAGGGACTCCGCCATCTTCCGCAGCGCCTCGGCCGCGCGCTGGGGGCTCCCGTCGGAGAGAGCCTGCTCCGCCCGGCGCCCGAACTCGGTCTCCATTCGCTGGTCGATCCCCTGGAGCGCGCGCACCTGCTCCTCGACTCCGCGGAGGAGATCCCCCTCCTTGAGGAGCTCCGCCCGCTCGCGCAGCTCCTCCAGCTCGGCGAGCGGGCGGCGCACCGCCTCTCGGGGCGCGCTCTCCTTCGGCACGACGCGCGGCCGGGCGAGGTCGGAGAGGAGCTCCCGGGTCTGCTCGCTGATCTGCTGCGCCTCCGCGAGGGTCGCCATCTCGGCGGCTCGCTCCCGGAGCCGCTCGTCCTCCCGCTCGATGCGACCCCTCTCGCGCACCTCGGCCTGGCGCTCCGCTTCCCGATCGAGGAGGTCGAGCGAGGGCAGGAGCGCGACGACGATGAAGAGGAGGAGAGAGAGGCCCCCGGCGAGTCGCAGGCTGCGCGGCCGCTCGAGTGGGATCGCGCGGCCGACATCGACTCGGGAGGCGTACGCTTCACCGTCGGCGAGGAGGAGCCGGACGAGCTCGGGAGACTCGCTCGCGCCCTCTCCCTCGAGGAGGTGCATTGTCGAGAGGCGCTGCTTCAGCTGGTGATGCTGCTCGACGCGGAGCAGCGCCGCGAGCGCGCTCCACCGCCGCTGGAGGGCCGCCGTGAGCGCGCCGAGGCCGACGCCAGAGAGGACCACTCCGGGGAGGACCATCGGGAGGGAGCCGGGGAGACCGAAGAGGCGCTGGGCGACGACCCAGAGGAGCGCCGTGGCGAGCCCGAGCACGAGTCCGCGGCTGGCACCTCGATAGAGGTGCAGCAGGCGCAGTCGGGCGACCGCGCGTCGAACGACCTGTCGCAGCTGGTCCTGCACGGGGCTCCTTCGGGTGATGGGCGACCGATCGACCGACTTCACGCTCCGCGCTTCGACCCGCGTCGACTCCCGCGCGACGGGAGGGGCGTGGGGATCCTCGGGCGATCCCCCCTCAATGGTACGGAGAACCCTTCCACAGGGCCACCGGTGCTCCCTCCCCAGCCCCTCGGGGACTCAGCGGAGTTCTCCATCGGACTCGGGGTCCGCCGGACCTCCCTAGGCGCGGAGCTGACGAAGGAGCGCGACGAGGCCGATCCCGGCGTTCCCCGTGTAGATGGCGAGCCATACGGGGGAAGGGCCCTCCGTGAAGGAGACCCACGCGCCCAGCGCCGATCCGAGGAGGACGACGAGCCA
>JAFMMO010000297.1 GCA_017859655.1 Pseudomonadota bacterium | reverse complement strand
GCTCCGTGAGCCCCGCCCCTCTCCTCCCGAGACCCCCCCCGAACGCCCCCAACCCTCCCCGCCGCCGCCCGTCGAGGAGCTGCTCCTGCAGGGCACCGGAGGCTCCTCCTCGCGCATCATCGCGGGCTGGCTCCAGTTCGAGGGGGCGCAGGGCAACGTGCTCGGCCGGGTCGCGGTGGGGGCGACCCGCGGCGGGTGGATCGCGGTGCCCCGGCGAGAGGCCCTCGGAGCGACCCGCTGGGTCTTCCGCCCCGGGCTCGGCGGGGAGACGGAGGTCCTCGATGGGATCTGGGCCCCCGGCGAGGAAGTCGGACTCTGGCGGATCGACACCCCCGACCTCGATCGCGCCCCGCCCCTCGATGCCTGGCAGGAGTCGGAGGAGATCACCTTCGTCTCCTTCTCCGGCAATCGAACCGAGCCGCTCGCGACCCCCAGCGAGCTGAGGCAGGAGGGGCTCTTCCTCACGGCGGAGATCGGCCAGGACCTGAGAGCGGGCGGAGTCCTCCTCACGGAGGGCACGGTCGTCGGATGGGGCCTCGCGGGAGAGCGCGCGGGAGAGCGCTCCCGCCTCTGCCTCTGGGCCGGGGGCCCCGGTCCCTCCCTCGGGGTGGAGACCACCGTGGCCGACTTCTACGCGAGGACCTTCGCCGGTGGCCGTGAGGCGCGGCTGGAGGAGGCGCATCACGGCGCGGAGGGGGGAGCGGCCCCGGCGGTCGTCCTCCCCGCCTACGGCGCCGCGCTCCGGGCCGAGCCCCGGCTCCAGCCGGAGGACCGGCGGGAGCGCTGGGAGGTGGCGAGCGCCGTCCTCCCCGTGGCCCGCGCGATGCGGGAGCTCCTCGATGGCGGCAGCACCGGGGTCATCCTCGACGCGCTCGGAATCGAGGAAGTGCGGACTCTCCGCGACCCGGCGGTCTTCCTCCTCTGGATCGACGCCCTCGCGGAGGTGGACGGTCCGGAGGCGGGACTCGCCGCGCTCGATCGACACGCCAATGAGCTCGTCCCCGTCGGCAGCCCGATGGAGGAGCCTCTCCTCTCCCGGATCCTCGCTCTCCTGCGGGAGGTCGTCCGCCGGAGGATCGACGACGGGGATGTCGGGAGGGCGTGGGCGTGGATCGACGATGGACGCCAGCGGTTCCCCGACGACTCCGACCTCTACCTCAGCGAGGTGGAGCTCTGGCTGATGGAGGGGAACTGGTCCCAGGCGGAGCAGCTCCTGGGAGCGGTCTCCTTCCCCGCGACCTTCTCCGAGCGCGTGGCCCGGCTCGAGCGCTGGATCTCCGAGCTGAAGGGCGCGGAGGGGCGCATCGTCATTCGCTTCCAGCCGGGCGCGGGGGCGATCACCACCCACGCGGATGTCGCCGGGGTCGAGCAGCGGTTTCTCGTCGACACCGGAGCGAGCTACACCTCGCTCCCCTGGTCGACGATCGAACGACTCGGCATCCGCATCGACGAGAGGACGCCGCGTCGCCAGCTCCGGACGGCGAGCGATGTGATCGAGGTCCCCATCGTCGTCGTCCCCTCCATCACTCTGGGGGGCTGGACCGTCGCCGATGTGGAGGTCACCGTCCTCGACCTCCCGGGGGGGGGAGGGCTCGGTCTCCTGGGCCTGAACTTCCTCGGCAACTTCACGCTGGAGATGGACCGCTCCGCGGGGCGGCTGACCCTCTCTCCGAAGTGAGCGCCTCGGGCTTTTAAGCTCATTCCATTGAATGGGTTATCGATCTTCTTGGGCCCTTCCCCGGGCGCCGTCGGCCCTTGATGTTCGTGCTTTGTTCGGTATCCTCGCCCCTTCACCCGAGGGAGCAGAAGGAGACCGGAGTTGAGCGAACGAGCGGTGCCGGGCGGCGGGAGCGGATCGGCGGGGGTCTCCCCCCGGGCGCAGGGCGGGGGCGCCCGGACGGTTCCTCTCCGCGTCCGCTCGATCGTGAACCCCGTCACGATCGGTCGTCGCACGGGAGAGCGAGACTCTCCCCATCCCTCCCGGACCGAGCCGGCGCATCGACGCTTCGGGTTCACCCACACCCTCAATCCGTATCGCGGCTGCGTCTTCGCCTGTCGCTACTGCTATGCACGCTACACCCATGAGTGGCTCGGCCTCGATGGCGACGGCGACTTCGACCAGCGGATCCACCTCAAGGAGGACATCACCGAGGTGCTGCGCCGTGACCTCGGTCGGCTCCGGAGACGGGGTCGCGGCGGCGATCCGATCGGGGCGATCGCCTTCGGAACCGCGACCGATCCATACCAGCCGGTGGAGGCGGAGTATGGACTGACACGAGCCTGCCTCGAGGTCTTCGCGGAGGAGGAGGGCTGGTCCCTCGAGCTCACCACGAAGTCGACCCTGATCGCTCGGGACATCGAGCTGCTCCGCCGCGTGGCCCGGCGGAACGAGGTCCTGATCCATGTGACCGTCACCACCGTCGATCGCGCACTCGCCCGAATCCTCGAGCCGGGGGCTCCCTCTCCCCGAGCCCGGATCGAGACGATCGCCAGCCTCACCGCGGCGGGGTTGACGGTCGAACCCTTCGTCGCCCCCCTCATCCCGGGGATCAACGATGCCACGGAGGCGCTCGATCAGCTCTTCCGCGAGCTGAAGGAGGTCGGCGCGCGCCGGGTGATCGGTGAGGCGCTCTTCCTCCGCTCTCCCACTCGCGAGGTCTTCCTGCGAAGTCTGCAGGAGTCCTTCCCGTCCCTCGTGACCGAGTATCGGAGGCGCTTCGCCGAGAGCGCGTTTCTCTCCCCGGTCGACGCGGAGAGACTCCGTGCCCGGGTCGAGCGCCTCCGGGTCGCTCATGGGCTCCTGGGCGGTCGCGGTGAGGACGCGCGCGCGCGCTCCCCCCGTCGAGGCGCTCCTCGCACCCTGCCGCGGCGCCCGCCGCCTCGCGGGGAGAGCACCGGACCGGAGCAGCTCGGGCTGATCTTCTGAGCCCCTCTCCCGGCGCGCGGGTCGGGAGCGGGCGGCGGGTCGACGGTGGAGGTCGACGGCGGAGGGAGACGGCGCGACGGAGGGGGACCGCGGATCAGCGGGGCCGGGTCGCCCCGCTGAGCTGCGAGGAGAGCGCCCGGACCCGCGGGTCCTGGGGTGCCATCGCCTCGAGTCGCGTCAGCTGCTCGCGGGCCTCGTCGATCCGCCGCAGGTGCAGGAGAAGCGCGCAGAGGTTCGCGCGGTAGGGGAGGCTGTTCGGCTCGAGGGC
>JAFMMO010000006.1 GCA_017859655.1 Pseudomonadota bacterium | reverse complement strand
CGAGGGGGGCTCCATGGTCCTCACTCCCTGAGGAGGGGGGCGGTGGAGGGGGTTCTCTCCTCGCCCCGGGCCCCGGAGACGGGAGAGATTCCGAAACGGTCCCCGCGGAAGAGACCCTTCCTGCGGCGGATCGCCGATTCGCTCCCCGCTCGTTCCACCCCCCCCTGCCGTGCGCCTTCCGGGGGGAGCGGGGTAGACTGAAGGAGAGTCTCCGCGGGGGCACCGAGCCCCCTCCCGATCGTCCCGACCCGAAAGGGAAGCCTCCGTGTCCGCCAAGATCGTCATCGCCTCGGTCGTTCTGACCCTCCTCGTCGGAGGGGGAGCGCTTGTCGTCCTCTCCCCCGGTCTCTCGGAGGGGATCGGAGGCGGCGACCCCGGGCCCGCGGGATCCTGGGCGGATTCCGACCGGGGGACCTCGCCCGGCATCGGCCCCAGCGAGGGCTCCGCGGGAGGAAGTGGGCGAGAGAGCGCCGCCTCACGAGCGGAGCGGGCCGCCGAGAGCTTCCTGCGGGAGGGGCGGGACTCCCGTGGGCGCGTGCGACCTCGAAACGGGGGAGGGTCGGGCTCTTCCGGCTCTTTCGGCGGAGACGCGGGTTGGCTCGATGGGGATGACCCCGCCGACCGACTCGGCGACGGTCGCACCGGGAGCAACGCCTCCCGACGCGGAGGGCCGAGCGCCTCCGGGCGTCGCGGCTCCGGTGGTGGCGGCTCCCGAGGGAGCGGCGCCAACGGACAGCTCACCGGCGCCGGCGGCATCGGCGAGCCGGAGCCGTTCGCCAACGAGATCACGCTCTCCGGAACGCTCATCACGATCGATGACCAGGGGACGCGGCACGAGAGCGAGTCCGGAAGCCTGGAGGTCCGCTTCACCGGCTCCGGCGTCGACACGACGCGGACCGTGAGCGTCACGAACGGGGAGTGGAGCACCGTCGCCCCCGCCGGGGGGAACCTCCAGTTCGTCGATGCCACCATCGCGGACCGCCCCGCCGCCATCACCCCCGTCAACCTCCTCGGCGTCCGGGAAGGCCAGGTCGTCTCCCTCACCGCGCGCTGGGCGAGTCAGACCCTCCTCCATGTGCGCTCGAACGTGACCGGTGAGGATCTCTGCGGGCTCCGCCTCCTCCGGATCCCCGAGTGGATGCGCAACAGCCGTCCCCACCCCGGGACCCCTCTCCCCACCGATCAGCTCTGGACCGCGGAGTGCAGTCCTCTCACCGTGACCTCGGATGGGGTCCCGGTTGGGCAGAGCATCGCGTACCACGTCCACGCGCCCGGCCACGCCTGGGGGCGGATCCTCATCGACATGTCGAACGGGGGGGATCGGGAGATCCTGCTCGATCCGGGCGGAGCACTGAACATCACCTTCGACGGAGTCTGGAACCAGCCGAACGCCCTCCTGCGCCTCAGGGTCCTCGGAGAGCTCCAGCCCTACGCCGAGTGCCCGTTGACGGGGCAGTCGATGCTGATCGACGGCATCGAGCCGGGGAACTACGAGGTCTCGGTCGAGACGGGGAGCTGGGCCCAGGACCCCCTCGTGCTGGGGAGCATGGAGGTCTTCGTCTCCGCCGGCGAGGCCCAGCCGCTCCTCCTCCCCATCGTGGAGATCCAGGAGCAGGAGCGTGTCCCCTTCGGAGGGACCGTCTTCGTCCCCTCCGGCTGGCTGCTCGACGACTTCACCCTCCGACTTCGCCCGACCGATCCGGGGGCGAACGTGACGGAGGGCACCCAGCACATCGCCGCGGGCGACATGACCACGACCGACATGGGGGATGGCGTCCTCTACTCCTGGCAGGCGGCGGATGTCGAGCCGGGGAACTTCGGCGCCCTGATCCTCCCCATCGGCTACGGGGTCAGCTTCCAGGTCCCCGAGACCGGCAACCTTGATGCGAACATCTCCCTCCCGGCGCCGGTCCTCGTTCAGGTGCAGACGCTGATCGCAGGAAGCAACCTGCCCGCCACGCCGGATGTGTTGCGCTGGACGCCCGTGCGGGAGGCCGGCGTCCCCGGGGCGGGTGCGGTGGCGATCTCCGCCGATCCCCCCGGGACCAACAACTTCCTCTTCGACGCGCCGCTCGGAGGGGTGATCATCTCCTGCAACGACCCGGCGTATCGGCCCGCGAGTCGGCAGCTCACCCTCACCGAAGGCGCGCCCGCCGTCTTCACCTTCGAGCTCGAGCCGGCGCAGGGGCTCGAGATCCAGCTCTACGACGAGGACACCCTCGTCCCCTGGGACACCGGCTGGCACGCGACGATGACGCCGCTGCCCGGAACCGAGGGGGGAGTCGTGACCCGCGGTCGCGTGGGGGTCGCGTATCGGATCCTCGTCTCCGCGGCGGGGTGGTACACCCTCAACCTGCCGACCATCGATGGGTTCCTGCCTCCCGACCCGATCGAGGTCCAGATCTTCGATGGGGAGACCACGCCTCTGGATGTCCCTCTGCAGCGCATCCCCTGAGGCGGATTCGGCCGCGCAGGTGTGTCTCACCTGTCTGACATCGGTCCATTCCTGAACTTCCTGACAGCTCGTGGTTCCGTGGCTCTTCCGGTGGGAACCTCTGATTGGGGCGAGCCGCTGCTGGTTCGCCACGGTCCGGATCCCTCAGGGAGACCTCGATGTCCCACTGCCTCGTCCCTTCGCTCGTGCTTCTCTTCTGTCTCGCCGGCTCAGGATCGGCCGAGGGTCAGGTGGAGAGCATCCGGGTCACGGGGGCGGTCGCGACGCCCGGCGCCACGGTTCGAGTCTCCACTCTCGTCGACAGCTCCGGTGAACTCAGCGGCTGGTCCTTCGGCGTCTGCTACGACTCCGCTGCGGTGGACCTCGCCGGCCTCGAGGATGGCGCTGCCGTCACCGCGGTCTCCCCCGACTTCCATGTCGTCGAGGCTCATCCCGGCGGCGTCACGGTGGGGACGGTGATCTCGTTCTTCCCGCCCTACACCCCGCTGCCCCCGGGGGTCGGCCACGAGCTTCTGCACATCGATCTCACGGTCCTCGCCCCCGCGGGCGCCATCGTCCCGATCGAGCCGTGCGCCGTGCTCGGATCGCCGCCCGTCGCGCTGGTCCTCGTCGTCGCCGGCGTCGAGACGATCCCGGCGACGGTGGGGTCCGTCATCGAGATCAACGACCAGGCGATCTTCATGCGGGGGGATGCGAACGGAGACGGAGCAGTCAGCCTCGTCGATGTGATCGGAATCCTGGAGATTCTCTTCACACCGGTCGGGATCCCCGCCTGCGAGGATCGCCTCGATGCGAACGACGACGAGCTTCTGAACGTTCTGGATGCGATCGCGCTTCTGGAGCTCCTCTTCGGAGGAGGCGCGACGATTCCACAGCCCTACCCCTCCTGCGGAGTGGACCCAACGACCTTGGGTTCGCTCGCTTGCAGCCTACCGTCGACCAGCTGTCCTTAGAGACGGCCCGGCTCGGCGAACAGAGAATGAGGGGGGCGCGCCGACGGGCGTGCCCCCCTCAACTCACTCCTCATCGGCCCGCGATCGCGCCTCGATCAGTCGGACTCGGGCTCTTCGTCCCCTCGGCCGGTCGGCTCGACCCGCCCGTCGCGATAGACGACGAAGCGCAGGTCGTCCCGGGTCGCCGCCTCCTGATCGGGACCGTCGCAGCGGATCAGGGCGAACCGCGTCTCCGACTCCTCCCCCTCCCCGACCGGAGCGGCGGAGAAGACGATCTTGAAGCGGTTTCCCCACGGATCGGCGAGGAGGCGCTCCGACTCCGCGGCGCGCAGGAGGTCTCCCTCCGCATCGGCGGGGGGCGCATCCTCTCCGGGTGACCGCTTCCACTCCGCGTAGAGCCGCTCGCCGAGCTTCTTCGCCGCCGTCTCGGTCTCGGACCGCTGCTTCGAGCGGAGGGCGATCTGCATCGGGTTGTCTCGCGTCGGGCGCTCCTCGATCGTGAAGGTCTCCCGCTCCATGGTGCTCGGGAAGTGATTGTTGTGCCGATCCGCGTCCGCCGTCTCGGCGTGCGGGTCGAGCAGCAGGGAGGCGATCGGCTCCTCCGTCACCAGCAATCGGGTCACGAGAGTGTCGTCCCGACGCCAGATCTCCGCCGGGATGCGGAGGTCCTCCACGCGACCGCTCTCGTAGGTGATCCGGACGACGAGGGGCATCACCAGCCCTCCGATGTTCCGGAATCGGAGCGCGTAGAAGTTCCACGGGACGGCAAGGAGCTCGCGGTCCCCCTCGGAGAGCCGGGCCAGGAACCGGTCATAGGCCCGACGATCCTCGTCGGTCACCTCGAGGTCGTCGAAGGAGTTGTAGAAGTCGAGAAGCTCGGGGAAGCGGTCGGTGCGTTTCGGCACATCCCGATTCAGGATCTTCGAGAGGGACTCCGGCGCGGCGTCGCGCCGCTCGCGGTCATAGCCCTTGTCGATGTCGGGATCCCGGGTGCGCAGGGTGTAGTGCACGACGCGGTCGATCGCGATGTCGCAGTGATCGGTGGAGTAGAACCACCCGCGCCAGAACCAGTCGAGGTCCAGCCCCGAGGCGTCCTCGAGGGTCCGGAAGAGGTCGGCGGGCTGGGGGCGCTTGAAGGCCCAGCGTCGGGAGTACTCGGCGAAGGCGAAGTCGAAGAGCTCCCGACCGAGGATGCTCTCGCGCAGGATGTTCATCGCCGTGGCGGGCTTCGCGTAGGCGTTGCGACCGAACTGCTGGATCGACTCCGAGTTCGTCATGATCGGGACCTGACGCGCGCTCTTCAGGTACTCGACGATGTTCTCGGGCTCCCCGCGCCGGGAGGGGTAGGCATCCTCCCAGGTCTGCTCGGTGAGGAACTGCACGAAGGTGTTCAGTCCCTCGTCCATCCAGGTCCACTGGCGCTCGTCCGAGTTGATGATCATCGGGAACCAGTTGTGTCCGACCTCGTGGATGATGACCCCGATGAGGCCGTACTTCGTGCGAGGCGTGTAGGTCCCGTCCGGCTCCGGGCGGGGACCGTTGAAGCAGATCATCGGGTACTCCATGCCCCCGACCGGCCCGTTGACCGAGATCGAGACGGGGTAGGGGTACGGGATGGTGTGCTTCGAGAACATCTCGAGGGTGTGGGCGATCGCCTGGGTCGAGTAGCGGCTCCAGAGGGGCTCCCCCTCCTGGGGGTAGTAGGACATCGCCATGACCGGCTCCGAGGGTCCTCCCTCGATCGGCACGCCCCAGGCATCCCAGATGAACTTCTCCGAGGCGGCGAACGCGAAGTCCCGCACGTTCTCGGCCCGGTAGATCCAGGTGCGGGATCCGTCCGCCTCCGTTCCCTCGTTCGCGAGAGCCTCGTCCGGCGTGATCACGAAGAGCGGCGTCGCCGCGGTCTTCGCCCGCCCGAAACGCTCGCGCTGGGTCTCGGTGAGGACCTGCTCCGGGTTGAGCAGCTCCCCGCTCGCGGCGACGACGAAGTTCGAGGGGACCGTGATTTCAACCTCGTAGTCCCCGAATTCCAGGGTGAACTCGCCCGAGCCGATGAACTGCTTGTTCTGCCACCCGTCGACATCGGTGTAGGCGCACATGCGCGGGAACCACTGGGCGATCTCGTAGATCGCGTTCCCCGCCTCCTCGAACCACTCGTAGCCGCCTCGGGCGCGGATCACATCCGCGTTGACGATCGAGTGGTTCCAGTCGACGCGGAACTTGAAGCGGCCTCCGGGGGGGAGGGGGGCGGGGAGGTCGATCCGCATCATGGTGTGGACGATGGTGTGGGGGAGATCCGCCCCCGCCTCGTCGGTGACGAGGGTGATGTTGCATCCACCGTCGAAGGTCCGCTCCGTGGCGAGGCGCCGGAGCCAGCCGAAGCTGCGACCCTCCTCGAGGGAGTCCTCCGTCTGGGTCATGCGCCCGGGGGAGTCCTCGCGGAACCGATTCTGATCGAGCTGGAGCCAGAGGTAGGTGAGCTCATGGGGGGAGTGATTGTGGTAGTCGATCCACTCGCTCCCGATGATCCGATGCGCGTCGGCGTCGAGGGTGACCTCGATGCGGTGGTCCGCGCGGTTCTGCCAGTATCCGGGACCCGGCGCCCCGCTCGCGAGGCGCGCTTCGGTCGGCGTGGGGAGGATCTCCTCCAGCTGACGGAACGGGTCCCCCTGATCGAACTTGTCGACGATCAGCCAGGGGACGCCGGGGTCGTGCGGATCGTGCGGGTCGTGTGCCTGCACGGGAGTCGGGAGGAGGAGCAGGAGGGGGAGGAGGAGCGACAGGGGGGCTCGTTGGCGCATGGTGTACCTCGATCTCAGGGGGGACTCTCCGCTCCCGGGTTCGGTTGATCGGAGAGGAAGCGCAGTGGGGATGGTAGGTGATCGAGCCGTGGACGCAACCGCCGATGCCCTCGCGGCGAGGGCCGACGCACCGGATGGGGGAGGCGGATCGGGCTGGCGGGATGGAAAGAAGGCCGGGTGCCCCCCGCGGGGGCGCCCGGCCTTCTCAAGTTCCGGCTCGCGGCGGGATCAGAACGCGACGAGTCGGAACGTCCCGCCGTTCATGGCGGCGAGCTGCTGGTAGAACGCCTCTTCACCCGAGTAGAAGTTCGTCGTGAAGTAGACGGTGTGCATCGGAGTCTGCTGGTAGTTGGCGCCGGTGATCGCCATGAGAGCGGCGGAGGCGTCGCTGCTGCCGCTGGTGGTGCAGTACGGTCCGCGGGCGCCGCAGACCACCATCTGCTTCGACTGGCCGTCTCCGGCCTGGGAGATTCCCAGGGCGGTGGTGCAGGCCTCGACGATGCAGTGCTGCTCGATCGGGCTCATGGTGTTCATCCACGCGACGGCGGCAGAGCAGTTGCCGTTCGAGGCGGGGACGACGATCGGGCGCCAGGTGAAGGTCGCAGCATTGAAGCAGACGAGGTCGAAGGTCGCCTCGGAGCTGAGCTGATGGATCGCTGCGGTGACCTCGGCTCGGATCGCGGCATAGACGGTGGTGTCTCCGCAGAAGCCGTAGGCCGGGAACACGATGACGAACTGGTCGCCTTCGAACTCGCTCCCCCAGAAGTGAATCGACTCCGGGGCATCCTCTTCCTCCTGGTCCGCCGCGATGCCCCCGCTGGGGAGGTCGAGGGGACGCCGCTGGAGGACATCCTCGTTGCCGCTGACGGTCGGGAGGAGACCCGTCGCGGGGAGGGCCAGAACGATCGCGAGGAGCATCAGCCACGAGTGCTTCATCAAACACTCCTTCCTTGGACAGGAGCGCTCGTGAGAGCTTCCCCCGCCGCGGAGACCACCTCCACTCCCCAAGGGGGGAGGGGTCTCGACCTCGGTCGGCTCGCCGGAGGACTCACACGGCGTTGGAGTCACCCGGCAGGCTGGGTTCGATACCGCGAGTCCCAGGACCCGCTTCGTCGACCGGACCGGAAGAGGGGAGTTCGCTCTCCTCCGGATCCCGCAGAGGGAGTCCGCCAACCTCTCCAGATTGCCGCCTGATCCTCCGGGAGTCAAGGTCGGAGGAATCCCCGCGGGGATCGGGGGGGGGGGCCACTGGCACCCCGGGAGCCCCCCGGATAGCCTGTCCACCGCCCGAGGAGGCGATTCCTCGCCTCGAAATGACGTGAAAGGGCCCGCCTCCATGTCGAAATCCGCGTTTCACGCCCTTCTGCCGGTCGGATTGGCCTTTTTCGCGCTCATCTCGGCTCCCGGAGACCTTCGGGGCGCCGGGGCGGAGATCCAGACCTTCCGGGTGACCTGGATCGAGGGTGGGCAGACCACCACCTCGGAGGTCCGGGCCTACTCTCTTCCCGGGGAGGACCCGGATCATCGTCTGATCTTCTGTCCGGAGCCGGGAGACGGCTTCCCGATTGCGGCGATCGCCCGCGACGCCCGGGGCACCCCTCGCCCCGAGCTCGCGCACCCCCGCGAGCGACGCCTCGCGGACGCGTTCCTCACCTGGTTCGAGGTCGACCAGCTCATCGAGGCGAAGTGGCGCAAGGCCGGGGCTGAGGGTGCGGTAACCGTGCCCGTCCCTTCGCTGCGCATGCGCCGCCCACTCCCGATCACCCACCGGGCGGAGGAGAGAGGGACCGGGGTCCGCGTCACCCTGGGGATCGCCGCCCCGATCGTCCAGGACGGCAACATGAAGGTGGAGCTGAAGGAGATGAGCTGGGTCGCGGACCTCGACGAGGACGCGGAGATCACCCGCCTCGACCTCAGCCACTCCCTCGTGCGGACCTTCGGCACCCTGGAACAGCAGGTGGACGCCACCCTGCGCATCGAGCTGACGGATCGGGAGAAGTTCCCGGCTCGCGACGCGAAGGCGCTTGGCAAGGAGTTCGAGCTCCTTGCGCCGGCGGCCCGGGCGCTGATCGGCAACAACCCTGAAGAGATCGAGAAGGCCCGGAAGGGGATCGGCACCTATCGGGAGAAGTACCCCGAAGGCCGGCTCTCCGGGGTCGTCGTTCAGCTGGAATCCAGCCTCATCTCCTACGCCGAGCGGGTGGCGGGGGTCGTCGACCCGGACGAGGCGGCGGAGAAGCTGATCGGCAGCGAGGCCCCGGACTTCACCCTGAAAGACCTCGATGGCGAGGAGGTCTCCCTCTCCTCCTATCGGGGGAAGACGGTGATCCTGAGCTTCTGGGGCTATACCTGAGGGATGTGTCGTGCGGAGGCTCCGCACCTCAGCAAACTCGAGGAGAAGTACGGCGCCCGCGGGCTCGTGGTCATCGGCGTGAACATCGACAACGACTCGGCGGCGCGTGTTCGTAAGTTCAGTGAGCAGAAGAATCTGGGATACAAGATGCTCCTCCGCGGGGAGGGGGTCGCGTTCAACGACTACTGGTGTCGCGCCTTCCCCACGATTTACTGGATCGACCCGAGCGGAAAGGTCCGAGGCCGAGACTACGGCTACCAGTCCTTCGACCGCCTCGAGGAGCGCGCGCGCGGGTTCCTGGCCCCCTGAGGATCCCCGCCCGGTCTCCCGGGCCTGATCCTGCCGCTCGATCCTCCCCTATGGGGCTGATCCGGTGCCGAGAGGCGGTAGAATCGGGCTGAATGCCCGGCTCCCTGCGGCCTCGCCTTCGATGGCCCCCGGGGAGACCCACCGTCGCGGCCCCGGGCCGCCAGCCTTCGCAGGAGCAACTCCCGGTCTGGCGGGCCCCCCGGCCTGCGGAAGGAGACCCTCGCATGACTCGATTCCTTGCCATCGCAGCCCTCGCGCTCCTCCTGCTCGCCCCGGCGGGTCTGCAGGCGCAGAACTGCTATGTCTCCTACGCCTGGACCGTCTCCGAGCAGGACAATCTCCTCCGTCGGGTCAACCTGGACGGAATGGGAGTGGACCAGACGATCCTCGTCGATGTGGGGACGCCGGTCACCGGGATCACCGGAGTCGCGGTCCACCCGACGACCGGGGAGATCTTCATGCTCGCCTACCTGAACGTCCCCTCGAACCCCGGGGTGCCGTTCCTCGTGAAGTACGACGACGCGAGCGCGATCGCGACCGTGATCGGGAGCACCCTCGTCAACTTCATCGCCCTCGAGTTCCAGCCGGACGGGACCCTGAACGCGGTCTCCGCCGACAGCGCCAACCCCTCGAATTCCTTCTGCATCCTGAACCAGACCACGGGGGCTCCGACGGACCTCTGCCTCTTCGGGAACGGGGACGACGGGGAGGCGATCGGGTACCACCCGGGCGAGAGTCGCATGTACCACGCCTCCGGGGTGACGAACGTGGTGTTCGAGGCGCAGGCGACGGGGGCTCCCCTGGCCTGCACCATCGATTCGATCACGCCGGACCCGCTCCTCGTGGGGTCGGAGGTCACCGGGCTCGCGTGGTCTCTCGGCTTTGATGCCTTCATCTGGAGCCAGAGGGGAACGACCACCAGCAACCTCTACGAGGTCACCACCGCTGGTGTGGCGACCCTCCTCGGGACCGCGGACCACCCGGTGAGCGACATCGCCCTCTTCGAGCTCCCGACCCCCTGCCCGCCCGGAACGGGCCAGTTCGTCCGGGGGGATGCGAACGACGACGGCGGGGTCAACATCGCGGATGCCGTCTTCCTCCTGAACCAGCTCTTCGTCCCCGGCTCGCTCGCCTCCACCTGTCAGGACGCGACCGACTTCAATGACGACGGGGGGGTCAACATCGCGGACGCGGTGACCCTCCTGAACGCGCTCTTCGTGCCGGGGAGCCCCGGCCTGCCGGCCCCATCCCCCGCCTGCGGGGACGATCCGACGAGCGACTCGCTGACCTGCGACTCCTTCAGTTGCCCCTGATCGGGGTCTTGGAGCCGTTTTCTGCCCTTTGAGCCCGCCCGGGGCGCGCGACGCGCGCCCCGGGCGGGCTTCTTGTGGGGTTGCGAATCCAGACCTCTCGCTCGGGCGAAATCCGTTGCAGAGACAACAAACGGCAGCGGGAGTGCTCCACGAGCCCCGCGCCGGAAGCGCTCCTCGCAAGCCCCGATCCCGGTCTCCTCGCCCGGGATCCCGACCGGAAGAGCAGACCGATGACACAGCCAGCCGATGCACCTCGCCGCACGAAGAACCTCGGTGGACGCCCGCGCGTTCGGAGCGGGGATGAAGTCCAGGTCACCGTGGAGTTCCCCCTGAAGGACTACGCCATGCTCGCCGGGCTCGTCGACTTCAAGAAGGCGGAGGCGGCCCGCAACAAGGAGTCGGTCGCCGACCAGTCGAAGCGCAAGATCCTCCTCGAGCTGTGGCGCGAGTTCTACGCCGCGCAACCGGAGGAGGTCCGCCGCGAAGTGGAGTCGGGAGACCGCTTCCAGCGCGAGCTCGGTCGCCGCACCCCGCCGCCGGCGGAGCGCGCCGCGAGCGCCTGAACCAGACCCACAACCCCCCCCACGCCGAACGGCTCGTCTCCCCCCAGGGATGCGAGCCGTTCTCCTTGTCCGGAGGGACTCCGGCGGGGCTCAAGGGGAGTGCGAGGGGTCGCCCGAAGGGGCGGCCTGCGGATTCGGGAGGGGGCAGGCGCCGGCTCGGGCGCGACGGGCGTAGCGCCAGCGGGCGAAGAGGACATAGGACCCATCAAGGAGGTGGCGGACGCCGGGGAGCCGGGTGAGCGGCACCAACCAGCCGAGCCCGATGGCGGACCATGTCCGGCGGAAGACCTCCACCCCCTCGATCCACTCCCCGCCGGGGAGGCGCCCGTGGATCCGCCGCATCAGGGTGTCCCGATCGGTCCCGAGGGGGGAGGCATCGAAGCCCGGGGCGTCGATGTCGGTCCAGAGCACGCGATCACGGCGGTCGAGTCTCCGAAGCAGCGCGATCTCCCGGGAGCAGAGGGAGCAGCCTCCGTCGAAGAAGACCTCCACCTCGGGGGCCGTTCCCGGGGTCACAGCGGAGTCCTCAGCGGAGTTCGGGGCAGGGTGGGTCATGGCTCTCTCGCTTCCGGCAGGGCGAGGGATGGGAGACCTCGCTCGGGAAAGAACTTCGAGGTGGCGGGAGGGGCGGATTCGCGGTCGGGGCCTCTGCCGTCCTCTGCTCTTCCTTCGTTTCCGATTCTTCAGGGATCTCCCTCCTCCTCGGCCGCCCCTTCTCCGAACCCGCCTTCCGAACCCACAGGATCCCGCAGCAGCAACTCACGGGGGTGGGGCTCGAGGAAGGTCTGTCCGAGCAGACGCTCGATCCGGTGCTGGCGAGCGTGGTGGGCGAGGAGGGTCACCGGGATGAGGAGGGGAATGATCCCGCGTCGATACTCGGCGATCCGCGCGAGCAGCTCCTGCCGGGAGTCCTCGTCGAGGGGATCAGCCAGGGATCGGATGGCGTGCTGGAGGACCGAGGTCACCGTGCCGCGAGTCGCCGGGCGGCGCAGGCTCGCCATGAACCCCTCGCGGTACCGCCTCTCCAACTCCTCCTCCTCGAGCCCCCGGGCGCACGCGAGCAGGCGATCGAGCTCGACAAGTCCGACGGGGTCGTGTGCGCGCAGGAGCAGCTCCTCCCGGGCGTGAAACGCGAGGAGCCCCCCGATCTCCCAGGCCCCCGCGAAGAGGGTCTTCAGCCGCCGGTATGCGAAGACCCGCTCGCAGAAGTGCTCGCGGAGCTTCGGGTCCTGCAGTCGCCCCTCCTCCTCGATCGGGAGGGAGGGTTGCTGCTCCATGAGGGCTCGAGCGAAGAGCCCGACCCCTTCCCTCGAGGGCACGCCCTGCCCCCCCGACGGAAAGAGGCGGACCCGCGCCATCCCGCAGGAGGGGGAGTCCTTCTTGAGGATGAACCCGCAGAGGTCGGAGCGCTCCAGCTGCTCGACACGGGACTGCGCCCAGCGGTTCATCGTGTCGGTGAGGCTCCGGCGCGTCCGAGTGGTGACGAGCTGGATCGCGTTCTCTTCCCCCTCGAGGTGTAGCGTCTCGCGTGGGGTTCCGAGCCCGATCTCCATCTCGGGGCAGACGGGGACGAATTGAACGAATTTAGAAAGGGTCTCGGTGGCGAACCGGTCGCGCTTGTGTCCCCCGTCGAAGCGGACCTCCTGCCCGAGGAGGCAGGCGGAGATCCCGATCCGGATCTCTTCATCCGCCGACGCCCCTTGGACTTGCTCCGATACGCCGCTCGTCTCCGTCATGCCTGCCCTCCGAGGCGGGGAGGTCCTTTCCCACCTCGCTGAATCGGACCCGGGTAGAGTCCCGAATGGTGTATCGTCGCGACGAAGGCTCCGTTTCCTCGTACGGTCGAGGATGCCAAGGTCCGACCGAAGGTGCCACCAACCGGGCGGCGACTCCCGCAGTTCCGGCGGGACCCAAGGGCTCCGTCCTCTGGGGCCTCTTGCCCGAGGGCACCGATCTCGAGGGCGCCGATCCTGAGGGCGCCGTCACGCGGAGTGAGCATGTCCGACTTGAGATCCCCGACCCCCGGCCGCTTCGCAGCGACCCTGCTGCGCTCTTCCGCCCCCGGCCTCGCCTCCGCGACGGCGCGCCGGATTCTGGAGGAGATTCAGAGTGGCGGCCCCACCACCCTCACGAGCACCTCGGAGGAGGGCACGGCGGTGCCCGGGGCCCAGGATGCCTTCGGACAGTGGCGCGCGACCGCGGAGACCCACCTCGGTCACCTCGCGGCCTCGATCCGGACCGGGCGCCCGGAGATCTTCGAGAACCATGTGCTCTGGTCGCACTGGGCCTTCCACGCCCGCGGCATGGGGGTCGACTCGGTCGCCCTCGTCTTCCGATCCCTCGCCGAGACCCTCCGCTCCGAGATGCCGGAGGAGGTCGGAGGCCCAGCCGCCGCGGCGATCGAGGCCTCGCTCGGCATCCTGGGGACCGCCGGTCACGAGCCTCCCACCTCCCTGAGGGTCGAGACCGGTCGCGGCGAGTACGCCGCCCGGTACCTCATGGCGCTCCTCGAGGGGGAGAGGGACCGCGCGCTGTCTCTCGTGGATGCCGCGCGGGAGGAGGGTGGCTTCAGCATTCCTGAGGTGTATCAGGAGGTCTTCCTCCCGGCCCTCGCGGAGATCGGCCGGCTCTGGCTCCTCGGCGAGGTGCACGTGGCGGAGGAGCACTTCGCGACGGCGACCACCTCCCTCGCGATCTCCCGCCTCTATCTCGACCTTCCGCGCAAGGAGCCGACCGGCAAGACGATCGTCACCGTCGCGGTCGAGGGGGAGCTCCACGAGCTGGGGATCCGCATCGTCAGCGACTTCTTCACCATGGATGGCTGGCGGGTCGTGCACCTGGGGTCCAGCGTGCCGGGCGGGGATCTCCGTCGTGGGGCGCTCGACTTCGGCGCGGATCTCATCGCCATCTCGACCAGCCTCGTGACCCACCTGGACCGCGCGGAGCGGCTCATCGCCGATCTGCGGGAAGATCCCGCGACCGCCTCGCTCCCGATCCTCGTTGGGGGGCGCGCCTTCTCCGGGATCCCCGGCTATGGCGTGGAGATCGGAGCGTCCGCCGAGGCGAACGATGTCGAGAGCGCAGTCCGGGTCGCCCGGGAGCTCGTCGGCCTGCCTCCACGAAACTGAGCCTCCCCGGGGCTGAGTCTCCCCGGGGCTGAGTCTCCCCGGGGCAGCAGCTCCCCGGCTGCGATCCCACCTCGCTGGGGTCACCCGGGCCAGAGTCCCCGCCGTCGACGGCTCGCCTTCCCTTTCCAGCCCCCCCGAATCCGGATCGCTCCCGGAGTCGAAACTCCATGACCAACCCGTTGGGAGGGCTCATGTCTGCATCCACGCCGCTGGGAGCATCACTCCCCGATCCCGGGGGTGTCCCCGCCATCCGGGTCTTTCCGAGCGAGGCTCCGGTCCGCCCGGAGCGGGACTTCGTCCTGCACTGGATGGTCGCCTCCCGACGCACGAGCGCGAACCCGACCCTCGAGCGCTCCCTCGCCTGGGCTCGCGCCCTCGGCAAGCCGCTCCTCGTCCTCGAGCCGCTGCGGGTCGCCTACCCCCACGCCTCCGACCGCTTTCATCGCTTCGTGGTGGAGGGGATGGCGGACCAGGCGCGCGCCTTCGCGGCCGCAGGGATTACCTACCACCCCTGGGTCGAGCGGGGCGAAGGGGATGGTTCGGGTCTGCTCGAGTCCCTCGCCGCCCGGGCGTGCGTCGTCGTGACCGACGACTACCCCTGTTTCTTCATCCCCCGGATGCAGGCCGCGGCGGAGCAGCGGCTCGATGTCCTCCTCGAGCGGGTCGATGGGAACGGACTCCTTCCCCGGGCGGCGGCGGATCGGGCGCACGGCACGGCCCATTCCCTCCGCCGGTTCCTCCAGAAGGAGCTGCCCCCTCACCTCGAGGAGCGGGCCGCCCTCTCCCCCCTCGATGCCCGCCCCGATCTCCCTCCCGCGCAGATCCCTCCCGAGGTCCTCTCCCGCTGGCCCGCGGTGAGCAGGGAGGAGCTGGCGGACTCCGCCTGGATCGGAGAGCTCCCCATCGATCACGCCGTCGGGCCGGTCGAGCTCCGTGGGGGCCAGCAGGCCGCCCTCGCCCATATGGAGACCTTCCTCGCGGAGCGGTTTCCCCGCTACGCGGACTCCCGAAATCACCCGGAGGACCCGGTCACCAGCGGCCTCTCGCCCTGGCTCCACTTCGGGCACCTCTCCAGCACCGAGCTCTTCGAGCGGATCGTCACGCTGGAGGATTGGAACCCCGGCTTCCTCGGCTCGAAGACCGATGGCTCGCGGCGCGGGTGGTGGGGGATGTCCGAGGCGGCGGAGGGCTTCCTCGACCAGCTCATCACCTGGCGGGAGCTCGGATTCAATCTCTGCTCCCTCGTCGAGGACTATGACCAGTACTGCACGCTGCCGGAGTGGGCTCGGCGGACCCTTGACGAGCACCGCGCGGATGAGCGGGAGCACTGCTACTCCCTCGAGGAGTTCGAGGAGGGGCGGACCCACGATCCGCTGTGGAACGCCGCGCAGCACCAGCTGCGGGAGCATGGGATGATCCACAACTACCTGCGGATGCTGTGGGGGAAGAAGGTGCTTCACTGGTCGGCGAGCCCGGAGGAGGCCTACGCCACGCTGCTCCACCTCAACAACAAGTACGCCCTCGACGGCCGCGACCCCAACTCCTACTGCGCGATCAGCTGGATCTTCGGACGATTCGATCGGGCTTGGGGCCCGGAGCGTCCGATTTTCGGTAAGATCCGCTACATGAGCTCGGAGAACACGGCGCGCAAGGTGCGTGTGCGCGGGTACATCCGAGAGCATTCGGGATGAGCGGCGCGGGTCCATCGGAAAGCCTCGGCGCCTCGGGTCGGCAGCGTTCCCGCCCACGCCCCTCCCTCGGAAAGACCGCGGGTCGGAACCGCGGAGACGCCGGGGGGAGCAAGACCGGGGACCGGCGGTCCGGAGAAGAAGGAAAGAGATCGGTGAACGAGCGGAGCCTCCTGCAGAGGATCGCCAGCGGCGATGAGCGCGCGGTCCAGGAGTGCATGGACCGGTACGGCGGGCTTGTCTGGACGATCTGCCGGCGCCTCTGTCGCAATGTGGACGACGCCGAGGATGCGGTGCAGGAGGTCTTCATCGACCTCTGGTCGAGCTCGGCGCGCTTCGATCCGAGCGTCGCCGCCGAGGAGACCTTCATCGCGATGATCGCGCGGCGACGCGTGATCGACCGCTGGCGCAAGAAGCGCCGCGAGCCGAAGTCCGAGGTCATCTCCGAGATCAACGACCCCGCCGCGCCTCGTGAGAAGGACGAGGTCGAGATCGCGGATGAGGCGTCCCGCGTCCAGATGATGATGACCCGGCTGCGGCCGGAGCAGCAGGAGGTCCTCGACCTCTCCATCTTCCGCGGGCTCTCCCACAGCGACATCGCCGGCGAGCTGGGGCTCCCCCTGGGCACCGTGAAGACGCACGCGCGCCGGGGCCTGATGCGGATCCGGGAGCTCCTCGGCGAGGATCCACACCTCGGCAAGGGGGGTGGAGAGTGAACATCCCTCCCGACGATCGCAGCTCCCCCGAGGCGGATCCACTCGAGTCCCGTCTGGACCAGCTGCTCGCGGATCGCGCGACGCAGGCCCTCTCCGACGACGAGTGGCTCGAGCTCGAGGGTCTCCTCGCGGCGCATCCCGAGGTCGATCCCGATGCCTACGATCGCACGGTCGCCGCCCTCGAGGTGTCTCACCAGCAGGAGTTCCCCGAGCTTGTCGAGCCGCTCCCCGTGCACTTGCGCCAACGGATCGCCGCGAGCGGACGGATCTGCGTCCGGTCCCAGCGTTCCCGTCAGACCCCGGGGCCGGCGGGGGCCTTGTCCTCCCGTCCAGCCGCCGAACGCGTCCCCTCCCGCTGGCTCGGCCTCGCCGCCGCGCTCCTCGTGGGGCTCACGGTCGGCATGCTCCTCGAGAATCGAGGGGAGAGCTCCCCGGAGCGAGCCTGCGCCGCGCTCCTCGAGCGTCGCTCCCCCGCCGAGCTGGCGAGGGCGGAGTGGCGCGCGGTCGAGGGAGAGAGCCTCCCCGGCATCGGCGGGGAGGTGATCTGGTGCGACCGCGATCAGGAGGGCTATCTCCGCCTCACGGGAGTTCCCGCGAACGATCCTGCAGTGGAGCAGTATCAGCTCTGGATCGTGGATGAGGATCGGGGCCACGCCCAGCCGGTCGACGGAGGGGTGTTCGATGTCGCGGCTGCGGCGGAGATGCAGACGATCCCCATCGACGCGGCCCTGGTCGTCGATCGCCCGGGGGTCTTCGTGATCACCCTCGAGCCGAAGGGTGGCGTCCCCGTCTCCGACGGACCCTTCCTCGCCACCGCGACGATTCCCCGAGGCTAGAGTCGCCTCACCCGTGAGATCTGGGGTCTGGAGATCTGGGGTCTGGGGATCTGAAGGCGGGCAGCCGATGCGTCGGTGGGTCCCGGGCCAGCGAGCCGTCTTGCAGCGGGGCGTGCCGCGACGATCCGTTCGGCAGCGGTCGATCGCTCAGCGGGTGGCGAGCTCGAGGAGGCTCTCGATCCGCGCCTCCAGAGGGCGCGTCGCGTAGATCCGGTAGCGCTGCTCCGGCGCCATCTCCATGTGCATCTGCAGCAGGTCCGCGAGCTGGAAGAGGGGCACGCCTTCCGGCGGTGGGGAGTCTTCGCGCCAGCAGTCGGTCAGGGCACTGCGGAGCCGGACCTCGTAGCGCGTGCGGCGGATCGGGTCGACGATCACTTCCTGCTCGAGGGGAAGAGGCTCGATCTCGCAGACCGGATAGAGGTGATCCCCCTCCAGCGGGCGGACGAGCACCCGGCGGGTTCCGAGGACGAGGATCACGAAGCGCCCGTCCGGGAGGGAACGGTACTGCTCGATCCTCCCCAGCCCGGCCACCGGCTGGACCGGGGCGACCTCCGCCATGCGCTTTTTGTCCTCACCGAGGACGGTGCCGAGGACGAGCTCGGGGTTCACATCGAGGAGATCCCGCACCATTTGGCGGTATCTCGTCTCGAAGATCATCAAGGGCTGGACCTGGCCGGGGAAGAGGATGAGGTCGGGGAGAGGGAAGAGGGGCACGACACGGTGCTCGGGAGGCTCGGTGCCGCCCGGTCCGTGCTCGGGGCGCCCGCTCGGGAGCCCGCCGTCCTGCTCGTGGGGGATCTCTGCTTCGCTCATGTCTCCATCGTAGCGTTCGTCCGGGGCTCGTGGGTGGATCCGTTCGAATGTCGGTTCCACCGCATCACGAGGAGGGCCGCGCGGATGAGAGCGGGGGGAGGGAGCCTGCGCCCCCTCCCCCCGCTCTCATCGCGCCTCGACTCAGGAGGGTCAGGGGGCGCAGCCGGCCCTCTCGCAGGCGCCGAGAGAGTCCTCGGTCAGATCGGGCTGGCAGCTCTCATCGAGGGGGAAGCCGGTCCCGAAGACGGCGGAGAGGAGGTTGACGGCATCGGCCAGTCCCACGACGCCGTCGTCATCCACATCCGCCGCGTCGTAGCAGTTCGGCGCGGGGAGTCCCGCGAAGAGGTGGCCGAGGAGGGCGATGGGGTCGCCGAGGTTGCACGCCCCGTCATCGTTCACATCACCCCGCTCGAAGTCGGTGGCCGCGTCCGGGGGCGCGGCGACGGTGATGAGGGCGGTCCCGCCGGCGGACTCGCCGGTGTCGGCACCCAGGAACCAGTCGATCGGGTAGGTCCCTGCCGTCGGGGGAGCGATCACGGTGATCAGGAGGAGCTCCTCGCCGTACACCGCCACATCGTAGAGGGGCCAGAGGAACTGCCAGAGCGCGAAGCAGGACCCGGGGTCGGCGAAGAGATCGCAGACGGGTGGCGCTCCGTTGGCGGTGGTGTGCGCCTCGATCCCCGCGCCGGGGGCGATCGAGAGAAACTGCAGCTGCGTCGGATTGGTGTCCGCGAGGAAGAGGAACCCGGGGATCGGCAGGGGATCGCTGAGCAGGACCGGGAGGGTGAACAGGGCACCCGGCTCCACCGTGACCGACGGGACCGTCGCCTCGAGGGTCTGCTGGGGGGGCGGCGGCGGGGTGTTCTGCCCCTGCAGCGCCGGGGTGATCAGGGTGAGGAGGAGCGCAGTGGTGAGCGTGATCCTCGTCACCTGCGGTCGGGAGAGTGGGGCTCGGGAGCGCATCGATCACCTCCGGTCGGAAAGGGCGTGGACTCGACCCCCGCAGGGGGCGCGGATCGTCGATCCGGCGGGGCGGGGCTCTGCCGGACCGGAAACGCTAGCACACCTCCTGCGGTTCCGGCAACGGGGTAGGGGGCCCTGCTACAATCCTCTCCGCCCGCCCGGGAGCGGTCGGCGCGCGAAGCGGCAGCATCCGAAGGAGGAGGTCCCCGTGAGACGCGATGAGAAGGCCCCGAGGATCGAGCGCATCCTCGACGAGCTGCATCCGGAGACTCCGATTCCCCTCGATCACAGCGACCCCTTCACCCTCCTCGTCGCGGTCCTCCTCTCCGCCCAGACGACCGATGCGATGGTGAACCGGGTCACCCCGGAGCTCTTCCGACTCGCCCCCACCCCCGCCCGCCTCCACGCCCTCGGGGAGGAGCGGATCCGCGAGCTCATCCGGAAGATCGGGCTCGCCCCCCAGAAGGCGCGGGCCCTCGCCCGACTCGGGGGGATCCTCGTCGAGGAGCATGGAGGCGAGGTCCCGGAGAGCTTCGAGGCCCTCGAGGCCCTCCCCGGCGTGGGGCACAAGACCGCCAGCGTCGTGATGGCTCAGGCGTTCGGGGTGCCGGCGTTCCCCGTGGACACCCACATCCACCGCCTCGCGGCCCGCTGGGGGCTCTCCAGCGGGAAGTCGGTCGAGCGGACCGAGGCGGACCTGAAGCGGGTCTTCCCGCGGGAGCGCTGGAACCGCCTTCATCTGCAGATCATCTTCTTCGGCCGGGAGCACTGCCCCGCCCGGGGCCACGACCTCGCGACCTGCCCGATCTGCTCCTGGGCCGCCACGAAGAAGCGCATCGCGGAGGAGGCGAAGAAGCTCCCCGCGAAGATGCGCCGCTGATCCTCCTTCTCCGGGGTGCGCTGCTATCATGCGCCGCAGCGCGGTGTCGATCCCCGACCCGCGTCGGTCATCCGAGTCAGGAGTCGCCATGAACGATGCAGCCGAGCCCCGCGCGGACGAGGCACCGGAGCGGAAGCACTTCATCGAGAAGATCATCGATGAGGACCTCGCGCAGGGGAGGAACGAGGGGCGTGTCCACACCCGCTTCCCGCCCGAGCCGAACGGGTTCCTCCACATCGGCCACGCGAAGGCGATCTGCATCAACTTCGGGCTGGCCGAGAAGTACGGCGGCTCCTGCAACCTCCGCTTCGACGACACGAACCCCACCAAGGAGGAGACCCGCTTCGTCGAGGCGATCCAGGAGGATGTCCGCTGGCTCGGCTTCGACTGGGACGACCGCCTCTACTACGCCTCCGGTTACTTCGAGCGACTCGTCGAGCTCGCCACCTCCCTGATCGAGCGCGGCAAGGCGTTCGTCTGCGACCTCTCGGGGGAGGAGATGCGTGCGTACCGCGGGTCCCTCACCGAGCCGGGTCGGGACAGCCCCTTCCGCGACCGGCCGGTCGAGGAGAACCTCGACCTCTTCCGCCGCATGCAGGCGGGGGAGTTCGAGGACGGCAGCCGAACTCTGCGGGCGCGCATCGACATGAGCAGTCCCAACCTCAACCTGCGCGATCCGGTCATGTACCGGATCATCCGGCAGGAGCACCACCGCACCGGGGACCGGTGGTGCATCTACCCGACCTACGACTGGGCGCATGGTCAGTCCGATGCGATCGAGGGGATCACCCACTCCCTCTGCTCCCTCGAGTTCGAGAACCATCGACCCCTCTACGACTGGTACCTCGACAACCTCGATCTCCCCGCCCGGCCGCGGCAGATCGAGTTCGCCCGCCTCGAGCTCACCCACACGATCACGAGCAAGCGCAAGCTCCGCCAGCTCGTCGAGGAGGGACATGTCGAGGGATGGGACGACCCGCGGATGCCGACCCTGGGCGGGATCCGCCGGCGCGGAGTCCCGGCGGAGGCCATCCGCCACTTCTGCGAGGAGATCGGGGTCGCCAAGTACAACTCGACGATCGACTGGGCGAAGTTCGACTTCAGCACGCGCGAGGTCCTCAACCGCACCGCCGAGCGGCGGATGGCGGTCCTCGACCCGGTGAAGGTGGTCATCACCAACTACCCCGAGGGTCAGGTGGAGGAGCTGGAGGCGATCAACAACCCCGGCGACGAGAGCGCGGGCACCCGGATCCTCCCCTTCTCGCGCGAGGTGTGGATCGAGCGCGACGACTTCCGGGAGGAGGCGCCTCGCAAGTTCTTCCGCCTCGTCACCGGCCGGGAGGTCCGCCTCCGCTACGCCTACGTCATCCGCTGTGATGAGGTGATCAAGGATGCGGCGGGGGAGATCGTCGAGCTGCGCTGCACCTACGACCCGGAGTCGGGGGGCGGCAAGACCTCCGACGGCCGGAAGGTGAAGGGGATCATCCACTGGGTGAGCGCGGGGCACGCAGTCACCTCCGAGGTGATCCTCTACGACCACCTCTTCGCGAGCCCCGATCCGGAGGAGGGGGACGACTATCTCGCTCACCTCAACCCGGACTCGAGGCAGGTCGTCTCCGCCCGGCTGGAGCCCGCGCTCGCCTCGGCGTCTCCGGGAGAGGTCGTGCAGTTCGAGCGACTCGGCTACTTCTGCAACGACCCGGTGCGCGCCGCGGACGGAGCCCCGGCCTTCCACCGCACGGTGGGGCTTCGGGACACCTGGGGGAAGATCGAGAAGAAGGGGAGCTGACCGGCGCGCCGACCGGAGCGGCGGTCAGGGCGAGGATCTGGGGTGGGGCCGGGGTGGGGGAGCCGCTCCGGCCCCGGCTCCATCCGCTGGCGGCTCCATCTGGCGGCGGACCGGACGGGAGCCGTTGGACCGGCGCTGTCGCGGTCAGGGGCAGGCGTCGAAGCTGTCGCACCCGAGGGTGCTGCCCGGATCGACGCTGCACCCATCCCCCGCGTTCGGGAAGGGCAGGGGCGGCGCCGGGCTCGCGAAGAGCGAGTTCAGCAGGGTGATCGCATCCGCGATGTTGAGCCCCCCGTCCGCATTCGCATCCCCGGCGTCGAGGCAGGTCAGCGCGTTCGCGGGGCCGGTCGGGAAGAGGACGGAGAGCAGGTAGACGGCGTCGGCGATGTTCACGCCGCCGTCGTTGTTCGTGTCTCCTCGGTAGAAGGCCTCACCGGCGGGGCAGGCGATCGGGTCTCCGCTGCAGTCGCTGTCCGCGCAGTCGATGTCCCCGTCCCCATCGTCATCCGTCCCGTTGCCGCAGTCCTCCGCCCCGTTGACGCCGGTGGCGAAGCTCCAGGTGTACACGTTCTCGACCTGGTAGGCCCCTCCACCGGAGCCGGTGAAGCCGATGTACCCCGAGCTTCCCCCGAGCACGGAGGCGAGGTTGATCGTCAGGGTGAGGATCGGCGTGTTCGGGTCGTCGAAGTAGACGCTCAGGGTCTGCCCGTCGTACTCGACTCCCACCGTGTGGATCCCGCTCCCCTGGCCGAAGAAGGGGACGTTCGTCGTCTCCGCGAGGGAGGCGAGCGCGTGGTCGGCCGAGTTGTCTCCCGTGTAGCGGGTGTGGATGCTCACATGGTTCGCGTTCGGGTCGTTCTGTCCGGCGCCGAGGTAGTCGTCGATCTCGATGGCGAGGCTCGCGTTGATCCCTCGTCCGGGGTTCCCGGAGAAGCCGCCGTAGCCCATGGCGGAGGCGTGGTTCCCGATGGCGTCCAGCCCGATCGGATCGTTCTGGATGACGAACGCGAGCCCGTCTCCGCTGCCGCCGCCCCCGCCGGTGGGGGAGGGAAGGAACTCGAAGGTGAACTCGGTGGAGAAGCCGCCGGTGAGGACCTCCGGCGTGTCGACCCAGACCGCTCCGAGGGCCGACAGGACGCCCGGAGTCACCTGGAGGGCGCTCCCGACCACGGAGGCGACGTTCGCGGGCCCCCCGCCGGCGGGGACCGCCGGGTAGACGAGGTTGACGGTGGTGGTCGAGAAGTCGGTGATCGTGAAGTCTGCGCGGGCGCTGACCGGGAAGAGGAGGATCAGCGCGAGGAAGAGGGGAGGGATCGGGCGGGTCATGCGGGTTCTCCGTCCTGTGGTCATAGACGCTCCGGCCGGATGCCGGGGCGGTTTCGAGTGTACCGGAGGGATGGAATGTGGACAATCAGGGCGCGGTCGTCCGTGCCTGAGGGGCGAGGGAGTCGATCCCCGTCCCGCTGCCGACACAGGGTGCTCCGCGTCTCCGGTCCGGACCCGCGGGCTCGATCGGGAGGCCCGCTCGCCGGGTCCTCGGAGGCCCGCGCTCCCGCCGGGACCTCGTCGGTGAGCCATGTCCGATCGCTCGCCCCCCTTCGATCTCATGTCCGGGCCTCATGCCACTGCGGACCCCACGGTCCGAGGAGGAACATCACGATGCTGCGCTTCACCGCGATCTTCGCCACCATCTTCCTGCTCAGCACTCCGGTCGTCGCCGCGGATGGCGCACCGACCCCCGCCGATGCGCGCGAGCAGGCGGTCCGCGACCTCATCGATCTGGGTCGGGAGGACGCCCAGGTGATGGAGGTCCTTCACCATCTGGTGAACGTCATCGGCAGCCGACTCACCTCCAGTCACAACGACCATGTCGCCTGCGAGTGGGCGATGGAGCAGTTCGAGTCCTTCGGACTCCAGAACATCGTCATGGAGGAGGCCGGGGAGTTCCCGGTCGCGTTCCACCGTGGCCCGTGGTCGGGGAAGCTCCTCGGCGAAGAGGGCATGGCGCTCGAGTTCGGCACTCCCGCGTGGTCCGCCGGGACCCGCGGCACCCAGACCGGACCGGCCATGCTCCCGCCGGAGTCGACCGAGGGCGCGGATGCCTCGGCCTACGCGGGGGCCTGGATCCTCATGAACGATGGGCGGGGGGGACGCCTCTCCCGCGAGGAGCGGCAGGCGGCGCGCGCCGCCCGGACCTGGCTCGAGGAGGCGGGGGTGGCCGGCTTCATCACCGCCACCCGCAACCAGTACATCCAGACCCTCGGGAACGCCCGCGTCACCTGGGATGAGCTCCCGACCACCCCGAACATCTATCTCCTCAAGGATCACTTCGATCTGGTGAAGGGGAAGATCGATGCGGGGGACGCGCCGCAGCTCCAATTCGACATCCGCAATCACTTCGAGAAGGGGCCCGCGAAGTTCTACAACGTGTACGGCGACATCGTCGGGACAGAGTTCCCGGATGAGCATGTCGTCATCGGCGGGCACATCGACAGCTGGGACGGCGCGACCGGGACGACCGACAACGGCTGCGGCTCCGCGGTCACGATCGAGGTCGCCCGGCTGCTGACCAAGGCCGGCATCAAGCCGCGTCGGACGATCCGGTTCATGCTCTGGAGCGGCGAGGAGCAGGGGCTGCTCGGCTCCAAGGCCTACTGCGACAAGTACTCCGACCTGATGGAGAAGACCTCCGCCTGCCTCGTCTACGACGGCGGCCCCAACGTGATCGCCAGCCTGCCGACCACCGAGGCGATGCACCCGCAGATGGAGGAGGCCTTCCGGCATGTCTTCGATCTGAACCCCGAGTACCCCTTCGAGCTGAAGATGTCCTCGGGTGGCCTGCCGCGCAGCGCCGGGAGCGACCACGCCTCCTTCCTCCGCTACGGGGTCCCCGGCTTCTTCTGGGACCAGGAGGGTCGCGCGGACACCTGGCACGGCATCCACACCCAGTTCGACACCTACGACCTCGCGATCCCCGAGTATCTGGAGCACTCCACCCTCGTCGTCGCTCTCGCCGCCCTCGGCATCGCCGACCTCGATGGCATGCTCGATCGGACCGGCATGGGAGTGCCGGGGGATGGGGGCGGCCGTGGAGGCCGGCGCCTCGGGGTCTTCCTCGACGGGCTCGTCGTCGAGGGGGTGGTCCCCGATTCCCCCGCGGAGGCCGCGGGGGTGAAGGCCGGGGATGAGATCGTGAAGATCGACGGCAAGGAGCTCGAGGGGCGCCGCTCCCTCGGCCCGGCTCTCCGCGAGGGCGGGCCGGAGAAGCCGGTCGTCGTGAAGCGGGACGGCAAGATGGTCGATCTCCGCGTGGTCTGGCCCGACGAGGTCAAGGCGCTCGAGGAGCAGAAGAAGGAGGAGGCCGCGAAGAAGGAGAAGATCGTTCTCTGATCCGCCTCCCTCCCCGTCGATCGGAGCGTGCCCTCTCGTCCCTCCGGGGGCGGGGGGGCACGCTCGTGCTCCGGCGCCGCGTGTCCCGGCTCCCCTTGCGCTCCCCCGGCAACTCCGGTAACCCCATGGCGATGCCGATCCACCGTCACCACTTCCCGGGATCCCTCCTCCTCGCGCTCCTGCTCCTCGGCGGGACCGCGGGCGCGGCGGACGGCACGCATGTCCCCGCCCCCCTCAACCTCGAGGCGGACCTCCGCGACGGGCGCCTCCAGCTCTCCCTGCTCATCGATCGCTACCTCTTCCGGCATTGGACGGGGATCGATGTCCGCACCCTCCCCGAGCTCGGGGACGAGGAGTACGAGGAGCGCTGCGAGGAGGTCGGCCGGTTCCTCGCGATTCATGCCCCGGTCGCCATCGATGCCATCGATGTCCGCCCTGTGATCGAGGACCTCGCCTACCTCGAGGGGACCCAGGACACCGACTTCCTCGAGTTCGCGGAGGTGGTCGCGCACTATGGGGCGCCGGGCGAACCGGGGACGATCGAGTTCGTCTGGAGCCGCTACGACACCGAGGATGACTATCCCCTGGAGGCGGCCTTCCTCGTCTTCAGCTCTCCGGAGGACTACCGGGTCCTCCAGCTCAGGGGAGACTCCCCGGCGGCGGAGTGGCGTCGCCCGGGCTCCCGCCCCACCCTCGACCCGGAGGCGGTGCCGCCGGGGGTGCCGGCGCCGCAGGGAGCGCTCCCCGTCCTCTCCGCGCTCCTCGCCCTCCTCGGCCTCGTGGGGGGGGCGCGGCGTCGCCGCGCCGGTCGACGCGGCGCCCCGGCGCTCGTCCTCGCGGCCCTCCTCGGTGCGGGCCTCACCTCATCCGTTCTCGTCGTCCCCTTCCGCTGGCCGGGGGAGGCGCGGGTGGAGCTGCCTCCGCCGGAGGATGCCCGCGCGCTCTTCGAGACGCTTCATCGCAACATCTACCGCGCCTTCGACTACGACGATGAGGGGGCGGTCTACGATGCCCTCTCCCGCTCTCTCGCGCCGGAGCTCATCGATGATGTCTACGCAGAGATCTACCGCTCCCTGAGGATGAAGCTCGAGTACTCCGAGGATGCGACCTGCACCATCCGATCGGTCCGGACCCTCGACGCGAGCCCGGAGATGGCGGGGGCGCCGATCGAGCCAGCCTTCGATGTCGTCGCCCGCTGGGAGGTGATCGGAACGGTGCGCCACTGGGGGCACGGACACTGGCGGACGAACCGCTATCAGGCCCGGTACCGCGTGCGCTGGAGCGAGGCGGATGGCTGGCGCATCGGCGGGGTGGAGGTGCTCGAGCAGGAGCGCCTCGACGACGGCCGGGAGGTCGCGCTGTGAGCTCGGCCACCCCCGGAACGCCTCACCTGCGCGGCGCCCGCGTCCGCTGCGAGGAGCTCGGCTTTCGTCACCCGGGGGGGGACTCCTCCCTCTCCCTCGCCTCCGTCGATCTCGAGCCGGGCTCGCGCACCGCGGTGATCGGTCCGAGCGGCAGCGGCAAGACCACCCTCCTCCATCTGATCGCCGGGATCCTGTCGCCGGACCGCGGAACCGTCACGCTCGATGACGAGGTGATCTCCGGCCTCCCGGAGGCGGCGCGCCGACGCCGTCGCCTGGCGGGGATCGGGCTCGTCTTCCAGGAGTTCGAGCTCCTCGAGCATCTCTCCGTCCGGGAGAACATCTCCCTCCCCTTCGCCATCGACCCCGCGCTGGGGTCGGAGGGGAGGAGCGGGAGGGTCGAGGAGCTCGCGGGGCGTCTGGGTCTCGGTCCTCTCCTGCGTCGTCACCCCCGACGCCTGTCCCACGGGGAGCGGCAGAGGGTGGCGATCGCCCGCGCGCTCGTCGTCGGACCGCGCCTCCTCCTCGCGGATGAGCCGACCGGCAACCTCGATCCCCGGACGGGCGCGGTCGTGCTCGATCAGCTCTTCGCGGAAGCGGAGCGCGCCGGGACGACGGTCCTCGTCGTCACCCATGACCACTCCCTCCTCGCGCGCTTCGAGCAGGTGATCGATCTCGAGTCCCCGGAGCCCGGAGGTGGGTCGTGATCGGTCCCGTCTCCCTCGCCCTCCGCTCGATCACCCATCATCGCGTGCGCACGCTCCTCCTCGTGCTCTGCATCGCGCTCGTCGCCGCGCTCCCCCTCGCGATCCAGCTGCTGATGCTCCGTCACGAGTCGACGATCACCACGCGGGCGACGGACACCCCCCTCGTCGTCGGTGCGCCGGGGAGTCGGTTCGACCTCCTGCTGCACTCCCTCTACTTCCGCACGACCCCGGCCCGCACCCTCTCCCTCGCGGATGCGGAGCGGATCGGGGAGGAGAGGATCGAGGAGCGACCCCTCGCCACCGCGATCCCCCTCTTCCTCGATGACACCGCCCGTGGACATCCCCTCGTCGGGACAACCCTCGACTACTTCCCCTTTCGAGGGCTGCAGGTGAGCCGCGGCACGCTGCCGCAGCTCCTCGGAGACGCGGTGGTGGGGGAGGAGGTCGCGGAGTCCCTCGGCGTCGGGGTGGGGGATCCGCTGCTGACCGACTCGGGGCGGCTCTACGACATCGGCTCGACCTATCCGCTCCGTCTCCGGATCGTCGGAGTGCTCGCGCGGTCGGGGGGGCCGGATGATCGCGCGGTCTTCACCAGCCTGCGGACCACCTGGGTGGTGCGAGGGCTCGGCCACGGGCACGAGTCCCTCGACGCGGACTCCGACCCGGCGCTCCTCCTCGGGACCGGCGAGGGAGCGGTCACCGCCAGCGCGGCGGTGCGCACCTGGACCGAGATCACGGATGAGAACCGCAGCAGCTTTCACTTCCACGGTGAGGCGGATGCCTGGCCGGTCTCCGCGATCATCGTCGTCCCGCGCGATCCGAGATCGGGGACGATCCTCCGGGCGCGGCTCTCCGTCGATCCTCTCCTCGAGTCGATCGAGCCGCGGGAGGTCCTCGACGAGACCCTCTCCATCGTCCTGCGGGTGAAGCGGTTCTTCGACGCAAACACCCTCCTCGTCGGGACGGCCACCGCACTCCTGCTCATCCTCGTCTTCGCCCTCGACTGGAAGGTCCGACAGCGGGAGCGGGAGACCCTGCTCAAGATCGGGGCCAGCCGAGGTTGGATCCTGCGGGTCGCGACGATCGAGCTCCTCCTCATCCTCGGGGCGGGCGCGTTCGTCGCGGTGGGGTCCGTCATCCTCGGAGTCCTCGCCCTCGACCGCACATTCGGAATCTGATGCTCTCCGAAGGGAGAATCTCCATGCGCCTGCTCGCCCTGCCCTCGTCACTGGGCGTCGGACGGTCGCCCCGCGGCCTCCTCCTCGTGCCCCTCGTCCTGCTCCTCCTCGGTGGGTGCTCCACCGAAGCACCCGGAGATCCCGCGCCCGCCGCCGGCGGGACGGGCGGGCGGCCCGTGGTGATCACCACGATCGAGGCGAACCGATACCTCGCGACCCGGCTCGCCGGAGAGCTGTGCGAGGTCCGCATGCCGATCCCGGAGGATGCGGATCCCCTGCACTGGACCCCCTCGCGCGAGGGGGTGGCGGCCCTGCAGGCCGCGAGCCTCGTCGTCCTCAACGGCGCGGGGCTCGAGACCTGGCTCGATCAGGTGACCCTCGCTCCCTCCCGCACCGTGACCCTCGCCGATGCCTACCGCGGGCAGTGGCTGACCTTCGACGAGGCGGTCGAGCACCAGCACGGTCCCGATGGAGACCACTCCCATGCGGGGGTCGACCCCCATGTCTGGTTCGACCCCCAGTTGCTGAAGCTGCATGTGGATCGGATGCAGGCTGCGCTGCGAGACCTCCTGCCGGAGCACGGAGACGCCTTCGCGGCCCGCGCGGCGGAGCTCCACGCCGACCTGGAGTCTCTCGACGAGGCCTTCGAGGCGGTCGAGGGGCTCCCTCCTCTGCTCGCGAATCACCCCGCGTATGACTACGGGGCCCATCGATACGACTGGGAGATCCTCAACTTCGACATCGATCCGGAGGAGGTGCCCGCGCCGGAGCTCGTCGAGGCGGTCGCCGAGACCGGTCGCTCGGTCCTGCTCTGGGAGTCCCGTCCCATCGGGGCGGTCGCGGCGGCGTTCGAGGCGCGGGGGATCCGATGCATCGTGCTCTCCGCCTGCGAGCATCCTCCCGAGGAGGGGGACTGGCTCTCGGTCATGCGGGAGAACGCCCGGATCCTGGGCTCGCTCGGCGCCGCGCCCCGCTGAAGCTCGCGGCGCGGTCGCGGAGGCGAAGGAGCCGAAAAGAGGGAGAGCCCGAGCGGGGAAGCTCGGGCTCTCCTGGCTGAAGACCGCTACGCTGACCTGGAGAACCAGCGCAGGCGGGGGCTCTGTGGGCGTCCTCGGATCCTCCTCGTCGGGGGTGCGCGCACCTCCCGTGACCTCCGCGCGGAGGCGGGAGGCGGCGCAGCGACGGCGGGCCGGGCGGGAGTGGGGCTCTCCCGGAGCTCGGGTCACGGCCCAGCACTCGGGCACGGTCCTGCTCTGGGGCACGGTCCAGCTCTGGGGCACAGCCTTGCCTTCGGTCGCTGTCTCGACGATTCGGGGTGCCCGGGCGGTCCTCCCCGGGGGGACCGGGGATCCGGGCGTTCGCTCCGGCGGGGTGCCCGGGCCAGGGTCCGGCAGGACCGCAGCGCGAGCCGAGCGAAACAGGATCGTCACCCGCGGGACCCCCTCGGGCCAGGACATTCCATCGAGAGTTCGCGGGCTCCCGCCCAGTCCAGCCCCGAGGACCCAGCCCCGAGCTCTCCGCCCGAGGTCTCTTGCACGCCCGGGCTCCCCGCCCATGATGCCGACGGAGGTGAACCCATGTCCCGCTCGCTGCTCGCACCCCTTCTCCTCGTCCTGCTCCTCGTCTCGCCGACCCTGTCCGCGGAGCTCGAGGTCCCATCGGTCTTCTCCGATCACGCCGTCCTCCAGCGGGGCGTCGCCGTCCCGATCTGGGGGCGGGGGGAGCCGGGGAGCACCGTCACCGTCCAATTCGGTCCTCATGAGGTCTCCACCCAGGTGGAGGAGAGCGGCGCGTGGCGTGTCGATCTCCCCGCTCTCGAGGCGAGTGACCTCGGGCGCTCCCTGCACATCCGAAGCGGCGAGGAGCACATCGTCTGCAAGGATGTCCTCGTCGGTGAGGTCTGGGTGTGCAGCGGGCAGTCGAACATGGAGTGGTCGGTCAGCGCCTCCGACGGGGCCGACGAGGTGATCCTCGGCGGGGACCACCCCCGCCTGCGGGTGATCCGGCCTTCGCACCTGCTCTCCACGAAGCCGGAGTTCACCACCGGCGCGACCTGGACCGTCGCGACCCCCCAGACGATCGGTGAGTTCACCGCGGTGGGGACCGCCTTCGCGCTCGAGCTCATCGCGGCCCTCGATGTGCCGGTCGGCCTGCTCGCCATCCACTGGGGCGGAACCCGGGCGGAGCCGTGGACCGATCGGGCCTCTCTCAGGAAGCACCCCCTCTTCGGCGCGTCGGTCGCCGAGTTCGAGGTCGAGGTCGCGAAGTGGGCGAACCGGGATCAGGCGAGGATCCGGGAGGAGCACGCCGCGGCGGTCGCCCGCTACGAGGAGTCGATGAAGCCCTGGTGGGAGGAGCAGCTCGCGCGGGATCGCGACCATCGCGTCGCCGGCGGCGGCCAGGGGAACTGGATCGAGACCGGCTTCGATGACTCTCAGTGGGGGACGATGCCGCTGCCGGGACTCTGGCGCGACCAGGAGGGCCTCGCCGACTTCGACGGGATCGTGCGCTATCGCCGGGGGGTCGCCATCCCCCGGAGCTGGGTCGGGCGCGAGCTCGTCCTCACCCTCGGTCCGCTCGACGACGCGGACCGGGTCTGGTTCGACGGGGTCCTCGTGGGACAGACGACCCACAGCCACAACACTCCGCGGCGCTACACCGTCCCGGCCGAGCTCGTCACCGAGGGACGGCATGTGATCGCCCTGACCGTGCTCGACACCGGCGGAGCCGGAGGCGGCACCGGCGGACCGTCCAGCTACCGCCTCTCTCCCGCGGGCGACGCCTCCGTCCGTCCGCCGTTTCTCTCCCTGCACGGCCCCTGGCTGTGCGAGGCGGGGGTCGCCTTCGACGGACGGTTCGGCGCGGGTCGCCCGTCCCTCCCCGTCGATCCGACGAGACGCAGCACGGGACCCGGGCTGATCCATGACGCCATGCTTCGGCCGTTCATCCCCTACGCCATCCGCGGAGCGACCTGGTACCAGGGTGAATCGAACGCCAACCAGGCGGAGGCGTACCGGGAGCTCCTCCCGCTGATGATCACGAGCTGGCGACAGGCCTGGGGTCAGGGGAACTTCCCCTTCGGCATCGTGCAGCTCGCGGCGTTCAAGGCCGCCTCCGACGACCCGAACCAGGGAGGCTGGGCTCATCTGCGGGACGCGCAGCGCCACGCGCATCGCGTCACGGTGGAGACCGGCCTCGTCGTCACGACCGACATCGGAGACGCGAACGACATTCACCCGAGGAACAAGAAGGAGGTCGGGCGGAGGCTCGCCCTCTGGGCCCGGGCGAAGGTCTACGAGCAGTGGCTGATGCACACCGGCCCGGTCTTCAGCGAGGTGGTCCGGGCGGAGGAGGGTGAAGGGTCGGTGGCGAGCACCGTCCGCGTCTTCTTCACCGAGGCGAAGGGGATGAAGACGACCGACGGGCTCCCCGCCGCGGGCTTCGGGGTCTCCTCCGACGGGGAGGAGTGGCACTGGGCGACCGGCACGATCTCCCGGTCGAGCGTGACCCTCACCCATCCCCTCGGAGAGGTGATCCGTCACATCCGCTACAACTGGAGCGACAACCCGGTGCGAGGGAACGTGGTCAACGCGGACGGACTGCCGATGGAGCCGTTCCGCTGGGACGCGCCGGCGAACTGAGCCGCCCGGGTGGTCTTCAGCCGAGCTCGATCGAGCCGCGCAGGTAGGTGACCGCCCCCGCGATGAGCTGCACCCGCTCCCCGCGCAGCTCCGCCCGCATCGTGCCGCCGCGGGCGGAGAGCTGGCGGCAGGTCTGCTCCCTTCGGCCGGTGAGCTCCGCCAGCCAGGGGACCCAGGTGGAGTGGGCCGAGCCGGTGACCGGATCCTCGTCGATGCCGAGGGCCGGGGCGAAGTAGCGGGAGACCGTGTCCCCATCTCCGCCGATCGCGCCGATCCCCGCCCCATCGATCCGCACCCCATCGAGCTCGATCCGGGCGAGGGCCCGGAAGTCGGGCGCCGCGGCGCGGACCTCCTCCTCCGAGTCGAGCAGGCAGTAGATGTCGCGGTCGGTCCTCCGCACGGCGCGGGGCTCGATCCCCAGGGCGGCGCCCCACTCCTCCCGTGCGGGCACCTCCCGCCCCGGCCACGATGGCAGGTCGAGGCGGTAGCCGCCTCCGTCCCGTGAGACGCCGAGGGGGCCGCTCACCGTGGAGAAGTCGACCCGGTCCCGGTCGGTCTCCAGCTCGGTGAGGATGATGTGGCCGCTCGCGAGGGTCGCGTGCCCGCAGAGGTTCACCTCTCCCCCCGGCGTGAACCAGCGGAGATTCCAGGTGTCCTCCCCTCGCCGCAGGTAGGCGGTCTCGGAGAGGTTGTTCTCCCGGGCGATCGAGAGGAGCAGCGCATCGGGGAGCTCCTCCTCGAGGATGCAGACCGCGGCGGGGTTGCCCGCGAAGAGACGGTCGGTGAAGGCGTCCGCCTGATAGAGGGGGATCGTCATGGGCGCGCTCCTTCCGGGGGGAGGATACGCCGAAGAGGAGGCGAGGGGCGGGGATCTCGGTCGTTGGCGCGGATCAGGGGCCGGAGGTGTTCTCGAAGCTCGGCTGGCCGAAGAGGAACGCCTCCGCCTGGTCCGCCGGGACCGGGCGGGAGAAGAGGAAGCCCTGCCCGAAGCGGCAGCCGAGCTCCCGGAGGATCTCGAGCTGGCCCGGCGTCTCGACCCCCTCGGCGACGACATCGAGCCCGAGGCCGTGCACGAGGGCGCAGATGCCGTTCACGATCATCCGCTTCTGGTCGTCCCACTCGAGCTCGCCGACGAAGGAGCGGTCGATCTTCACCACATCGATCGGGAGCTGGTGCAGGTAGCTCAGCGACGAGTAGCCCGTGCCGAAGTCGTCGATCGCGACCTGCACTCCCAGAGCGCGGAGTCGCTCGAGGATCTCCTGGGTCTTGTCGAAGCCCTCCATGATGACGCTCTCGGTGATCTCGACCTTCAGGAGCTCCGGCGGGAGACCGGTGGTCCGCAGGGCGCGCTCGGTCATGCCGGCCACATCCCCGAGCTCGAACTGCCGCGTGGAGATGTTCACGCCCATGAAGCTCCCGGCTCGGGAGGGGTCGGCGAGCGCCCAGGCGCGCAGCTGGCGGCACGCCTCGTTGAGGAGCCACTCCCCGAGGGGGACGATGAGCCCGGTCTCCTCCGCGATGGGGATGAACTCGCCCGGCCCGATGAAGCCCCGGGTCGGGTGGTTCCAGCGCACGAGGGCCTCGAACCCGGCGAAGCAGCCGCTGTTGAGGTCGAGGATCGGCTGGTAGTGCAGCTCGAACTGCCGCTCCTCGAGGCCCTCCTCGATGTCCCGCTCGACCTGCATTCGCTGCACCGCGCTGAGGTGCATGCTCTTGTCGAAGAACTCGTGGAAGCCGCGTCCCCGCGCCTTGGCCCGGTACATCGCGGTGTCGGAGTCCCGCAGCAGCTCCTGCGAGCTCCGCTCCGCCCCCGCCGGGAGGGTGATGCCGATCGAGGCGGAGGCGGAGATCCGGGAGCTCCCGATCAGATGCGGCGCCCGCAGGCGCTCCTGGATCCGATGGGCGATGCTCTCGACCTGGGCGCGGGACTCGATCCCATCGAGGAGGATCGCGAACTCGTCTCCGCCCAGACGCGCGACCGAGTCCCTCGTCCGGCGCCCCTCCTGGGGGAGGACACGGACCGAGCGCCTCAGGCGGGAGGAGACCTCGCGCAGGAGCTGGTCTCCGGCCTCGTGGCCGAGGGAGTCGTTGACGACCTTGAAGTCATCGAGATCGATGAAGAGCACGGCGAAGCGGTAGGCATCGTCGAGGCGGGCCCGTCCGATCGCCACCTCGATCTCCTTCTGGAAGTGACTCCGGTTCGGCAGGCCGGTGAGCGGGTCGTGCAGCGCCTCGCGGCGCAGGCGCGCCTCGGCCCGCTTCATGTCGGTGACATCGGTCTGGGACCCGGCGACGCGCAGGGGTCGGCCGCCCGCATCGCGGATCGCGAGGCCGCGGCAGAGCATCCAGCGGTACTCGCCGGAGCGGGAGCGGATGCGGTAGATGTCCTCGAAGAGGCCGACCTTCCCGGCGACATGCCGCCGGAGCTTCCTCTCCATCTCCGGCCGGTCCTCGGGGTGGACGAGGCCGAGCCACGCCTCGAGGGTCGGCTCGATCTCTCTCTCGTCGTAGCCGAGCATCGTCTTCCAGCGGGGTGAGTAGAAGAGCTCATCGGTACGCAGGTTCCAGTCCCAGAGACCGCCGGAGGCGCCGCGAGCGGCGAGCTCGTAGCGCTCCTGGCTCACGCGCAGTCGCTCCACGGTGCGGGCGCGGCGACCGACCTCCTGCTCGAGGTCGAGAGTCGTGGCGGAGAGCCGGTCCTCGTGGGTGCGGGCTCTTCGCGCCGCGCGGCGCAGGAGAGCGACGAGCAGCACGAGGAGCGGGACGCAGAGACCGGCCGTGATCGCGAGCTCCTGAACGAGCCTCTCTCGCCACCGGGCGAGGAGCCCCGCATCCGCGGGGAGCTCGAGGGTGAGCTGGCCGAGCGCGGTGGAGCCGGGACCGGCGAGGGAGCTGCGGAGGGGGCCTTCGAGGATGGTCGGGGCACCATCGCCGCGGAGGTCGCGGAGGATGTCCCTGTCCGTCGTCGGCGAGGGGGCGTCGCCGGGCAGGCGCGCGAGCACCGCTCCTCCCGGACCGCGGAGCTCCACCGTCGAGACCCCGGCGCCGCGACGCCAGCTCTCGAGGCGGCGCGCGAGCGCGGTCCGGTCCCCCCCGAGCAGGAGGGAGGAGGCCCGCTGCACCCCGTCCTCGAGCAGGGGTATGGCGGCCCGCTGTCGCTCCGCCACCAGCTCCCCATGGGAGAAGTGCAGCTGCGCGGCGAGGAGGGCCAGGGTGGTGAGGAGCCAGGTCCCGACGAGGACCAGGGTCATCGCTCTCAAGGGGACCTCCGGTCGGGGCGTCCGCGACGGGCGGCGCTGGGCTCCATGCTCTCCGTCCTCGGGAGGTCTCCCCGAGGACGATCCACCCTCCCTTCATCGGCTCTGCGGGGGGCGATCCTTGAGCGCTCGCTCCGACAGGATCCCGCTCCCGGTGGCCCCGGCGGGGGGAGCCGAGTAGGATCGACGGTCCTCCGCCACCGTTCCCCGCCGACCGGGACCCTCTGGGGTGCGCCGGTCCTCCGGGGGGAGCCAGGTTCGCGTCGGACTCCGGCTCCCATCCCAGCCCAGCCTCCGACGCGAGGGAGAGTTGCGATGCGAAGCACTCCTTTTCAGATCCTCCTGGCGGCACTGTTCGGGCTCGTGGTGGGATGGACCCTCGGGCCCGGGCCGGGGGGCTCTACCGCGCCGCCGGGCACGACCCTCGTCGAGGTCTCCCACTACGAGAGCCTCCGACAGCTCTCCGCTGCGGCGGAGGAGCGGCGGATCCGGGTCGAGGAGGAGCTCGTCCAGCTCCGCGCGGAGCGCGGCTCCCTCGTCAAGAGGGCCGAGCGCGCGGAGGAGGCCCTCGCCGCGGCCGCGGTCCTCGCGGAGGCCGGCTCGGGGGCGACCGTGCCGGAGGGGGTCATCGTCTTCGGGGAGTGGGGAGAGCTGGCCGAGATCCGGGACGCCGACTGGAATGAGCTCGGCGGGGCGATTCGCAGCATCAACGAGGTGGTGGAGCCGCTCTTCGCCGACATCCGCGATGGGAATCCCCCGAGCGCGGCCGCGCAGCAGCGGGTGATGACCGAGAACAACAAGCTCGTGAAGTACGGGGTCTCGATCCTCGACAAGCTCCCCACCAACGCGACGATGCAGGTGAACGGGGAGTTCACCCACCCCCTCTCCCTGATCAACATGATCGCCGCCATGCTCCGCGAGGCGGGGCTCCCCCTCGCGGCGAGCCAGAGCCGTGAGTTGATCGCGATCGGTGAGAGCTACGACCGGGTCTTCGCCGAGCTGAACGCGAGCTACGACGAGTTCTCCTGGGTGCTCACGAAGCTCCTCGACGAGCTCACCCTCAAGCGGGACACCATGCTCGAGGTCGAGGCGGTCCTGACCCCGCCCCAGCGCGCGGTGGTCGTGGTCCCGGAGATCCAGCATCGCATGCGCCTCGACACCCTCTCTCCCGTCAACATGGTGCTGCTGTCCGCCCGTGTCCTCCCCATCGGAGCGATCGCGGAGCTCGAGTCGACCCTCGTCGGCGTCTGGACCGGGGCGTACGAGGTGGACGGCGGCTTCCTCGCGCCGCACGGGGACCTCTGGGCGCGCTACGCCGAGGAGCTGGCGGGGGTCCTCGCTCCGGTTCCCTCCACGACGATCCCCTTCGCCCATCTCGACGACCTGATCGTGGCGGGGCGGGCGCAGGAGCGGCTCTTCCTCGATCTCCTCGACCGGGGCGCGTTCACTCCGGAGCAGGGAGTCCTCATCGCGGGGAGCGAGGTGTGGTGGCTGCCCCGCCTCGGCGCGGTGGAGGACTAGAGCGCGAGGGCGCCGGTGGAGTCCCCGAAGGCGGCGTCCCCGCCCCCGCTCCACTCGATCATCCGGAGGAAGAGGTTCGACGCCGGAGTCTCCTTCGGCGTGTGGACGATCCGCCCCGGCGCGACCCGTCCCCCGCCGCGACCGGCGAGGAGCATCGGGAGGTCGTGATGATCGTGCCGATTGCCGTCGCGGATCGCGGTCCCCCAGAGGATCAGTGAGGAGTCCAGGAGGGGGACCCCCTCCTCCTCGGTCTCCGCGAAGCGGTCGATGAGCCGCGCGAGGATCTCGCTCTGGTACAGGTTGATCCGGCGGATCTCGTCGATCTTGCGCTCGTCTCCCCGGTGGTGACTGAGGGAGTGATGTCCCTCGTTCACATCGAGGAAGGGGTAGGAGCGGTTGCTCCCCTCGTTCGCCAGCATGAAGGTCGCCACCCGCGTCAGGTCCAGGCGGAAGGCGAGGATCATCAGCTCGATCTGCAGGCTCACGTGCTCGTCGTAGGAGTTCGGCGCCTGCTCGGGGATGCCGAGGCCCGAGCCCTCGGCCTCGAGGGCGACCGCCCGCTCGCTCTGCTCGATCCGCCGCTCCAGATCACGGACCGCGCTGAGGTATGCGTCGACCTTCCTTCGGTCCCGGACGCCGAGCCGCCCTTCGAGGCGTCGCACATCCTCCTGCACGAAGTCCAGGATGCTCCTGCGGCGGGCGAGGCGCTCCGCCCGGGCGCGCTCCGTCTCCGAGGCGGGGCCGCGGAGGAAGAGGCGATCGAGGAACTGGCGGGGGGAGACCTCGGGGGTGAGCGGGGTGTAGGGGTCCGCCCACGAGATGTGATTCGAGTAGGCGCAGGCGTAGCCGGAGTCGCACTGGCCGGAGCGGCGGCCGTGCTCGATCCCGAGCTGGATCGAGGGGAAGAAGCTCTGCCGTCCGTTCAGCTCCGCGAGGCGCTGGTCGATCGACATCCCGCACCGGATGTCGGTGCCCGGAGTCTTGAAGGGGTGCGCCCCCGTCAACCACGCGGCGGCGGAGCGAGCGTGGTCCCCCGGTCCGTCTCCGAGCGCGCGCGCGTTCCGGTGGGTGAGCCCCCGGAGGAAGGTGATCGATCCCTTGTGGCGCTCGAGGGGAGCGAGCAGCGGAGAGAGGGCGACCTCCGTTCCCTCCCCGGTGGGCGCCCACTCGTCGTGATGGGTTCCGTTCGGGAAGAAGACGAAGGCATGACGAAGCGGCCGCAGCGGCTCCGCCGCCATGAGGCGCCCGCCGACCCGCTGGAGGGGCGTCATCGCCTCGAGCCAGGGGAGGGCGAGGGCGGTGCCGAGGCCGCGCAGCACGGTGCGACGCGAGAGGGGGCGGTGCATCGTCATGGTCCTCCGATCAGAGCTCTCTCGCGGTCGCGGCGCGCGGCGGCGCCCTCCGCTCCAGGAAGGCGCGGGTCCCGACGATCTCGTCGATGAGCGCCGGGATCGTGGGCTCCCCCTCGATCCGACCGATCAATGCCTCGAGGGCGGGCTCATCCTCCGGGGTGAGTCCTCGCCCGAGGGCGAAGACGAAGAGGTTGCGGGCGAGGGCCCGCAGGTATCCGCGGTCCTCCGCGATCACCCGCCGGAGATCGGCGACTCCCTCGACGATCCGTCCGTCGGGGAGCTCTCCCCGGGAGTCGATCATGGCGTCGGGATCGTCTCTCCGCCAGCGTCCGATGGCGTCGAACTCCTCGAGAGCGAAGCCCAGGGCGTCCATCCGCACATGGCACGGGGAGCAGCGGGGATCCCGGCGGTGTTTCGCGAGCTGGGCGCGCAGGGGGAGCGCGCTCCCCGGCTGCCCCGGGTCGGGGAGGTCCCCGATGTCGGCGGGGGGAGGCGGGGGCGCGGAGTCGAGCAGGGTCTCGAGGAGCCACCGCCCCCGCCCGACCGGCGAGGTGCGGCGGGGGCTCGAGGTGGCGGTCAGCACGCTGCCGTGGGAGAGGAGTCCGCCTCCGCGAGGGTGCGCGACCGGGACCTTCCTCAGGCGACGCCCCTCGACTCCTTCGATGCCGTAGTGCCGTGCGAGGCGGGCGTCGAGGAAGGAGTAGTCCGCGGTGATCAGCTCCTGGACGGGGCGCTCCTCCCGACGGACGTGATCGAAGAGCTCGATCGTCTCCGCCTCGAAGGACCGGGCGAGGCGCCGGTCGTAGTCCGCGAAACGCTGCCGGTCGGGCGAGTGCTCCCGGAGGTGGGCGAACTGCAGCCACTGGGGGACGAACCGCTCGGAGAGGGCGCGAGCGCCGGGCTCCTCGAGGAGCCGCCGCGCCGCGCGGCGGACGCCGGACGCGCTGTCGAGGGCCCCCGCCTCCGCCGCGGCGAGGAGCGCGGGGGAGGGGGTCGTGCCATGGAGGAAGAAGGAGAGCCGGGTCGCCCGCTCGAAGCCATCGAGCTCGCGGACGCTCCCCGGGGCGCCGTCCCGCTCACCCTCGAGACGCAGGATGAACTTCGGGGAGACGAGCATCGCGACGATCGCCGTTCTCAGGTGCCGGCTCGCGTTCGCATCCTCCGGGGTCACCTCATCGACGAGGTCGAGGAGGCGCTCGATCTCCGCCGCCTCCGCCGGCCGGCGCCAGACCCGGGCGAGGAGCGGGGGGAGGACCCTCTCGAGCGATGAGCGCCACTCCGAGGGAGGCGGCTCTTCCGGCCAGAGTCCGCTCTGAAAGGGAGTTGGCGGGCAGCCCCCTCGGGGTCCCCGGACCGTGATCGCCCGGAGGATCGCGTTTCGATCCCGCTCGGCGGGGTCCTTCGCCAGCGGCGCGAAGTAGTCGTTGATGAAGCTCACCGCGATCTCGCGGACGCCACCCCGGAGGTTCGCGACGAGGGTCTTCCCCTCCCCGCTCTCCCGGGTCTCCGGCACCTCGAGGACGGCGATCCGCTCTCCGTCGACGGAGAGCGCCAGCTTCACCGGCTCGCTCCCCGCCTGCTCTCCCCAGGCGAGCACCCCGAGCTCGTACTCGCCATCCGCGGGGATGAGCTGCTTCACCGACACGGTGCTCCGTGAGTACATGCGGAAGACGCCCCCGGAGGCCGGACCGACCCCGCCTCGCCCCTCGAGGGCATCCCCCTCATGCCGCCACTCGTGGGCGCGGTCCTCGTTCGGGAGGACCACCGCCCGCCGGGCGACCTCCTCCGCGAGTCCCATCCACTTCTCGAAGAAGATCGGCGGGATCCCGAGGACATCCCCGATGTGGTCGAACCCCTCTCCGACATCGTCGGGGGGGAGATGGCGCTCGATCTCGACCTCGACCCCGAAGAGGTCGCGGAGCGTCGCGGCCGCCTCCGTCCGGTTCAGCCGACGGGCGGTGACGGCTCCCGGCTCCTGGGGGAGCGCGGCGATCGACGCGGCGAGGTGTCCGTCGAGGAGGTCCAGGACTGCGGCATACTCCCCCTCGTCCGGGCGGAGTCCCTCATCTTCCGGACGGTTCGGGGGCATCTCCCGGTGGCGCAGCTTGTCGCGGATCGTCCGCCAGTCCTGCAGGTCCTCGATGACCCCCTCCCGCCGGGCGTGGTCGAGGAGGTCGACCAGATCGAGGCCCCCCTCGCTCTCTTCCGGTCCGTGGCAGCGGGTGCAGAAGCTCTGGAGGAAGGGAGAGACCGCCTCCACGAAGCCCGGCGCGGACCCCGGGGCTTCGCTGGACGGAGGATCCGCGCTCGATCCGGCGCGGAGTCCCGTGAGGAGGAGGGGAGCGATGAGCACGAACGCGATGAGCCGAGGACGCGCAGGGCGGAGGGGAAGGGTGGGGATCCGGCGCACGACACTCCTCGATCGCGATGGTTCCTCGGGGTCCTGAGGACCCCGGAGTCTCCGGGGCCCGCAGGAGAGTATCCCCGCCCCGGGAATCCCTCGAAAGAGGGCGGAGCCTCAGGAGGAGCGGCGCCGCCCGCCGGAGGAGCCTCCGCGGCGCCCGCCGGAGGAGCCTCCGCGGCGGGAGCGGCCTCCCGGGCGTCCTCCGTCTGAGGGTCGCCGCGCTTCACCCCCCGATCGGCCCCCCGGTCCTTCACTCCGGCGATGGGATCCTCCCCCGGAGGAGCTCCGGCGGGCCGGTCCCGCTCCCGGTCCGGAGGTGGGTCGCGCGCGGCCGCCGCCCCCGAAGATGTTCGCCGAGTCTCCGAAGTTGTCGTCGATGCCGGCGGAGAAGGAGTCCGACCTCCCCGAGCGCCCGGTGCGCGCAGCCGGCTCGCGGCGGCGACCCTCGTCGGGGAGGCGCCGCCCTCCTTCGCGCCGGGAACCACGCGGCTCCGATCGGTCCCGCTCCGGTCGAGCGCGGCGGGACTCCCCGCCCTCGGAGTGATCGCGGCGGGAGCGGTGCTCGCTTCGCTCCCTCTCCCGGTCGGCGACGCCCCTCGATCCGCGGCGTCGGGAGCGCCGCGGGGCGTCCTCCACGAACTCCGTGTCGCGGGAGCGCCCCCGCCCGCGGCCGCCCCGTCGCCCCGCCGGGCGGTCGGAGGCTCCGCCCGCGGCGCGGGAGCGTCCCCGCGAGGGGGCGGGCTTCTCGGGAGGCGGCTCGAACTCCGTGGTGTGGAAAGGGTGATCGGTCTCCACCTCGATCGGGCTCTTCATCACCTTCTCGATCTGCTTCAGGAGGGGGATCTCCTCACCGTCGCAGAAGCTGTAGGCGACGCCGACCGCTCCGGCGCGGGCGGTGCGCCCGATCCGGTGGACATAGCTCTCCGGCTCGAAGGGGAGGTCGTAGTTGATGACGTGGGTGATCTCCTCGACGTCGATCCCCCTCGCCACGATGTCGGTGGCGATGAGGACCCGGATCTTTCCCTGGGAGAAGCCGGCGAGGGCCTTCTGCCGCGCCCCCTGGGCCTTGTTCGAGTGGATCGCCGCGACATTCACGTTCAGCTTCTTCACATGTCGGACGATCGAGTCGGCCCGGCGCTTCGTTCGCGCGAAGACAAGGACGCGGCGCGCCCCCTTGGTGTTCTTCAGGAGATGGGCGAGGAGCTTCCGCTTGTCGAGGCGGGCGACCATGAAGATTCGCTGGTCGATCTTGCGCGGCACGGAGGTCCTAGGGGTCACCTCCACCCGGATCGGGCGCGTCAGGAGCTGCTTCGCGAGCCGCTCCACCTCCTTCGGCATCGTCGCGGAGAAGAAGAGGGTCTGCCGCAGCTCGGGGAGCTTCTCGACGACCTTCTGCACATCATGGATGAACCCCATGTCGAGCATCCGGTCCGCCTCGTCGAGGACGAACATCTCGATCTGATCGAGGCGGATGTGCCCCTGTGAGATCAGGTCGAGGAGGCGGCCCGGGGTGGCCACGAGCACATCCGGCGTGCGGCGCAGCTCGGCGATCTGCGGGACGGCGGAGACCCCCCCCATGATCACGGTGGAGCGCAGGGGGAGATGCCGACCGTAGGTCTCCAGGCTCTCCTGGACCTGAATCGCCAGCTCGCGGGTCGGGGTCAGCACGAGGGCGCGGATCGCCCTCTTCCCCCGGCGCGGCTTGAGGTGGAGTCGCTGGAGGATCGGGATCGAGAACGCGGCGGTCTTTCCCGTCCCGGTCTGGGCGAGCCCCATGACATCCCGGCCGGAGATCGCGTCGGGGATCGAGCGGCGCTGGACCTCGGTCGGCACGGTGTATCCCTCGTCCGCGACGGCGCGGGCGATCTGCTCCTCGATCCCGAGGGCGAGGAAGGCGGAGGGGTCCTCCACCTCGTCGTCCTCGTCCTCGTCCTCGTCATCCGGATCGTCCTCGAGGCTATCGGCAGGTTCCTCCTCGAGTTCGTCGTCGAGGTCGTCGTCGGACAAGTCTTCGTGACCGCCCGCGGGGAGCTCGTCCCGGGGGTCGGTGGCGCCGCGCGGCTCCTCGTCCTCCCAGAGGGCCTCCTCCTCCCTCGGCGGTCCCTCCCGATCGTGGGAGGGCACCTCGCTCCGCTCCTCCCGTGAGGCATCGAAGAACTCGTCGGGGGATGGTGGGGGGGAGGGATCGGGCCGCCGATCCGTGGAGGTGGCGGGCTTGCGGCGCGGACGGCGGTCGGGGTTCTCCCCCGCGTCCTTGGAAAGGTCGAAGATCTCCGGCACGGGTTCCTCCTGAGGCGGGGCCGATCGGGCTCCGCCCGGCTCCGAAGGTGCTCTGCGAGGGAAGGGAGGTGTGGGCTCCCGGTGAGGGGAGCAGGATGACCGGAGGAGCGGGGGAATGCGAGAGATGCCGCGCAGGAAGCTCCGAGTTCGGGATGAAGAGAGCCCGACCCCCCCGGAGGGAGATCGGGCCTGTTGCACGACGACTCGGCGTGCTCTCGGTCGCGGGGACGTGGTCACCGTGACCGGGCGCAGCGCCGGGCCCTCTCAGTCCGAGACCCCGCCGGTCCACTCGTAGCCCCGGCCGATCCGGGTGATGAGCAGCTCGGGGGTGGAGGGATCGCTCTCGATCTTCCGCCGCAGGTTCATCACGTGAGAGTCGACCGTGCGGACATCCGACCCGTGGGGATCGTTCCAGACCGCTCCGTGCACGCGCTCCCGGGGAA
>JAFMMO010000296.1 GCA_017859655.1 Pseudomonadota bacterium | reverse complement strand
GAGCCAGGACGAGGCGATCCGTCAGGTCTCCCGCGCGGTCCGTCGCTCCCGCTCGGGGCTCAAGGACCCGCGTCGACCGGTGGGCTCCTTCGTCTTCCTTGGTCCGACCGGGGTCGGCAAGACCCTCCTCGCGAAGGCCCTCGCCCGCTTCCTGTTCGGTCAGGAGGAGGCGCTGATCCAGGTCGACATGTCCGAGTACATGGAGAAGCACAACGTCTCGCGGCTCGTCGGGGCGCCCCCGGGCTACGTCGGATACGAGGAGGGCGGACAGCTCACCGAGAAGATCCGCCGTCGCCCCTACGCGGTCGTGCTCCTCGACGAGATCGAGAAGGCGCACCCGGATGTCTTCAACATGCTCCTCCAGATCATGGAGGAGGGGCACGTGACGGATTCCTTCGGGCGGGTGATCGACTTCCGCAACGTCGTGCTGATCATGACCTCCAACATCGGCGCGGACGTGATCAAGAACAAGGCGAGCTTCGGCTTCACCGCCTCCGACAAGCGCGACGCGGAGGGGATGCGCAAGGAGCTGATGTTCGAGGTCGAGAAGTTCTTCCGGCCGGAGTTCCTGAACCGACTCGACGATGTCATTTTCTTCGATCCGCTGAACCGCGAGGACCTGCGCGAGATCATCGACATCGAGCTCTCGACCGCGATCGGGCGCCTCGCGGAGAAGGGGATCACCCTCTCCCTCACCGACGTGGCGAAGGACCTGCTCATCGACAAGGGGTACAACCCGGACTTCGGGGCGCGTCCGCTCCGTCGCGCGATCCAGCAGCACATCGAGGATCCGCTGGCGGAGGAGCTGCTTCGCGGGAACTACCCGGAGGGGAGCAGCCTCGAACTCGACGTCGTCGAGGGAGAGTTCCACTTCGTCCCAGGTGTCCCCAAGGAGGGGAGCGCGGCGGTCTGACGGCGCCATCTCCCGGGCGAGGAAGGGCAGCGGCCTGCGGGTCGCTGCCCTTCTTCGTTTTCGACCGGCGGGCGTGCCAACGGGGAGGGGTCAGCGGGGAGGCGCGCTCGGCTCATTCGACCACCCGGAGCGGACCGCGCCGGCGAGGTGGAAGGAGCCGGTGACTGCCCGCACCGTCCCGGTCGCCGCCCGGAGCCGCTGGACCGCCGCGTCGAGCGGGAGCGGGACCACCTCGCGCCCCTCGCTCCGCAGCCACGCGGCGAGCTCCTCCGCGGGGGTCGACCGCGCCCCCTCCGTGGAGGTGGCGATCCAGTGGATCCCGGGATCGGAGACGAGGGGGGTGAGCGCGGTGCGCCACTCCTTGTCGCGCATCGTCCCGACGAGCAGGGTGACCGGGGCGTCCCCTCGGAGCTCGGCGAGCCTCTCCGCGAAGAGTCGCACCGATCGGATCGTGTGCGCGCCGTCGAGGAGCAGCGGCGGCGGGCCGGGGAGCAGCTCCAGCCGACCCGGCAGGCGCAGCTCCCCCGCGGCGGCCGAGAGCTCCTCCCTCGTGAAGGGGTGGACCCCGATGCTCTCGAGGGCCGCGGTGGCGAGGGCGAGGCCTCGGCGCGCGGGGACGAGCGTCCCGGCGGGGATGCGGGGATCCTCCGCCACGAGTCGGAGGCGGGCCCCCCGCGCCTCCGCGACCCGCCGCGCGGCTTCGAGCGCGCGCCCCTCCTGATCCGCGCTCGCCTCGACGATGAGCGGGATCCCCTCGCGGGCGATCCCCGCCTTCTCCGCGGCGATCTCCTCCACCGTGTCCCCGAGTTGAGCCCGGTGCTCGAGGTCGATGACGGTGAGGATCTGGGCGGTGGGGGGGACGGCGCTCGTCGAGTCGAGTGGTCCGCCGAGCCCGACCTCGAGGAGCAGGAAGTCGCTCCCCCGACTCGCGGCCGCGCGAACGGCGGACGCGGTCATCACATCGAAGAAGGTCGGCCGGAGCTCCGGCGCCTCGGCCTCGATGGCGCGCAGCGCCGGGTGCAGGGAGGCCACCGCGCCGATGAGCTCCTCCGGCGACGACTCGCGCCCGTCGATCCGGAGTCGCTCCTCGATCCTCTCGAGGTGGGGGGACATCGCCGCGATGGTCGTGTGTCCGCGGGCACGGAGGAGATGCTCGAGCGCGAGCACCGTGGAGCCCTTCCCCTTCGAGCCGGCCACCTGAATCACGATCCCTGCGGGGGCCCCGCCCGCCCGCTCGATGAGATGGGCGCAGCGACGGGGGCCGAGGCTCCTTCGATCGGTCGGCAGGGCGCGCTGTCGCTCGAAGTCGGTGAAGGCGGCGAAGTAGGTGAGGAGCTCCTCCCGGTCGCGGGGCGCGGACCCGGGGACCTGCGGGGGCGGATTGAGGTCGGGGGGGGCTGCGGGCAAGGGATCACCTCCGGAGGGAACCGACCGGATGCGTCGACGCGCGGAGCCGCTTCTCCGACAATGCAGGGGCCTCCGGTCGAGGGGACCCGAGCGGGAAGGGAGTGCGGCATGCGACCACGGATCGCGGTCAACTGTGACGTCGAGGGCTCTCCGACGCCACCGCCTCCCGGTCAGGGGATCCCGTTCCGGCGGGAGCGCGCCGCAATCTACACCGACTACCTCGATGCCATCTACGAGGCGGGGGGAGAACCGTGGGTCCTCCCGCCCGATCCGAGGGCGCTGGGCGCGCTCGACCAGGTGCAGGGACTGGTGCTGGTGGGGGGGGATGACTATTCCCGTTCGATCCCCGACCCCGGGGCGCCGCCCCCCCGCTTCCAGGCGATCGCCCCGCGGCGCGAGGAGTTCGACATCCGCCTCCTGCGCGGAGCCCTCGAGCGGGATCTTCCTCTGCTCGGGGTCTGCGCCGGGCTTCAGCTCCTCGTGATCGAGGGGGGCGGTCGCATCATCGGGGACATCGAGGACGAGACGCCGGGCGCCCTCCTCCATCGGCGGCGGTGCCCCGAGGACGACCATCCCCGTCACGCCGTCCGCTGGAGCGCGCCGGGTCCCCCGGGGATCGCTCCGGAGCCGGAGGAGGTGATGAGCTGTCACCATCAGGGGGTCGCCGCGCTGCCGGATGGTTGGCGGGTCTGGGGCACGGCGCCGGACGGGGTCATCGAGGGCGCGGTGGGACCGGGGAGATGGCAGGTCGCAGTCCAGTGGCATCCCGAGCACTCCCCCCGCGATCCGTTCTCCCGCTCCATCTTCTCCGCCCTCGTCGCGGCCGCGGCCGCCGGGTGCCGCTGATGGGGATGCCGCGTCGGGTCTTCCTCTCCGCGGGCGAGGCC
>JAFMMO010000295.1 GCA_017859655.1 Pseudomonadota bacterium | reverse complement strand
ATCCCCCAGCCAGAACCCGCGCTGCAGGGAGATCTCGTTCGCGGCGTCGGAGAGATGGGCGGTCCCCTTGTCCGCGGCGACGACGAGGTAGGGGTCGTCCCCATCATGGCGCACCACGCGAGGCGGCGGCACGACCTCTCCCTCGACGACATTGTCGGTCAGGTCGAGGAGGGCCCCGATGAAGACCCGGTAGAGCTGGTCCGCCTGCTCGCGGCGCTTCCGCTCGTCCGCCGCGGGCTGGCGGAGGACGAAGCCCCCCTTCGCCCCCACCGGGACGATGAGGACGTTCTTCACCATCTGCGTGCGCTGGAGGCCGAGGACCTCCTCCCGGAAGTCCGTGACCCGGTCCGACCAGCGAATGCCGCCCCGGGCGAGGATCCCGCCGCGGAGGTGGATCCCCTCGATCTTGTGGTGGTGGACGTAAATCTCCCGCCACGGTCGCGGCTCGGAGCCCACCTTCAGCCGACGGGAGTCGATCTTGAAGGCGAGGAGGTAGCCCTCCCGGGAGCGCTCCTGGTAGCGCGTCGTCCGAAGGGTCGCCGAGATCACATCCAGCATCAGCCGGATGAAGTGATCCTGCGCGGACGAGGGGACATCGGCCAGCGCCCGATCGATCTCGCGGGCGGCTCCGCTCGCCCGGCGAGCCCGCTCCTCGAGATCCCACGGGAGGTCCGGATCATGGAGGAACCGGTGCAGCTCGATCAGCAGGCGGGTGATCGCTGCGTTCTGCCGGAGCGTGTTCGCGGCGAAGACCGTGGTGCTGGAGACCCCCAACTGGTGAAGGTAGTGGAGGTAGGACCGGAGGAGATCGACATCCTGCCAGTCGAGGCCCGCCTCGATGACGAGACGGTTCAGAGGGTCGTTCCCCACCCAGTGATGAAAGACCACATCGAGCGCCTCGAGGAACTCCACCTTGCGGGCGACGAGGGGGTGGTCCTCGCCATCGACCTCCGCGACATGGAAGGTGTGAATGTAGAGGCTGCTGCCATCGGGCAGCGAGACCGGGAAGGCGGCCTGGGCCATCACCTGAAGCCCGAAGTTGTCGAGGACGGGCAGCACCGTGGAGAGGTAGACGTTCTTTCGCAGGTAGAGGCGCAGTCGGACCCGCCGGCGCCGCAGGTCCTCCCGGGAGTGCAGGACCTCGAAGGCGATCCCCGGTCCACCCGACGGCCGGATCCGCTCGAGGTGCCGGATGTCCACCACCGTCTCCGCCGGGGTGTGCACCGCGCGGTAGTCCTCGGGGAAGGCGGACTGATAGCGGCCGTCGAGGGGACGGGCGTGGCGACCGAAGACACGATGGAGCTGCCGGGTGAGACGCTCCTCCCATGTCCCCGCCACGGAGCGGACCTGCTCGTCGAGCGCCTCGCGGGAGAACTCCTTGAAGGAGTCCTCCGCGGTGAAGAAGAAGCTCAGCAGCACAGTCCCGTACTTGCCGAGGTTCACCCGTGAATCGCTGTAGGTCGCGCCCAGCTCCTCGAAGAGGATCGCCTCGACCCGGCTCCGCTGTTCCTCGGAGTAGCTCTGTCGGGGGAGCACGAGGAAGTAGAGCCCCTTGCGGTTCGTCCCGTCGATGACGATGTAGCTGCGGAGCTCCTTCGCCCGCTCCACATAGAGGATCGTCTCGACGATCGCGTCGATCTCGGCCTCCCGCGCCTGGAAGAGGAACTCGACGGGGATCGAGTTCAGGGCGTTGGTGTACGCCTTGCCCTGGACGCTCCCCTCCTGCAGTCCTCGTTCCTCGAGGAGGGTCGTGAGGGTGCGCCGCACCATGGGGATCTGGCTGCCGAGGGTCTGGATCGCCTTGTAGGTGAAGAGCCCGCGCAGGTGAACGTAGCCGAGCCGTCGGCCCTCCTCGTCGAGGTCGCAGAGGATGAAGTGATCGATCTTGCCGGCCCGATGGACCTTCGACTCCTCGAGCCCCTTGAACGCGATGATGCTGCTCTCGCGGAAGCGGGCCTCGCGCTCGAGCCGCTCGATGAAGACCCCGGCCTGACGGCGGTCATCCTCGCTCGGCTCCTCGTCCCCCATCCCCGCGCCGTCGACCGGCTCGGGCAGCTCTCCGGGGGCGGGCTCGTACTCGCACACGCCCAGCAGCACGAAGTTCTCATCGAGCAGCCACTCCACGAGGGAGCGGCTCTCGGAGAGCCGTGAGGCGTCGACCGCGGTGACCGAGGCGTGGGTGGTGAGGCGCTTGTAGTTCCGGGCGAGCTCCCGGAGGCGCCCCTTCATGCGCTTGAAGTGCCGGACGACCCGCTGCGCCCGGCGCAGTCGCTCGAGGATCTCCTCCTCGACCTCCGCCCACTCCTCCCGGGTCAGGGAGGCGGAGAGCTCGAAGCGGGCGACCACCTCGGGCCGCTGCGCGCCATCGAGCGCGGCATCGATGCCGGTGACCCGGCCGTTCCCGTCGCGGAGGATGGGGAGGCTCAGCGTCTGTCGGTGGACAACCCGAAGACCCCGCGCCTCGAGATGCAGGTCGATGGTGTCCACAATGAAGGGCTGATCCCGGAGGCAGACCTCGAGGACGGTCAGGTCGCCGTCCTCCTCAGGGAGGGCGGCGTCGTCCATCTCGAGCGGAGCGGCGCGCACCAGGATCTCGGTCGCGCGGCGGCGCTCGACGAAGCGGAGGGTCTCCACGAGCTGGATCACGAGGCGGGCGGCATCCCCCTTCTCGATGCTCCGCTCATCGAGCGTCGCCTCGAACTCCCCGAGGAAGCGACGGACGAGACCGAGGTCGAGGCCGGAGAGATCGGTCTTCGCCTGCACCTCCTGCCGATCGACGAGATCGGTCAGGAGGCCCGCAAGGCGCCCCGACTCGTGCATCGTGGGGTGTCCTTCCGTGCTTTCCGGAGAGGGAATCCGCTGCGGCATCACCGGCCCCCCCGCGGAGGAGAGGCGGCTCCCCGACCCCCCCCCCCGAGGTTTTGTATCGGCTCCCGGGGCGAATGAGAAGCAGCGATCCCGGAGTTGTCTCCGATTCCCGGAGCGGGCCCTGCGGCCTCCCCCACCCGTGCCCGGGATCCGCCGCCGAATCCCCGGGGAAGACCCGCCGGAGCGGCCTCGTCTGCTATTCTCCGCGGGATCGGAACCGCTGGGCCGGAACCTCGGAACCGGGACCTTGAGAGGACCTCCAGATGACGGATCAACAGGACAGCTTCGCGCACCCCGATCCCGCGGATTGGGACGAGGCGCAGCCGGGCCCTCCGGGCTCCGAC
>JAFMMO010000294.1 GCA_017859655.1 Pseudomonadota bacterium | reverse complement strand
GACCACCCCCACCGGGAGATCGTCGTCCCGGTGATGGGGCAGGCCCTGCGCGAGGAGCGCGCGCGCGCCTTCGCCGTGCGCTGGCTCCTCTCCGCCCCCGAGACGCGGGCGGGCCGGGAGCTGCTGCGGGGGTGGGACGCCCTCGCCCCCGGAGAGCGACGCCTCGCCCGGGAGACGGCGCGGACCCGCCTGCGCCTCGCGGCCCAGCAGCTGCTCCGCTCCGATCGCGCCCTGACCCGGAGGAACGTGGCGGAGTATCTCCGCGGTGAGGCCGCCCGCCTCCGCCCCGATGCCCCGGGCCTGCTCCAGGACCTCGGCCAGCTCGTCGATGACCCCGACCCCGCGGCGCGGACCATCGCCCGGGGCGCGTTCCTCGAGCTCCTGCTGCGGGACGCGGCATCGCTGACGACCGGTCGCGCTCACGACCCGATCGTCATCACGCTCTCCGTGCTCCTGCGCGCGTGGCCCCGTCACGAGGACGCCCGGGTCATCGAGGCGCTCGTCGCCTGTGGTGCCCCCGGGGATGAGTGGCTGCAGCGCGCGCTCTCCGAGGAGTGGCCCGCCGCGAAGGCGCTCCGACGCAGCCTCGGCGTCCCCCGAACGCCGGGGGAGGCGCGGCGAAGGATCGACCTCCTCAGCCGCTGGCTCGAGGGACCGGTCGCCGCCGCCCGCGAGCAGGCCCGCAAGCTCCTCCGCTCCACCGAGTGCCCGCGGCTGCTCCAGGCGGCGGCGGAGCGCCTCGACCCGCTGGAGGAGAGTCGACGCGCGCCCACCTGGCGCCGTCTCCGGTGGTGGCACCTCGACCCCGCGGATCTGAGGTCCCTCGCTCCGCAGGTCGCGGGGGAGATCGTCCGCTGCATCGCCGGCGGAGATGCGAGCCCGGAGGAGCGGGCGGGACGACTCGGCCGGCTCCTCCCGCATCTCGAGGGCGAGCCGCTCCACGCGGCGCTGCAGGCGCTCCGTGGGCTCCCGGTGGAGACCCTGCTCACCGAACTGGAGGCGCTCCTCGCCGGACCGGACACCGCCGCCCGGCTCCTCGCCCTCGATCTCCTCCCTCCGACGGAGATCGGCTCCCTCGGCATCGTCATTCCGCAGCTCGCCTCCCCCGACCCGGAGATGCGGGAGCGCGCGGCGCGGCGCCTCTCCGGACAGGGCTGGCGACTCTGGGAAGCGGGAAGGGAGGGGGTCCCCGCGGAGCATCGCGCCAGCGTCCTCGGGGTCCTCCGGAAGGTCGATGCGACCTTCGACCCCCTGCTCCGCCGTTGCCTCGCCGAGGCGGACAGCTCTCGCGTCCTCGCCGCCCTCGCGACGATCGTCGAGACCGGCGAGCCGGAGCGATACCGGGAAGATTGGATCGACCTCGTCGTCCATCGGGAGGAGCGGGTCCGCTCCGCGGTCGCCGCGGTCCTCGGACGCACCCGCTCGGAGGAGGCTCGTCCGTACCTCGAGGCCCTCCTCGAGGATGGAGACCCCCGCGTCGTGGCGAACGCGGTCGAGGGGATCGAGCGGCTCGGCGGAGCCTCGGGCGAGCGGGTGCTCCGCGCGGCCGCGGACCACCCCCACCCCCGGGTGCGGGCGAACGCGCTCCTCGCCCTCGGTCGCCGCGGCGATGCGGAGGCCCTCGATGCGCTGGAGCGCTGGCGGGAGGTGGCGGAGCCCACCGCCCGGGCGAGCGCGCGCTGGGCCTGGGAGCGCCTTCAGGAAGGGAGCCTCGCATGAGCCCGACCGACACTCCCGGGGCGCGCCGACGCCGCGAGCGGGAGCGGAGCCGACTCGATGACGCCCTGTTCCGACACCTCGGCGACATTCACGAGCTCTCCAGCGAGGAGCGGGCGCTGCTGGGAGCGATCGCGAGCGAGCGGGGCTTCCCCCGCCGCAGCGACATCTTCGTGCGCCCGAGCGTGATCGCGGAGAGCCCGGACCACGACCGCTGGCCGGTCTCTCAGGTGCGGCGGGTGGCGCGGCTCCTCTCCACGGGAGAGTCCGGGAGGACCGAGCCTTGAGCGACGCCAGCGCCCCGGCGGTCGCCCGCCTCCGCGCCCTGCGTGAGGAGCTGAAGTACCACAACTTCCGCTACCACATCCTCGACGACCCGGAGATCTCGGACGCGGAGTACGACCGCCTCTTCCGCGAGCTGGAGGCCCTCGAGGCGGAGCACCCCGAGCTCGAGGACCCCGACTCCCCCACCCGGCGGGTCGGCGGGGCGTGGACCCCCGAGGAGTTCGTGGCGGAGACCCTCCCCCCGGTCACCCATCGGGTCCCGATGCTCTCCCTCGAGAACGCCATGGATCCGGAGGAGCTCGCCGAGTGGAGCGAGCGCGTGCAGCGGGGCCTCGGCATCCCCTCGACCCCCGACGAGGAGGAGCCCCTCTTCGCGGAGGAGCAGACCCCGCTCTCGGTGGAGTACAAGATGGACGGGGTCGCGGTCGAGGTGGTCTACGAGGAGGGCCTCCTCGTCGAGGCCTCCACCCGGGGCGACGGCGTCACCGGGGAGGAGATCACCGCGAACGTCCGGACGATCCGCTCCCTCCCGAAGCGCCTCACGGCGGGTGCGGAGACGCCGCTCCCGGCGCGGCTGGAGCTGCGCGGTGAGATCTTCATGTCCCTCGCCGGCTTCGAGGCGATGAACGCCGCGCGCACCGCGGAGGAAGGCCTCTTCGCGAACCCCCGCAACGCGACCGCGGGGACTCTCCGCCAGCTGGATCCCCGCTCCGCCGCCACCCGGCCCCTCGAGATCGTCCTCTACGGCGTGGGCTCCACCGACGGGCTCCCCCCCGGGCTCGCCGCCCGGCTCGGCACCCAGGAGGGGCTCTTCTCCGCGATCGAGGAGTGGGGCTTCCCCCGGCCGGCGTTCCACCGCGTCGTCCGGTCGGTGGAGGAGATCACGGCCATCTACCGGGAGGTCGAGGAGCGTCGCGACACCCTCCCCTTCGAGATCGACGGCCTCGTCATCAAGGTGGAGGGCGCCGAGCGGCGCGAGACCCTCGGTGTCCGCTCCCGCTCTCCGCGCTGGGCGATCGCGCTCAAGTTCCCCGCCCGGCAGGAGACGACCACCCTCGAGGGGGTCGAGTGGCAGGTCGGACGGACCGGCGCCCTGACGCCGGTGGCCCACCTCGAGCCGGTGAATGTCGGCGGAGTGATCGTCAGTCGGGCCACCCTTCACAATCCGAAGGAGATCGCCCGCAAGGATGTGCGGATCGGGGACCGCGTGGTGGTCCAGCGCGCG
>JAFMMO010000089.1 GCA_017859655.1 Pseudomonadota bacterium | reverse complement strand
GAGCTCCGCCCGGAACTCACGGACCCTCGCGACCCGTGACTCGAGCTCGGAGTCCTCGGGGAGATGGCACCACCGCGCCACCGCCCCGCCTTCGTCCGAGAAACCCGCGCTCTCCATGGCGGTGAGGATCTCGCGCTTCGACTCTCCGATGAAGCCGCCGTGCTCGAACGCCGGGTTCGCGGCGGTGAAGACGCCGATGCTCCGGTGCCGCAGCATGAGGGTCATCGCGTAGAGGACCAGCGGGGGATAGAAGACCCACACCGGCCAGTACTCGAAGCGGACCGTGCGGATCCACCTCCGGCGCAGCTGCCGTCGGCCGCGGTGACTGCACAGCGGGAGGAGCAGCTTCCAGAGGAGCAGGATCAGGAGGAGCTCACCGAGCAGGATCCAGAGGGCGTGCTCCTGCGAGGCGATCGCCGCATCGAGGAGCGGCCGTCCGACGAGAGCTCCGAGGCCGACGAGGAGCGGGGTCCAGAGGAGCGTGGCGAGGACGAAGTAGCCGACGAACCAGAGGAGGCGGGTCGGCAGGATCCCCGCCGCGAGGTAGGTCGGCACGCGGAGCCCCGGGGTGAAGCGGCTCGCGAAGATGACGGCGGCGCCGCGACGGTCGAGCCAGGCTGCGGCCCGCTCGAGGGTCCGCTCGCTCACGAGCCAGCGGATCGGCGCGACGCGGACCGCGCGGCGCCCGAGGATGCGGCCGATGAGGAAGATCCCGATGTCGCCGAGGAGGATCCCGCCCGCGCACCCGAGGACCGCCGCGAGGAACGCGAGCGAGCCGTTCGCCACGAGGATGCCGCCGCCCAGGCAGGCGAGGTCCTCGCTGGCGAGGGTCGCGAGCGCGAGGAGGAGGACCATGACGACGAGCGCGAACCCACGGGCGCCGGGGAGGCTCTCCGAGTCGAAGGGAACGGCGGCCGCCGCCGCGCGCGCCTCGCTCGCCCCGCTGCGCGTCGGCGCCTCCCCGCGCTCGCAGGAGGCGACGAACTCCGCGATCGGGCCGCGGATCGACTCCGGGTCGATGATGGGGGTGATGTGTCCCCCGTCGAAGCGGACGAGCCGACTCTGGGGGACGAGGCGGTGATGCTCGAGCGCCGCGGTCTCGGGGACGAGGGCGTCTTCCGTCCCGTGGAGAACGAGGAGAGGCGCCTCGAGGCTCTCGAGGATCGCCCGCAGGGGGCGCTGGTCGGTCTCGAAGAAGTTCCGGGCATAGGAGGGGTTCACCGGGCTGCGGTCGAGGAGACCGAAGTGGGGAGTCCCCTCGAAGAGCGCGGTGATCGCGAGGAGCTGCAGGCCGTGGATCGCGTGGTTGAGATGGTAGTCCCCGAGGAGCTCGAACTCCTGCACCCCGATGGAGGCGAGGAGCGTGATCGAGGCGACGCGGTCCGGGGCGAGCCGCGCGCACTCAAGCGCCGGTCCCCCTCCCATGCTGTAGCCGACGAGGTGGGCGCGGGGGACATCCTGCCGACGGAGGAGCTCGGCGAGGGCGAGGCCGTGAGCGCGGACGGAGAGGCTGGAGACCTCCGCGGTGGAGCTCCCCATCCCGGGGAGATCGGGGAGGAGGACCCGCGCGCTCCCTGCGAGCGCCTCCGCGATGGGGACCAGGGAGGATGACGCCACAGGGCTGCCGTGGATCAGGACGATCACGGGGGCGTCAGGGTCCGGGCCGGGGAGGTCGGTGACGGCGAGGCGGATCGTCCGGTCGAGGGAGACCGCCTCCCCCCCCGCGTCGATCGCGATGTCCGAGATCTCGACCACGGACTGGTCGGGGCGGAGGGGGGCCTCGTAAGGGAGCACTCCCCGCACCACATGGCTCGCGCCCAGCAGCAGGAGGTAGAGCACGACGAGGCGCCGGAGGCTCAGGGGTCGCTTCATCGCATCGGCTCGATCGTCGCGACCCGCACGAGGGGGAGATCCTCGTGAAGCTCCAGCTCGCCGGAGACGGAGATCGGGAGGCCGGCCCACTCCACATCGAAGTCGAGAGGCGCCCCGGTCCGCCCGGCGAGCAGAAAGACCGCCCCTCCTCCCCGCCCATCGCGGACGAGGAGCCCCGGGGGAACGCCGCCCGAGAGGCAGCGGATCGCGCAGGCCCGATGGACCTTCCCGGCGGCGGGCCGCATCACGCCGAACCAGCACTTCGTATCGACGAGCTCCCCGACGAGGGTGATCGAGCCGAGGGCTTCGACCTCCACCCCCCCCTCCCCGCTCTCCGGCTCCCCGAGGACCACGAAGCTCTCCGGATCGTTCATCTCCACCATGGCGAGCGCGCCCACGGCGATCAGGGTGCCGTCGAACCGCACCCGTTCTCCGTGGTGGCCCCGCGCGAAGTCGGGGAGACCCTGCTTCCCGAAACCGACGAGGACGACCGCCGCGCCGGGGCCGTCGACCCCCTCCGGCGGGTCGATCCGCAGCAGGGGGAGGGGGCGCTCGACGAGCGTCCCCTCGAAGGTGCGCGTCCGCCCGAACTCGAAGGTCCCCGGCGCCTGCGGCTCCTGATCGAGGGCGAGCCAGACAACCGCGAAGAACGAGAGGATGGCGAGGCGGAGGACGAGAGCGCGGCACCGCCGCGCGATGGCGGGGGCGGCTGTCGGTTGATAGCCGATGTAGAAGGGCTCCTCTCCGGTCGCGCCCCCCCGGTCCGGCGTGCAGGGCGCGCCCGGGCTCTCCGCCTCGAGGGGGTTGGCGATCCCCTTCACGAGGACCTCGCCGTCCACCACCTCGACCGGATAGGTCGCGATCACCTCATGGAAGGGGGGCGGACTCGTCCCGTTCGACGGCTGGTACTGCCAACCATGCCAGGGACAGGTGATGCAGCCGTCGAGGATTCTCCCCTCTCCGATCGGCCCGCCCTGATGCCGGCAGGTGTTCGAGAGTGCGTGGACCCGGTCCCCGTCTCGGAAGATCGCGACCCGCTCCGCCCCGATCCGCCGGGTGCAGCCGTACCCGTCGCGCAGCTCCTCGACCCGACACGCCCGCGCGAAGCCCGCCGCCGCCAGCTCGGCCCTCCGCGCGTCGAGGCGCGCCTCCCTCCGACCCGCGAGGAGATGAAGGGTGCCCAGGGTGAGCGCGCCCAGCGCGAGCAACAGCGCCCCGGCCGGCCCCTGCTCGGACTGGAGGGCACCGAGGGAGACATGGAGGACGAGAGCGGCGTAGGCGATGTAGACGCCGGTGTGCAGGAGCTTCCACAGAGAGGCGCCGAGGTTCCGGAGCCAGAAGTCGTGACTTGTCGCGGCCAGCAGGAAGAGGATCAGGAGGGCGAGCGCGCCGAACGGCTCGAAGGGCAGATCGGCGAACCGACTGGGGTCCTCCCAGGACCCTGCACGGGAAGAGTACGCGGTGAAGATGCTCACGATCGGGTTCACATCACCGAGCGCATGAAACTGGAAGGTCGCGATGAGCGCGTGGATCAGACCGAGGGCGAAGATGGTGACCCCGAGGTGACGACGATTGTAGAGGAGCGGCAGGAATCGACGGTCGAGGCGGGCGACGGGTCCGATCGCGAGCGCGAGGTGGAGAAGGAGGAGGGCCGTGACCGCCGTGCTCCTCAGAATGATCGTCTCCGCCGTGAGCTCCCGCCTCCCCCACGCCGTCAGCGCGGCGAACCCGGCGAGGAGGGAGAAGACGCCGAGGAGCAGGACCCGGTCGTAGATCCGCTTCTGCCGGTTCCAGTGGACGGCCCGATAGGGCCCGCTCACCGTCCCCCCTCCCCATCACCCGTCGTCGGGGTCAGGATCGCGACGAGCTCCCCCTGGGCGATCGAGTAGAGGATCCAGGCGCCTCCTCCGCTCCGGGCGGCGAGCGGCGGGGGGAGGCGGTGCGTCCCGGGCCGGGATGGGACCCGCCCGACGAAGAGCCCTTCCCGGCCCGGCGAGTCCGCCCCGGCCGGCGGTCGCTGGGGGCTCCAGTAGAGCGCGAGCGAGGGAATGCCCAGCGGTCCTGCCACCCGGAGCTCGGTTGCGACGACCTCCTGCTCTCCCCCGAGGAGCGCGAGGGAGACCGGTGCGGCGTCCGTCGCGAGGACGCCTCGAACGGAGAGCGCATCTTCGAAGCCGGCGAGCGGGAGGGGCTCCCCCGCCCGACCGGTCGGAGGGGGATCCCACGGTTCTGTGCGCCCGGAAAGAGCCACGCCGGCACCGAGGAGGGCGAAGAGGAGGAGGGCGGGGAAGGAGACCGCCTGCCACCGCCGGAGCCGGCGGGGGCCGATCGGATGGTCGGGGCCGGGGAGGCTCGTCAACGGCTCGGGATCGGGCCCGCGGTGGACGCGGGACCAGCGAAGGATGAGCAGAGGCCAGAGGGCGATGAGCCCGGGCGTGACGAGGATCCGGAAGCCGGGACGCGCCCCCACGGTGGAGGGGTCGATCACCGCGAGCCCCCGAAGATGGAGCGCCGCTGCGGCGAGCGTCCCGAGAGCGAGATGGATGCCGAGCGCGTCGAGCAGCGCCGCGACTGTCGTCTCCGCCATGGACGATCCCCCCGAAGCGAGCCACCGATCCCCCCCGGCGGGGGGACATCGGATTGCACTGTAGCCGAGTCCCCCTCCGGCATCTTCCGGATAGGCCCCCGGAGGCCCTTGAGATCCGAACGCTTCGTGCGCAGCATGGAGGGAGAGCAGCGCCCCCCTGCTCCTTCCGCCTCCGGGCGGCTCCCCCCACGCAGGAGATCGCGGCCGATGATCGATCGAGAACGAGCGGCTTCGAGCGATGCCACCGCCGCGGGTGACCTCCCGCCGGCGCTCGGCGGGTGCATCGACGCACTGGGCCGCACCCTCCAGCTCCTCGAGCGGATCGATGACGCGGGCTTCGTCGCCCCCGGGGTCGACGGCGGAACGGTCGGCGCGCACCTCCGCCACTGCATCGAGTACTTCCGCTGCTTTCTGACCGAGCGGGAGACCGGGCTCGTCGAGTACGACGCTCGGGCCCGGGACCCCGAGCTGGAGCGGAGCCGAGCTCTCGCCGGCCACGCCATCCGCGCGATCGTCGAGGAGATCCGGAACCGCCGGGAGGATGACCTCGACCGCGAGGTGACGATCCTCCAATCGCTCGCGCCCGGCGCGGTCCCCGAGCGGATCCGCAGCAGCGCGCGACGGGAGTGGATGGCGCTCGCCGACCACACCATCCATCACATCGCGATCATCACCCAGCTCCTCGCGGCCGGCTCCGGGCCGGGCGAGGCGGTCGAGGTCGCCTCACGCCTCGGGGTGGCCTTCTCGACCCAGGCCCATCGGGATGAGCTCGGCGAGCCCGCCGTCCCCGGGAACGCCCCCACCCCCTGACCGATGTGCACCGTCACGATCCACCGGCTCGCCTCCGCGCTCTCCGTCACCATGAATCGGGATGAGTCCCGGCTCCGCGCCGCGGAGGAGCCCCCGACGCTTCGTCTCCCCGAGGCGGCTCCCGCCGTCCTCGCTCCCCGGGACGGCGCGGCGGGGGGGAGCTGGTGCGGGGTGAACGACCGTGGGGTCGTCGCCTGCCTGCTGAACCTCTACTCCGAGCGCTCCGGACCCGGTCCCGAGGTCCCCCCCGGCGGCAGGACCCGGGGAGACCTCATCGACATCGCCCTGCAGGGCACCTGCGCCGCATCCGCGCGGGCGCGGGTCGAGGAGGAGGTCCGCCCCGGGGTCTTCTCCCCCTTCCGGCTCGCGGTCGTCACTCCGGAGGATGGCTGGCTCGTGATCTGGCGCGGGCACGGCGCGATCGAGGTGGAGGAGCTCGGCGGCGAGTGGGTCTTCCTCACCTCATCCTCCTGGCGGGCGCGGGAGGTCCTCCCCTGGCGGGAGGAGCGCTTCTCGGCGTGGCGCGGGGAGGGCGCGGAGGAGGTGGAGGGGATCCCGACCTTCCACCTCTGGCAACCGGCGGGTCGGGAGGAGTGGGCGCCGCTCGTCTCGCGGGAGCGATCGGTGACGCGGAGCATCACCGGGATCATCGTCGAGCGGGACCCGGGGCAGGCGTCGATGCGCTACTGGGTCGACCCGACCGCCGCGGCGCGCGCGCCGGACGCGAAGGCGGTCCTCCCTCTCCGCGCCCCGGCCGCGCCGGAGTCTCTCCCCTAGCGACGCCGGCGGCGTCCCCGGGAGCGGCGCTCCCCTCCCCCTCGGGGGCTGGAGGCGCCGGCGGAGCGCCCCCCTCCCGGCAGGAGCGCGGCGGAGTGTCCCCCGATGAGATCGGTCCGCCCCGCCTCGACGAGCGCCTCCCGGACGAGGGTCTCGTTCTCCGGCTTCCACGCCTGAAGGAGCGCCTTCTGCTTCCTCTTGTCGCGCAGGCGCGTGGTGGTGTGGACCCGCTTCATCGTGTGCGGATCGATGCCGGTCCACCACATGCAGGTCGCGGGGGTCCCCGGGGTCGGAATGAAGTCCTGCACCTGCTGCGGCTTCAGGTTCCTCGCCTTGAGAAACTCCGCCATGGTGACCGCGCTCTTCATGTCGCAGCCGGGGTGGGAGCTCATCAGATACGGGACGAGGTACTGCTCCTTGCCCGCCTTGCGGGAGGCGTCCTTGAACTGCTTCTCGAAGTCGAGGTAGACGTCCATCCCCGGCTTCTTCATCAGCTGCAGGGTCTCGTCGTCCACATGCTCCGGCGCGACCTTGAGGTGACCCCCGACATGGTGGGTCGCCAGCTCCTCGATGTAGTCGGGGTCGAGGGTGGCGAGGTCCATCCGGATCCCGCTCGCGATGAGGACCTTCTTCACCCCCTCCGCCTCGCGAACCTCGCGCATCAGCTCCTTGATCGGAGAGTGATCCGTCTTGAGCAGGCGACAGACGGTGGGATGCACGCAGGAGGGGCGCCGGCAGCGCGCCTCGATCTCGGGGCGGGAGCAGGTCATCCGGTACATGTTGGCGGTGGGGCCGCCGAGGTCGGAGATGACCCCCTTGTAGCCATCGAGGCGCTGGAGGTCCTCCACCTCCCGCTTCACGCTCTCGGCGCTGCGCGAGCTGATCCGCTTCCCCTGGTGCTCGGTGATCGCGCAGAAGGTGCAGCCGCCGAAGCAGCCACGCATGACGTTCACCGAGAACTGCACCGTCTCGAAGGCGGGGATCCGCTCCCCCCCGTAGCTCGGGTGGGGCGCCTTGTTGTAGGGGAGCGCGAAGACCGCATCGAGCTCCTCGGTCGTGAGCGGGTGGGCCGGCGGGTTGATGACCACCGTCTGCTCCCCGTGCCGCTGCACGAGCACGGGGGCGCGGTCCGGATTGTGCTCGCGGTGGAAGATGTGCTGGGCGCGCGCGAAGCGCTCCTTGCTGTGGTCGTCCACCCCGCGGACCTCGTCGTAGCTCGGCAGCTCGAGGACGCCCTCCCCGGGGCGGAGCTCGGTGCCGGGGCGAGGGCGGAGCCGGGAGAGGAGGGAGTCCGCCTGCTCGTACCAGGGGAGCCCCGCCGCGAACTCCTCCTCCGGAAAGAAGTGCGGGCGGCCGTGCTTGCCGATGGCGTAGGCGGTCCCGGGCACATCACGGATCTCGGCGATCGGCGTCCCGCGGGCATGCCGCTCGAGCACATCCACGAGGGGGCGCTCCCCCATTCCGTAGACCACGAGGTCCGCTCGGGCGTCGAGGATCAACGAGCGGCGGACCTTCTCGTGCCAGTAGTCGAAGTGGGCGAGGCGTCGCATCGAGACCTCGACCCCCCCGGCGATGATGGGAACATCACGGTACGCCTGGCGGCAGCGCTGGGAGTAGACGACGGTCGCGTACTCCGGCCTGCGCCCCGCCCGACCACCGGGGGAGTAGCTGTCGTCGGAGCGCGGTCGCTTGTGAGCGGTGTAGTGGTTGAGGAGGGAGTCGAGGTTCCCCGCGCTGACGAGCCATGCGACCCGGGGGCGGCCGAAGATGCGGAAGGGCTCCGCGCTCTGCCAGTCCGGCTGGGCGAGGATCGCGACCCGGAAGCCACGCGCCTCGAGGAGACGACCGATCACCGCGTTCGCGAAGCTGGGGTGATCGACATAGGCGTCGCCGGTGACGAGGACGAAGTCGACCCCGTGCTCTCCCTCGCGCCAGGGATCGCCCGGTCCGGGCAGCCAGCCACGCTGGCGGACCTCATCGAGGGTCATCGGGAGGAAGGGAGCGATGGAAGGGGTGCAGGAGGAGGAGGAAGAGCCTCGGCCGCTCATGGAGCGCCTCGCATTTCACGGGCCTCGCCGCGGGGAGCAGGGACGCGCACCGCGGGGGCTGGGTCCGGTCCTCCCCGGGGGGAGTCCCTCGACTGGGTCCGCCGCCGCCGATCGGCGCGGACCAACCGAGGATCATACCCCCTTCGACGCTCCGAGGGAAAGGAACGCGGATCGGTCCTCCCCCCCCTCCCCGATCCGTTACGATGCTCGCTCCGCTCCCCCCTGAAGCCCCCGGAGGCCGATGAGCAACGAGTCCTGGACGGTCGACGCCCCCGGTCGCCTCGCGGCCGAGGTGAAGAGGAGGCTCGACCTCTCCCATCGCCGCGCCCAGGCGCTCATCGATCGGGGAGCGGTCGAGGTCGACGGAGCGCGGGTCACCGACCACGGCCATCCCCTGTGCGCGGGCGCGCAGGTCCGGGTCTCGATCGACGCCCCCCGTCGCCCCGCGCAGGAGAGCACCCCACCGGGGGAGATCCTTCACGAGGACTCCCACATCATCGTGGTTCACAAGCGCGCTGGAGTCCTGACCGTCCCCCGCGACGCCCAGCGCGAGCTCCCCGCCCACCTGCGGGAGCCGAACCTCGAGGACTGGCTCCGGGCCCGCGACCTCGCTCGGGGCGAGCGACCGAGGATCGGCATCGTCCAACGGCTCGACCGGGGCACGAGCGGAGTCCTCGTCTTCCCCCGGACACGCCACGCTCGAGAGTCCCTGAAGCCTGCCTTCGCCCGGCACGATGTGACCCGCCGATACCTTGCGATCGCGCTGGGACGCCCCCCCATCGCGGAGGGGACGCTGCGCGACCTCCTTGTGGAGAAGCACGGCCGCATGACGATCGCCCATCCGACCGAGCCGGGGGCGAAGGAGGCGATCACCCACTACCGGGTCATCGCGAAGTCCGGCGAGGGGCGGGGGGAGCCCGTCGCCTGTCGGCTCGAGCTCACCCTCGAGACCGGGCGCCGGAACCAGATCCGACTCTCCTGCGCCCGCGCCGGCTTCCCGCTGCTCGGAGATCGGACCTACGGGACCGCCTCCGAGCTCATCGCGAGGCCCGCCCTCCACGCGGCCCATCTCGGGTTCACCCATCCCCACACGGGGGAGCGCATGGCGTTCACCGTGGAGGAGCCGGAGGACCTCCGGGCTGCATGGCGAGGGCTGCTGGGAGAGGCCCCGCCGGAGGATGAAGCCCCTTGAGCGGGGACCCCGCACCCCGACTCAGCTGACTCTCATCATCCGGTGATCGCTCTCTCGTGACTCTCCGTGTTTCTTCTCAGGAATCTCGGGAAAGAGCCTGAATCTGGATCTTCCATGCGGCCCCGGCAGTCGTATCGTTGGGTCGGGTGGTGCCCATCCACCTGCTGTATTCCGATCGCAAAGCGATCCACGAGGGGAAGCCCCCTCGGAGAGTGCCGGAGTTCAAACTCGCGCGGGGGAGGAACCCGCTATCCACGCTGATCGGCTTCGCGCGTGCGGAGCGACGGTCGCCGTGACCTCAATCCTCCCTCGAGCGAGACTCCCCCCTCCTGTCGCAGTCTCATCGGATCCGGTTCATTGCATTCCTGGGGAAGGAGTCGATGTGTTCAGGATGATCCGATCGGGCCTACTCTGTCTCACCGCGGTCTGCGCATGGAGCGCGGCGGAGGGGCAGACGGCCACAATGGAGCTCTCCAGCACCACCGGTGCCGTGGGGGCGACCGCAACCGCAACGGTCAAGATCTCCGGAGACCTGCCGATCACCGGCTTCTCCGTGGGAGTCGTCCATGACCCTGCGCTGACCCTCGATCAGGCCCCCGGCCTCGGCCCGGCCCTCACGGGCCTGCCGGCCGGCTCGCCGGCCTACGCCGAGGTCCACCTCGCGACCAGCGCCTCCGGTGAGCCCGGCTTCACCGCCGGGGTGGTCATCGACTTCGACCTCAGCGACACCCTCGCGCCGGGGACCTCGCACACCGTTCTCGAGATGCAGTACGGCCTCGGCGCCGGCGTCGTGAACGGTGGGACCTACGCACTGACCTTCTCGGAGCAGCTCGCTCCGCAGGTCGGCGCCGAGACCGGCGCGCCGGTGCCGAACATGATCGTCGAGCTCGGCCCCGCCGTGGAGACCGTCGCCGCGAGCCTCACCCTCGTCGAGGGGAGCATCACCGCCAGCCAGGTCTCCCTCGTCCGGGGAGATGCGACCGACGACGGCCAGGTGAACATCGCCGACGCCGTGCGCATCCTCGATGCGCTCTTCAACCAGACCGCCCCCCCGCTCGCCTGCCCCGGATCCGGGGACATGAACGACGACGGGCTCCTCAACATCGCAGACCCGATCCAGCTCCTGACCGCCTTGTTCGTGTCGGGGACGTGGGACATCATTCCGCCGCCGAACCCCTCGACGGGCTGCGGCGTTGATGAGGATCTGCCCTGCGATGCCGCTGCGATCTGCGCCCCCTGAGGGCGCGATCCCCGGCGCGAGGCGGGAAGGGAACCACAGGAGGGCGACTCGCGCGACGCGCGGGTCGCCCTCCTCCTCATCCCGGGCGCCGGGTCAGCCCCCGAGGATGATCCGACGGAAGGTGAGGTTGATCCGCAGGCCGGGTCCCGAGCGACCGGTGCGCTTGGGGAGAGCGTGCTGCCAGCACTCCTGGGTCCGCCCCCGCATCACGAGGAGGGAGCCGGTCCCGAGCTGCAGGTCGAGGCGACCCAGCTCCCGGCGGGTCCGATGGCGCAGGTGGAAGGTCCGGGAAGCCCCGAGGGAGAGGCTCGCGATGACGGGCTCGGGGCCGAGCTCCGGCTCATCGTCGGCGTGCCACCCCATGCTGTCCCGACCGTCCCGATAGAGATTGGCGAGCACCGCGTTGAAGGGCGGACCGCCGACCACCGCTTCGATCCGACCCCGGATCTCCGTGAGGAGCGGCGTCCAGGGGAGGGGCTCGAGGTCCAGGCCCGAGTAGCGATACCCCGCCCCCGGATCCCCGTGCCACGACTGGAGTCGGGGGACCGGCATCGTCTTCCCGAAGATCCGAATCGACTCCTGCCGCCACGGGAGGGAGCTCCGGAGCTCCTCGAGCCAGCGCGCGGCCTCCCTCTCCCCCACGAAGGCGGGATCGAGGCCGATGTCGAGGTCCGCGGCGCGCGGCGCCTCCCAACGCCCGGAGTCGAAGGGGGCCGCTCCCTCCCGCGCGCTCACGGGGAGCCCCCCGGGTTGGAGGCCGGGGTGGAGGCCGGGGTGGAGGCCGGAGGAGGAGTCTCCCCCGCGCGCTCCGACCCGAGCCACGCATCGAGCCTTCGGAGCAGGGCCCCGTCGATGCGCAGCCGCGCCTCCCCCGCGGGCGGGAGCTCGGGCAGTCCGGACGACGCAGCCGCCGCCCGGTAGCTGCGTGCCAGCCGCTCCTCCACCTCCTCCCGCAGGACCCGCAGCGCCTCGCGCGCCGGTCGCCCCCCGAGATCCCCGAGGAGATCGATGAGGGCGAGCAGCTCCGAGCCGTCCCCGTCCGCTCCCTCCGATCGCTCGAGCGATGCGAGCGCCGGCTCGACGAGACGCTGGACCAGCTCCGCTCGCGCCCTCGAGCCGAGCAGGGCACCCGACGGCTCGGGGGTAGGCGGACCCGACTCGATCCGCTGGCGGAGCCGCTCCCGAGAGGCGGGGAGCTCCTCACCCTCGGCGGCAGCGCGCCGAGCCGAGCGGGCCCGATCGCACTCCGCCGCCACCGCCCAGAGCTCGCCGAGCGGAAGCGCGGCCGGGGTCCCGCCGGGACGGGCCGGTTCCCGCGCTGGCAGGGCTAGAGAGGGCGCCGCGAGAGAGGGCGCCGCGAGGGAGGGCGGCGCAGCGAGGGAAGACGGAGCAGCGGGGGAGGTCGTGGGGGGTGGCCTCGTGGACGGGGGAGCGACCGGAGGCGCCGAAGACGCGGCCGGGACGGAGCGCCGAGGCAGGTCCGCCGCTCGATCGCTCTCCGCACGGCCCTGCACCGGATCGGTCGGAGGCGGAGTGAGCCTCGCCGCCTCCGAGGCGCGGGGGGCGAGCTTCGCAGGGCCCGAGGTGGAGACGAGGAGCAGCACCCCGGTGATCGGGAGGAGGAGCGCGATGAGGGCGGGGAGATGGTCGGTGAGCCGGGGGCCGCTGAGGACGCTCCGAGGGTCGGAGAGCCCCTCCTGCAGGAGCTCGCCCCCCGGGCGCACACGCAGGATCACATCCCCGACGACGAAGCGATCACCCACGCGGAGGAAGCCGTGCTCGAACCGCTCGCCGTCACGCCAGGTGCCGTTCCGCGAGCCGAGGTCACGGAGGAAGAACCCCTCCCCGCGGGGCTCGAGGGTGCAGTGTCGTCGGGAGACCCGGTGGGAGTGGAGGCGGAGATCGCAGCGCCGACTGCGGCCGATCAGCATCGTCTCGCTCCCGCCCGATCCCATCCCGGGGCGCCGCCCGGCCGACTCCCGCCTCGCCGGCTCACGCCGGCCTTCGTCCCGATCGATCCGCGCACACCTCGAACCGGAGTGAACGAAGCCTGCGTCGAGGCGGTTCCTCCCGGGGGGGCCACGACCCTCAGGGTCGACTCGCGGCGGACGACCGGCGCGCCTCCTCGTCCCGCTCCTGGAGCTCGACTCGGGCCTCGCTCGCCCGGGTGCGGACCTCCCGCCAGTGCTGGGCCCGCTCCTCGCTCTCGGCGGACTCCGCGGCGCCGATGAGAACCGCGAGGAGCTCATCCTCGAGGACATAGGCCGCGACCGACTCCCCGAGCTCCAGCGCGGCCGCCCCCCCCTCCGCGGCGGCGATGCGCGCGAGCACCTCCGCGATGCGCCCGAGGTGCAGGCGCCCGCTCGCGAGGAGGGTCCGCTCGATCGCGTCGGCGCCGGGACCATCCCCGAGCGCGCGCAGCAGATCGACGAGCCAGAGCTCCAGGGTCGAGGAGCCCGCGGTCAGGCCACGCAGGAGCGCGAGCCGACCGTCGCGATCATCGAGGAGACCGAGCTCGTGCTGGCGGAGGGTGCAGAACGCGAGCAGCCGGAACGCCGCGCCATCCTCGATCCGCTGCGCGTCGAGCCACTCGAGCACGCTCCGCTCGATGCCCGCGCACCACTCGGCGGCCCCCGGTCGGGAGGCGAGGTCGGTCGGGAAGAGGTCGACGAGCGCAGGCGCGCGCCCGAACCGCTCGAACTGCTCCCGGTACCAGGGGTAGGGGAGGTTCGCGGGCGCCTCGAGCTTGCAGGTGGCGATCTCCAGGCAGCGCAGCGCGGCGTCGATCTCGCCCGCCCCCAGGAAGAAGGGGAGCGCCTCGACCGCGAGGCTCCGCTTCGGGGAGACGGAGAGGTCGAAGGCGCCCTCACAGACGGCGCGCGCCTTCTCGAGGACGCGGTCCGGCCCGAGGAGATTCCGCCAGGTGCGCAGGACGAGGCTCTCGTACGCCTCCCGACCCCACCACGCGTCGGAGCCCGGGTCGGAGAGCTCGAGGACCGCCTCGACGGTCCGGATCCGCTCCTCCCCGGAGAGCTGCTCGATCACCTCCTCGAGGAGGGTGTCGGCGGAGC
>JAFMMO010000088.1 GCA_017859655.1 Pseudomonadota bacterium | reverse complement strand
GGGGAAGGTGTGCCCCTCGAAGGGGGACCAGCCGGCGCGTGATCGGATGTCTCCGTTCCGGACCGTCCACGGGGACTCGGGGTCGAGGACGACGAAGCCGGCGGAGCAGCCGACCTCCAAGGCTCCGTATCGCGCCGGCAGGAAGTCCCTGAAGATCTCGGCCGGACGGCGCGCCGCCCGCTCCACCAGCACGGCCCAGTCGAAGCCCTCCTCCTCCGCGAGCCATCCGAGGAACGGAGCGAAGGTGTCGAGGAGGGGGACTCCGCTGATTCCGCGCTCGTTCTCCTCGATCGAGTGAGGAGCGTGGTCGGTGGCGATGATGTCGATCGCGCCTCTTCGGAGTCCCTCGATCAGCGCACGGCGGTCCTCGGGGGTCCTCAGCGGCGGGTTCATCTGCAACCACCCGGAGTGGGAGGTGCCCCCTCGGTTCTCCCGGTCGAAGAAGAGGTGGTGCGGCGCGACCTCGCAGGTCACGGGGAGGCCCGCGCTCCGCGCCGCCTCGATCTCCGCGAGCCCGCCGGCGGTCGAGAGGTGCGCGATGTGCGGACGGAACCCATGCTGCCGTGCGAGCTCGAGGATCCTCGCGACGGCGACCCGCTCCGCCTCGGGGGGACGGCGATCCTCGTGCTCCGCCGCCCCGCGGGAAGCCTCGAGGATCTCCGGATCCTCCGCGTGGAACGCGACCCACTCCCCGCGGAAGCCGGCGAGCAGTTCACCGACCCCTTCCGCGTCGTGCAGCTCCCCGACGCTCGGGCCGAAGTAGCACTTCCAGGGGATCCCGCGGCGGAACGCGCCTGCGACCCGGGAGACCGCCCCGTAGACGACCACCTCGATGGAGGCCCGCTCGGCGACGAGCGCCTGCTTGCGCGCGTAGCTCTCCGGGTCGACCGGCGGCGCCGGGTTGTTCGGCATGTCCGCCACGGCGACCACCCCCCCGTGCAGGGCGGCGGCGGACGCCGTCGTGTAGTCCTCCTTGTGATGCTCCGCGCCGCTCGGATCGTCTCGGCAGTGGACATGAAGGTCGAGGAACCCCGGGAGCAGCCAGCAGGAGTCGGGGACCAGGGGCTGGAGCTCCAGCCCCTCGGGCTCCACGAAGAGCCCGGACTCTCGATCGACTCCGATCCTCACGGGGCGGAGCCCCTCCTCGGTCGGCGTGAGGCCCTCGACGGCGTAGCGGGGGGGGAGATCGATGGGGGAGGGGAGGTCCGTGGATTCGCGTTCGAGGCCTGGGCTCACGGTCGGGTCCTTCCGGGAACAACCAGTGAAGAGCGCGGCGGGTCAGGGGCACCCCACCGGTCAGATTGCGGGCGATGAAGGGGCATGGTAGCCTCCCTGTTCGAGTGAGGGGAGCCCCGATGGCTCGGACCCTCTCGAATCCACCGATCCGGACCCGAATCCGCTCCGTTCCACCTTCGACCTCGCGCGCGCCGCCCCTCCGGTGGCGCGTGGTGCGCCGGGTCGATCGGTCCGACGGCAGCGGGCTGTACACGGGGGCTCGTTCCCCCGGAAAGGAAACCCACGATGCAGGGAAGCACCCTCCGTCGACTGATCGCCCTCCTCCTCGTTCTCGGAGCGGGGATGACGATGGGCTCCGACCGCGCTCGCGCGGGGGATGCCCATCTCGACGCCTCCACCATCCTCCTCCTCTCCTTCGACGACTGGAGCGCAATGAGCTCGGAGGCCAAGGCCTCCGACTTCGGTCGGTTCATGAAGGACCCGGAGATCAAGGGGATCATGACCCGGCTGCAGCCGGCGTTCATGGAGATGATGAAGTCGATGATGGCGGAGGAGCTCGAGTCCGGTCCGGCGAGCTCCCTCCCGGGTGGCGAGAAGATGGCCGAGATCGGCGAGCGCCTCATGGGCGCCGCGATGTCGATCGGCGGTCGCATGTGCGAGAACATGACGGGACGGACCGCGATCTCCATCTCGCTCCTCCTCGATCCCACCGCCCCCCTCCCCATGAACCTCATCTTCGAGTTCGGAGGCGGCGAGGAGATCCAGAAGGCGGTCGATGAGATGTTCTCCCTCCTCGAGAAGGAGAGCGAAGGGGAGATGAAGGCCCGGACCATCGAGATCGAGGGCCAGAAGGGTCGCTGCATCGAGAGCGATGGCGCCGGGATCTTCGTGGTTCGGAGCGGGGAGCGGTTCACCGCCGGGGTCCATGAGGCGGGTCTGCGCGCTCACCTCAAGTCGATGGAGGCGGGCGCGGTCCGACTCGGAAACGTCCCGTTCTACAAGAAGGCGATGGGCGCGGTCGGCGAGGGACGGATGAAGTTCTTCATGAACCTCGAGCCGGTCTGGTCGATGGCGATGCCGATGCTCAGCGGGTTCGCCGCGGATGAGGGGGAGCCCTCGCCGATGGCGGTGATCTCCGCGCTGGGCCTCCAGCAGTTCCAGGGGGTCGCGGCCTCTGGATCGATGTCCGCCGCCGGCAGCCGTGAGCGGGCCTTCTTCGGGATCTCGGGGCGATCGGGGCTGATGCGCCTTCTCCCCACCGAGAACCGCCCCCTCGCTCCGGCTGCGTTCGCCCCGGCGGATGCGATCAGCGCCACGAGCATCCGGCTCGAGCTCGCCCAGGTGATCCCCGCGATGCGCGACATCGTCCGGACCCTCGCGGGCGAGGAGGAGATGCAGGGGATGGAGGAGATGCTCGCCGGCACGCAGATGATGCTCGGCTTCACCGTCGAGGAGCTCCTCGGAGATCTCGAGGGGACCATCTTCACGTTCAGCCCGAGCGGTCCGGCGCCCGATCTGATGTCGATGATGATGATGGGCGGGTCGATCGACACCTGCTTCGGGATCCGCATGAGCTCCCGGGAGCGGCTGGACGGACTGCTCGGCATGTTCTCCGATCCGCAGATCTCGCAGGGGATGGTCTCCAAGCAGGAGATCGCCGGACGCAGCGCGTATGTCGTGAACGCCCCGGGGATGGGGATGCCGCTGCAGATCTGCACGACCATCGAAGGGGACTGGTGGCTGATCGCAACCTCCGCCAAGGCCCTCCGCGAGAGCCTCGAGCGCGCGGACTCCGGCAAGGGGCTCCGCGGAAACGCCGCGATCGCGCAGCTCATGGGAGAGGTCGGCGGGACCAGCGGCATGATGGTCGGCTTCGCGAACGGCGGTCAGCAGCTGGCGAACGCTCTCGACGCCGTGCGTCCCATGCTCGGCATGGCGCCCATGATGATGCCGGAGCTGGCGGACCCGTCGATGATGTTCCTCTTCGACCCGACCATCCTCCCGAGCTCGGCGACCGTGAAGAAGTACTTCGGGGTGCAGGCGACCCGCGTCAGCATCGTCGACGGGGGAATCCTCCAGGAGCGCTGGACCCCGCCGGTCGGCGGAGCGGCCCCTGCGGAGAAGGACGGCGGCAAGAAGGAGGGCGCGAAGCCCTCCACCGGCGTCGGGCTCTGACCCGAGATCGCGCAAGGGTCATCGAGGGGGTCCCTCCTCCCGTCCGGGGGGGAGGGACCCCCTCTCTTCGTACCCGGCCACGGGGACCGTCCCGGCGTCCTCTGGCTTCCCCGCGGGGCATCCCCTAGGATTCCGATCCACCCGCTCGAAGGAGAGTGTCGGATGAGCTTCGATCGACCGATGGCGGACCGCCGGGGCATCGTCCTCGGGGTCGCGAACGACCGCAGCATCGCCTGGGGGATCTCCAAGGCCCTCGTGGGCGCGGGCGCCCGACTCGGGTTCACGCATCAGGGGGAGCGCCTCGAGAGGCGGGTCCGCCCCCTCGTCGAGTCGGTGGAGGGGGAGTTCCTCGTCGACTGCGATGTCACCGATGATGCGCAGGTCGAGCAGCTCTTCTCCACGGTGGAGGAGAAGTGGGGAGGCCTGGACTTCATCGTCCACGCGGTCGCCTTCGCCAAGAAGGAGGACCTCGAGGGAGGCTTCCTCGGCACCAGCCGCGACGGCTTCCTCCTCGCCCATGAGATCAGCTCCTACTCCCTCACCCGCATCTGTCAGGCCGCGTCACCGCTCCTCTCCGAGGGCGGCTCGGTCGTGACGCTCAGCTACCTCGGCGGGGAGCGGGCCATCCCCGGGTACAACGTCATGGGGGTCGCGAAGGCGAGCCTCGAGTCGAGCGTCCGCTACCTCGCCGCGGACCTCGGGCCCCGCGGAATCCGGGTCAACGCCATCTCGGCCGGGCCGATCCAGACCCTCGCGGCGCGGGGGATCGGGGGCTTCTCCCAGATCCTCGATGTGGTCTCGGAGCGCGCGCCCCTCCGCCGGGGGGTGACGCAGGAGGAGGTCGGCAACACCGCCTGCTTCCTCCTCTCTCCGCTGGCCTCCGGCATCACCGGCGAGGTGATCTACGTCGATGCCGGCTATCGCATCACCGGCATGTAGACCTCGCCGATGAAGGTCGCCCTCCTCCAGCTCGATCCGACCGTCGGCGACTTCACCGGGAACCGGGGGCGCATCGAGTCCGCCTACCGGCGGGCGGTCGAGGCGGGTGCCGACCTCGTCGTCACCGCCGAGCTCGCGCTCTGCGGCTATCCCCCGCTCGATCTCCTTCGCCGCCCGGCGTTCATCGAGGGGCAGGAACGGAGCCTCACCGACCTCGCCGGCTCGATCGGTGAGACGCCCCTCGTCGTGGGAGCGCTCCGCGCCGATCCGACGGCTCACCCGGGGTTGCGAAACTCCGCGTTCCTCCTCGGCGGCGGCGCGATTCGCGGCTTTCACGACAAGCGCCTCCTGCCGACCTACGATGTCTTCGATGAGGCTCGGTACTTCGCCCCCGGCTCGACCTCCACCGTCTGGGAGATCGCCGGGGAGCGGGTCGGCGTCGCGATCTGCGAGGAGATCTGGGATCCCGGCGGTCAGCGCTACGGCATCGATCCGATCGCAGACCTCGGCGGGCGGGTGGATCTCCTCCTCGCACCCTCCGCATCTCCCTTCCACGCGGGGAAGCAGGCGCGTCGCATCGAGCTCTTCACACGTCAGGCCGAGCGACTCGGGGCGCCCCTCCTCGTGACGAACCAGGTGGGCGCGAACGACGACATCGTCTTCGATGGCGGCAGCCTGGTGCTCTCCGGAGGCCCGATGGGGGTCGGGGTGCACACCGAGCTCTCCCGGTTCCGCGAGGAGGTCGCCGTCGTGGACCTCCGCGCCGTCCCGTCGCCGCCCGAGGGGGAGCCGAACCGGATCGAGGAGATCGCTTCGGCGGTGGTGCTCGGCATCGAGGGCTACTTCCGCAAGTCGAGGCTCGGCTCCGCCTGGGTCGGCCTCTCCGGAGGGATCGACTCGGCCGTGGTCGCCACGCTCGCGGTCGACGCGCTCGGAGCCGATCGTGTCCGCGGCGTCGCGATGCCGAGCCGCTACTCCTCCGGGGAGAGCCTGGAGGAGGCGGGGGCCCTGGCGGCCGCGCTGGGGATCGACTTCCAGGTGATCGAGATCGAGGGGGCTCACGCGGCGCTGCGGGAGGGCATCGAGGCGGGGACCGGGGAGCCGCCGAGCGGGCTGGCGGATGAGAATCTGCAGGCTCGCATTCGGGGGACGATCCTCATGGCGCTCTCGAACCAGCATGGGGGCGCCGTGCTCGCGACCGGCAACAAGTCGGAGTATGCCGTCGGCTACTCGACGCTCTACGGGGACATGTGCGGTGCGCTCGCGCCGATCGGGGATGTCTGGAAGACCGAGGTCTATGAGATCGCGCGGTCGGCGCGCGGCCGGGGGCGGATCCCGCCCCGGACCATCGAGAGGGCGCCCACTGCAGAGCTGCGTCCGGACCAGCTCGACACCGACTCCCTCCCCGACTACGGCCGGCTGGATCCCGTGCTTCGAGGGTATCTGGAGGGGGAGAGCGCGGCGGCGGACCTCCGCGGTGGTCCCCTCGGGGAGACGGAGACCGTCGCCGCCATCCGGCGCGTCATCGGGAGCGAGTACAAGCGCTTCCAGGCGCCGCCGATCCTCCGCGTCTCTCCCCGCGCCTTCGGGAGAGGCCGACGGGTCCCGCTCGCCCGCCATCTGGAGCCCTGAGGACCCGGATCGCCCGCCCCCTTCGGGCGCGGCGGGCTTTTCCTGCCCGGTTCCCTTGCTCCCTCGGGTGATTCTGCGATGATCGTCTTCGCTGAACTCCGGCGCTCCCCTTCCGCCCCGCAAGGCGTCGGTTCGTTGCCTTTCCCGTCCCCAGCACCTTCTGGAGCCGGCTCCCGGTAGCCCCGGGCCGGGCAAGGCAAGGACCCGGTCTCAGGGCTGCCCGAGTCTCACATTCAGTCCTCGAACAGGGTCCTCGAGCCGTCCGCGGTTCGACCGGGCCCGCGGAGCCATCCGGCTCCCACGCAGCCGACAGAGTCCGGACTCCGGACGGAAGAGACCGCTCGATGACCCAGACCCCCACGACCGCCCAGAAGGCCACCCTCACGGTCGGTGACCAGACGATCGAGCTTCCGGTCATCACGGGAACCGAGAACGAGAGGGGCGTCGACATCTCGTCGCTCCGCAAGGAGACCGGGCTCGTCACGGTCGATCCCGGCTATGTGAACACCGGGTCGACCCTCTCCTCGATCACCTTCATCGACGGGGAGAAGGGGATCCTCCGCTACCGGGGGTATCCGATCGAGCAGCTCGCGGAGCACTCGAACTTCGTCGAGACCTCCTACCTGCTGATCCACGGCGAGCTGCCGACCTCGGAGCAGTACGAGCGGTTCCGTCAGCGTCTGCGGATGCACTCGATGATCCATGAGGACATGAAGCACTTCTACGACGGCTTCCCCTCCTCGGCTCACCCGATGGCGATCCTCTCCGCGATGGTCTGCAGCCTCTCCACCTACTACCCGGAGGCGATGGAGTCGGAGGAGGAGGTGGACCTCCTCGTCTGCCGCCTGCTCTCGAAGGTCCGGACGATCGCCGGCTACAGCTACAAGAAGTCGGTGGGCCAGCCGTTCGTCTACCCGAACAACTCCCTCAGCTACTGCGCCAACTTCCTCTACATGATGTTCGGTCTCCCGACGGAGAGCTACGAGCCCGATCCCGAGGTGGAGAAGGCCCTGAACCTCCTGCTCATCCTTCACGCCGATCACGAGCAGAACTGCTCGACCTCGACCGTGCGGATGGTCGGGAGCTCCCAGACGAACCTGTTCGCCTGCATCTCCGCGGGGATCTGCGCCCTCTGGGGCGCCCTCCACGGGGGGGCGAACCAGCGGGTCCTGGAGCAGCTCCAGTACATCGATGAGTCGGGTGGGGATGTCGAGAAGTTCGTCGCGGCGGTGAAGGACAAGACCTCCGATCAGCGCCTCATGGGCTTCGGCCACCGGGTCTACAGGAACCACGATCCCCGCGCGAAGATCATCAAGGATGCCTGTCACCGGCTCCTGAACCACCTCGGTGTGACCGACTCCTACCTCGACATCGCGATGCGCCTGGAGGAGGTCGCCCTCAACGACGAGTACTTCGTCGAGAGGAAGCTCTACCCCAACGTCGACTTCTACTCCGGGATCATGTATCGGGCGATGGGCATCCCGACGAACATGTTCACCGTCATGTTCGCGCTCGGGCGCCTCCCCGGCTGGATCGCGCACTGGCTCGAGATGCGGGACGACTCGCAGAACCGGATCCACCGCCCGCGGCAGATCTACACCGGTGAGCAGCTCCGGAACTACCCGACCTGAGCCTCCCCGCGCGTCGGTGGCGATGAAGAAGGAGCCGGTGCGGTCCCTCGGGACCGCACCGGCTCCTTCCTTTCGGCGATGGGGTGATCCTCAGGAGGGTGGGGGTCAGGACCCCTCCACCCAGACCGCCTCGCCATCGGTGAAGTGCTCCCGCTTCCAGATCGGGACCGACTCCTTGAAGGTGTCGATCGCGTGGCGGAGCGCCTCGAAGGACTCCCGCCGATGGGGGAAGGAGAGGCCGATCCCCACGCTCACCTCGCCGATGCCGAGGGTGCCGGTTCGGTGGAGGATGACCACCACGCGGGCCTCCCAGCGCTCGACGATCTCCTCGGCGATCTTCCTCATCTCCCGCTCGGCCATCGCGGGATAGGCCGAGTAGTCGAGACGCTCCACGGCCCTCCCGTGGTGCTCGTCGCGCACGGTGCCGAGGAAGGTCACCAGGGCGCCACACCCGGGGTCGCCCGTCTCCCGCTGGAGGCGGTCACCGGTGATGGGCTCGTCGGTGAGGCCGACGAGGATGCGGGCCGGATCGCCCATCGGCTAGCCTCCGCTCACCGGTGGGATCACGGCGATCTCACCGTCCCCCGAGACCGTGTCGGAGTCCTCTCGGAACTCCTGATCGATCGCGATCCGACTGCTGGCGAGCCCCTCGGCGAGGTGCGGCGCCGCCGCCGTGATCGCGCGGCGGAGGTCGGCGACGGAGGACCCCTCGGGGAGGCTCACCTCGATCGACGGACTGCCGGCCCGGTCGCGCAGGGAGGCGAAGAGGAGCACGGTCCGCCGCGATTCGGCGCTCGAAGGGGGTGTCTCCATGTCCTCTCCAATTCTGTCTGGGGACGGAAGCGCGCCGGAGTATCCGGGAGGATGGCGAGCGGAGGCAAGCGGTCCGGGCTCAGCGGCGCAGGCGGGCGTACCACTCCCGCCACTCGCGCACCTCCACGGAGCGGACCGCGGCCGGGGACTCGCGCCAGAAGATCGGGTTCGTGACCGTGGGTTTCTGTCGGGAGAAGCGGGCCAGGGCTCGCGCGGCCGCGATCCGCAGCTCCGGGAGGTCATGCTCGAGCAGCTCGATCAGCGGCTCGATGTAGGCCCACGAGCGGGAGCCGTCGCGCGCCAGCGCCTCCGCCACGGCGCAGCGGATCTCGAACGGGAGATCTTCGCGGGAGAGAGCTCCCGCCAGGCGCCCGTGCCAGCCATTGCGGGTGCTCCGATCGAGTCCGCGGACCCGACCGTTCATCAGCCGGGTGGCGACCGACCAGCTGCGGGGGTTCAGGGCGGTCTTCGGTGATCGCTCGATGGAGAGCTCCTCCTCGAGCTCATCGATGAACCACTCCCCCCGCACGGCGGGAAGCTCGGAGAACTGCTCGAGGGCCCAGGTCCGCAGGCCCCGGTCTCCCGCGATCGAGTGGAGGTGGACCTCGGCCGGGCGCGCGAGCTCTCGGAGGAGCCCGGGGATCTCCTCCCGGATCCGCTCCGGCTTCATCTCGAGGATCGCGTGGATCCTCTCCTCGAGGGTGCCCTCGGAGCTCCTCAGCAGATGCCAGTAGAGGCTCCACGAGTAGGCGTAGCTGTCGTTTCGGCCGTCGGTCCGGTGGAAGCGAAACCAGTTCGCATCGAGCAGCTCCTCGAGCTCCTCCCGGAAGCGCGTCGAGCCCTGCCGGCGGAGGAGCCGCTGGGCCTGGAGGAAGAGGGTCGGATGGAACAGGGGACTGCGGAGCTCGCCGGTCCCCTCGAAGAAGGAGACCTCGAGGCAACACGCGAGCCCCTCATTGAGCCAGTAGACGGAGGCCGTTTCGGGATGGGCCGAGATCAGGAAGTGGTGGGCCATCTCATGGAAGATGACGGAGAGGTCATCCGTCTCTCCCTGCGGCCGGCGGGGGGAGAGCTGGATCAGGTCGAGGACGGGGAGGTAGTAGCCCTCCTGCCGGAGGTCCCCGGTGAAGATGCGTTCACGGGAGAGGGGATCCTCCTCGTAGCAGATCCGGCACTCGTTCACCTTCTCCTCGAGGTGCGGGAAGAGCCGCCGGTAGGCGTCGAAGACCTGCTGGATGGTGTCGCCCGTGCGGCGGAGCTGATGGACGTCATGATTGCCATGGAGGGAGAAGTCCTCGTACTCCAGATTGTGGGAGTAGAGGAGACCGCAACCCGGGAGGACGAGGAGGACCGCGAGCAGGGACGCACCGAGCAGGCCCGCCCGGAGCGGTCCGAAGGGGCGAGGATCAGTCATCACGGCGGGACTCCCGATCGAGCAGCCAGCCGGGGACGGGGCGGACGACGGTCCGAGCGTGGACGAGGAGCCCCTGCCCCTCACCCTCGCGACGGAAGGAGACCTCCGCGAGGGTCTGGCGGCCGATCCGGTAGCGGTAGGTCACCTCATAGACGGGGATCCCCGGGTAGCGATCGTTCCGAGGCTCGTTCCCGAGGAGGTCCAACTGCTCCTGTGCCCAGTCCCGGTAATGACGGGGGGCCCAGGGGGCGTCGATCTCCACCTCGAAGAGAAGGACATCCTTCTCGGGGGAGGACCGATCGATGTCCACCGCTCGCATCGGTGGGGCGGAGTGGCAGCCCGCAGCGGAGAGCAGGGTGCCGAAAAGGAGGGCGCCGAAGAGGAGCGTGACGAGGCGGAGGGTGAGCAACCGTCGGAAGGGGGGCTGCGCAGTGGGAGTCGCAGTGGCGCGGGTTGGGCCGCGGAGGCGCACCCCGAGGGGGGCGGCGGCGGACTCCTGCACCTCAGGCCGGCTCACAGGGCGCTCCATTGGCAAGGGCTCCTCCTTCAGCGCGTCCGGTCGAGACGCGCCTCTCCCACCCCCGGATCGTAGCACAGGGCCGCGGTCCGCGCAGGGCTCCGACCCGGTCGGAGACCGCAGGGTCGCCCCGACGCGGCTCTCCGCTCGAGGGCGGAATTCGTCACTCTCCGGGAGGCGGTTTCGAGTCGGCCCCCGGTTCCGAGTTGCGTCGGCGAGCGGAGATCTGCTCGTAGGCCCGCATCAGCTCCTTCCAGCGACGGGTCGCCTCCTCGAGGTCCGCAGGGTTCCGCTGCTTGTCCGGGTGCCATCTCCGGGCCAGGTCGCGGAACGCCCGACGGATCTCCGCCTCATCCGCCCCGGGTTCGATCCCGAGGATCCGATAGGGGTGGGGCACCGGTCTCGGGCGGGGGGGGGCGGGAGCGTTCTCTCCGGGTCCCGCCGTTCGACGGGGCTCTCCCCCGGCGCCGGGGAGCTCACGCGGTCCTCGTCGACGCGGCCCGCGCAGCCGTCGCAGCAGGCGGCGGAGCGCTCCTCCCGAGTAGCGGCGGTCCCCACGCGACTCGAAGAAGAGTCGTCGCTCCTCCCCGTGGGCTTCGTGCCACTCGGTGATGCGCAGGAAGTCCTCCGGGGCCAGTGGCTCGATGAAGGAGAAGAGGTAGTCCAGGAGGGAGATCTCCTTCGGAGGGCTCGCGAAGAGGCGACCCCGGCCGCCCGACTCGACCTTGCTCTCGGCGAGGCAGCGGGGGCAGCGATAGATGCGGAAGGGACCGCCCTTCTCCTCCGGCCGGCCTCTCAGGATCGAGTGGCGATCCAGGCTTCGCTCGGAGATCGGAGAGCGACAGTGCCAGCAGCGCATCATGAGGCTCCGTCCGGAGCCGCCTCCCGATCGGGCAGGATCACCATCGCGTCGCCGTAGGAGTAGAACTTCAGGCCGGCCTCCACCGCATCCCGATAGCCGGCGAGGGTCCGCTCCCGACCGTGGAACGCGCTGACGAGGACGAGGAGGGAGGAGCGCGGCAGGTGGAAGTTCGTGATGAGTCCTTCGGCGTGCCGGAATCGATGTCCGGGGAGGATCGTGAGGGCGCACTCCCCGGTGAGGGCCGGACCGTCGTCGAGGTCGGGGACGCTCTCGATCACCCGCATCGAGGTGGTTCCGACACAGATGATCCTCCGCCCCTCCTCGCGGGCCCGGGCGAGCCGGCGGCGGGAGTCCCCGGAGATCTCGAACCACTCCGGGTCGACGCGATGGTCCTCGAGGCGATCCGCCCGGATCGGTGCGAAGGTGCCGGGGCCGACATGCAGGGTGACGGGGACGACGGGGACTCCGCGATCCTCGAGTCCCTCGAGCAGCTCAGGTGTGAAGTGAAGACCCGCGGTGGGAGCGGCCACCGCCCCCGCCCGCGACGCGAACACCGTCTGGTAGCGCTCCGCGTCCAGGGCGCGCAGCCGTGGGTCGCCCGGCTCGCGACGAATGTAGGGGGGGAGCGGGACCTGGCCGATGCGCTGGAGCTCCCCCTCCGGGAGAGACACGCGCCACCAGCGACCTTCCTTCTCCACGACGCGGAGAGGCGCCCCCTCGGTCTCGAGCATCTCACCCGGCTTGAGCCGCCGGGAGGGGGTGAGCCAGGCTCGCCACGAGCCGTCCTCCTCCGGCGAGAGGAGGAAGGCCTCGACGGCTCCCCCGGAAGCCCGACGGGCCCGGACGCGGGCGGGGATCACGCGGGTGTCGTTCACGACGAGGCACTCATCCCCGTGCAGGAGCTCGGGGAGCTCGGCGAAGCGGCCGAAGCGACCACCGTCCCGACCCCGCACGAGGAAGAGGGCGCGCGAGTCACCCCGCCGCGCGGGGGGCTCCTGCGCGATCGCGCTCTCCGGCAGGAAGAACTCGTACTCGTCGGTGGCGGACATGGCCCTCCTCCGCGGCAGGATGCCACGGAGCCGCTCGGGGCGCGACTCCATCGGGAGGGGGAGGCGCCTCAGAGCTCCCCGGCGCAGGGGAGGAGGTCGGCGGTGGGATCGACCGACGGGAAGAGGAAGGGGATCGGTGGCGGAGCGCCCCCGCTGAAGAGGTAGGAGAGGAGGCTGATGACATCGGCGATGTTCACCGCCCCGTTGTCGTTCACATCGGCGATGTCGGGGCAGTCGGCGACGCGGTTGGGGGTCCCGAAGAGGTGGTCGAGGAGGAAGACCGCATCCCCGAGGTTGACGATCCCGTTGCCGTTGGTGTCCCCACGCTGGAAGAGCCGCTGCTTGATCTCGATGGGGGTGCGCGGCGCTTCGGTCGCGCCGGCGATGGCGCGGAAGATGTAGGTGTGGCGGCCGGGGGGGACATCGAGGTCGCCCCAGGTGGTGGCCCCTCCCGCGAGCACCGCCATCTCCGCGCCGTCGCGCTCGACCCGAATCTCCGAGTAGGAAGCGCCGGGGCTCCAGGTGAAGAACACATCCGTGCCGCTGGGGAAGTCCGTGAGGTTGAGGAGCGGCTCGAGGGCGACCGGCTCCGGTCGGAGGCCATGGAGGGCGAACGCCTCCCGGATCTGCGCCTCGTGGGGAGTTCCGTTCGAGAGGTCTCCGTCGTCGTCGTCCGCGAGGAGGGTGACGGTCACGAGCTCCTCACCGAGGGCGGCCGGGAGGAAGAAGAGGCTCTCCCACCAAAGCTCGGCCACGAGCTGGTTCGCCGCCTCGAGGCCGATCTCCAGTCCGAGCAGGGAGCGCAGGTCCCAGATCGATCCGGCGTAGACGAGGCCGATGGTGTGGGCGTTGCCGGAGAGGGGATAGGAGAGGTTCGGCTCCACATCGCGCAGCTCTCCGCTCACGCCGAAGAAGCCACGCCCGACCTCGCGGTCTCCGGCGTAGAGGGTGGCCGCGATGTCCGCGATCCCCTCGTGGAGGTCGAGCGGGGCGTTCGAGCCGAAGATCGAGAAGGCCGCCGCGTGGGCGTACTCGTGGACGATCACCGTGGAGTACGCCGTGTTCGGGCAGCCATTCTGGCTCGACGGGAGGAAGAAGATCCTCGGCACGTTCGGGTTGAAGGCGGCGTTGCAGGCTCCGAATGCAGGTCGGCTGACGAGGATCTCGAGGGGGAAGTCGAGGTCGGTGAAGGGGGGGGAGAGCGGCATCCCCTTCAACCAGTCGTGCGCCCGGTTGATGTGGAGGAAGGCGCTCACTTCGGCGGTGTCGTCCTCGGTGATCGCCAGATTGAGGTCGATCGCGAGGGGAGTGGAGGGTTGCAGCGTGCCGCTG
>JAFMMO010000293.1 GCA_017859655.1 Pseudomonadota bacterium | reverse complement strand
ATCTTCAGGATCAGGCTGTTCGGCCCCGGCTTCAGCGGCACCGCCACCTGCGACTGCCCGAGGGCGGCGCCGCGGTCGACCTTCTCGCCGGCGATCTCCTCGCCGTTCACGAAGAGGCGGTAGCCGTCGTCGCTGCCGAGGGAGACATCGAGGGTGCGCGCGTCCGGGGAGAAGATCGTCCGCCCGAGGTAGCTCGAGCCGATCCCCCCCTTCAGCCGCACCACCGCGTCATCGCGCAGGGAGCCATCGAAGGCGAACGCGCGCCCCTCCGCAAACGGCTCGGTCGTCACCGCGGTGAGGCTCTCCGGGCCGTGGACATCGTCGTAGGCCACGTTGCGGTTCGCCGACTTGTACGGTCCGGCCACGTGCCAGCGCCCGAGGTGCGGCGGCAGCGCGGCGATCCCCGCATCCGTGATCGGGGAGACGCGCACGCGGACACGGGCGAGAGAGTGCCGGGCGTACACGGACTGGTGCTCGATCCCGACCATCAGCTCCGTGCCCCCCTCTTCGCCGAAGGGGAGCTCGGTGAGGAGGCAGAGCATCCGCTGGCCCGCGACCTGGTGCCCGTTCGCGGCCCAGCCGAGGGTCTTGTCGTCGCGGATGGCGTTCGTGATGTCGTAGTCGAGGTTGCTCTGGGAGTGATCGGCCCACGCCCAGCGCAGCGGGACATCGACGAACTCCCCGGTCGATCCGGCGGGGCGCACCCCGAGGGTGATCCGCGAGACCACGACATTGTGGTGGTCCGCCCGCCCGACGCTGCTCCCCCGCGCCGGGTCCTTCAGCGCCTCGATGAGGAGAAGGCGCTGGCCGACCGCGCTCGTCTTCAGGTGCAACTGATAGTCCTCATGCTCCGGGTGCGGTCCGCGGGCGATGAGGGAGAGGTCCTCCTGCGGCTCGAGGGTGACCCGCGCATCGGTCGAGCGCGCCTCGATCAGCTCCGGGATCGTCCACGCGATCCCCGCCTCCTCCTTCGCGGTGACGGTGAACGCGCGGCGCTCCTCCGCCTCCTCGGGGGGCACGCTCTCCATCTCCTCCTGGAGCGCCTTCGCCTGGGCCGCGAGCTCCTCGAGGGATGTCTCCTGCTCCTCGGTCGGCACCTCGATGAAGGGCTCGAGGGCGCGGTTCGGGTTCGGGGACTGTCCGTAGAGCCCCGGCTCCTCGACCGAGTTGAAGAAGGCGAAGAGCTGGTAGTACTCCTCCTGGGAGATCGGGTCGTACTTGTGGTCATGGCAGCGGGCGCATCCGGCGGTGAGCCCGAGGAAGACCGCGGAGGTGGTGTCGACGCGGTCGACCGCGTACTCGACGAGCGCCTCCGCCGCGATCGAGCCCCCCTCGTCGGTGGTGACGTGGTTCCGGTTGAAGCCGCTCGCGATCACCTGCTCGGTCGTCGCCTCCGGCAGCAGGTCCCCGGCGATCTGCTCGACGATGAAGCGGTCGTACGGGAGGTTGTCGCGCAGCGACTTCATCACCCAGTCGCGCCACAGCCAGATCTGCCGCCCCGCATCCATGTGGATCCCGGAGGTGTCCCCGTAGCGGGAGGCATCGAGCCACGAGGTCGCCCAGTGCTCGGCGAAGCGGGAGACGTAGGGCTCCTCCCCGAGGAGGCGGTCCACTTCGCGCTCGTAGGCCTCGGTGGCGTTGGCGTGGGACTCGGCGAGGAACCGATCGATCTCCTCCGGGGTCGGCGGCAGGCCGGTCACATCGAGGTAGAGGCGCCGCACCAGCTCGAGCGGCGTGGCCGGCGGCGAGGGGCGGACCCCCTGGCGTTCGAGGGCGGCGAGCACGAAGTCGTCGACCTCGCTCCGCCCCCACGCCGCGTCGCGCACCGCGGGAACCGTCCCGCGCTCCGGCGGCACCCACGCCCAGTGCTCCTCGTACTCCGCCCCGGACTCGATCCAGCTCCGGATCCGCCCCTTCTCCTCATCGGTGAGGGCGCGGCGGTTCGTCGCCACCGGCGGCATCCGGTCCGCCCCGTGGTCGGTCGTGACCCGCAGCCACAGCTCGCTCCCCTCGACATCTCCGGGAACGATCGCGGCGTACCCGCCTCGGTCGGCGATCGCCTCCTCCCGCAGATCGAGGCGTAGGTCCGCCTTCCGCGTCGAGACATCGGGCCCGTGGCACTCGAAGCAGTGGTTCGAGAGGATCGGCCGGATGTGCTCCCCGAAGCGCACCTCCTCCGCTCCCGACGCCGGCCGCTCGACCAGCGGCGACGCTGGAGCGGGAGGGTCGAGCGCGGCAAGCGGATGAAGCGGGGGATGGGGGAAGGGATCGGCCAGGACAGCCGGCAAGGAAGCGATGACAGGCAAGAGGAGCGCCACGCCGAGAAGGGCGGGCACCCGGCAGCTCCGGATCTCCAAGGGGGCCTCCGTATCTGCCGAAATCGTAGGGGAGAACGGCGGTCGGGGGAAGGATGGGGTGCCCTGCGACCGTGCCGAATTGGCCATCGACCGATGCGCCGGGCCGTACGTTTGCGCGGAAAGCGAGGACCCTGAGGAACAGACAATGCCCTCGCCTTGTGTCAGACCCTCGAGACCCTCGTCGTATTGCTGAAGGTGGGATCCGATCACTGACAGACTCGAACCACGGGCAACGAGAAGACCCGCTCATTCACAACCGCCACGCCCGGACTAGGAGAAGTTCCTCAGCCATTCCTGAGCAAGCGCCTCCGTGAGCGTGGAAAGGGAATCGCCCCCCTTGCCCGACCCACCAGTCAGTGGGGCCAACCCGGCGTGCTACAGAGGAAAGACGCCGCCAACTCTCGGAAGACGCGCAGCCTGCGGCCAACAGGCGTCGGTCTGATTGCACCAGGAGGCGAAATCGCATGGTTTCAGCCGAGTTCTGCACCTATGACGGAGATCCGTATGAATGCCCTGCGGGGCGAGTTCCAAGAATCCAGCCTTGAACTCCTGCGCTGGCACGGAAGAGAACTTGGCTGCCTCGCATCATGAAGCCGTCGCCGGCAACGCGCTCGCGAAGCTGGACGATCTCCGGCGCCTGAGCCATGGGAATCGGTGCGCCCTGAAAGGCAGAAGCTGGAAAGGTGAGCCGCCTGAGGCGAATCGGCTGGCGGGCATGGCGCTGCCTTCCACCCGGAGCTAGCAGACGGGGATCGGCTGAAGCGGGAGGCGGAGGCCGGTCCTCAAGCCCCCACCCCTTCCCCGCATCCCGTCCACTCCGTCAACCGCCCCACCACCTCCG
>JAFMMO010000292.1 GCA_017859655.1 Pseudomonadota bacterium | reverse complement strand
GGGGGAGAGGTTCCGATATCGTCGGCGGGCCCGGATGGCAGGCGGGAGGGGCGGCGCAAAGAGGAGCGGGCCGCCCCGGGGGGGGCGGCCCGCTCAACTTCGACGCGGGGGGTCTCGTCGGCTCGGTACCCGGATCCGCTCCGGGATCAGTAGGCCTTCGCGAAGACGACCCGCTTCGCGCTCGGCTGTCCGGTCACCATGCAGCTCCCCGGGGTGTCATCGCCCTCGAAGGGGATGCAGCGGATCGTCGCCTTGGTGTCGTTCTTGATCCTCTCCTCGGTCTCCGCGGTGCCGTCCCAGTGGGCGAGGAAGAAGCCGCCGTCATTGATCCGGGCCTTGAAGTCGTCGTAGCTGTCGATGACGTGGGTGTTCTCCCGACGGAAGTCGAGCGCCTTCTGGTAGAGCCCGGCCTGGGTCTCCTCGAGGATCTGGGGGATCCGCTCGGCGAGGCCGGTGATCGGCTCCTGATGCTTCTCGCCGTTGTGGCGGATGGCGATGCAGACCTCCCCCTTCGCGAGGTCGCGGGGGCCGACCTCGATCCGGACGGGGACCCCCTTCTGCTCCCAGTCGTTGAACTTGAAGCCCGGGCGGTACTGGTCCCGGTCGTCCAGGTGGACCCGGACCCCCTTCTCCCGCAGGGGGATGGAGAGCCGCTCGCAGGCGTCGAGGACCGTCGTCCGCTCCGCCTCGCCGCGGTAGATCGGGACGATGACCGTCTGGTGGGGGGCGAGCTTCGGCGGGAGGATGAGGCCCTGGTCGTCGCCATGGGCCATGACGATCGCTCCGACGAGCCGGGTGGAGACGCCCCAGCTGGTGGCCCAGACGAACTCCTCCTTCCCCTCGGAGGAGAGGTAGGTGACGCCGAAGGCCTTGGCGAAGTTCTGGCCGAGGTCGTGGCTGGTCCCCGCCTGCAGCGCCTTCCCGTCCCCCATCATCGCCTCGATGCAGTAGGTGGACTCCGCGCCGGCGAACTTCTCCCGGTCGGTCTTGATCCCCTGGATCACGGGCACCGCCATCCACTCCTCGGCGAAGCGGGCGTAGACATCGAGCATGCGGAGGACCTCCTCGTGGGCCTCCTGCTGCGTGGCGTGGGCGGTGTGACCCTCCTGCCAGAGGAACTCGGTCGTGCGGAGGAAGAGCCGCGGGCGCAGCTCCCAGCGCATCACGTTCGCCCACTGGTTGAGGAGGATCGGGAGGTCGCGGTAGCTCTGGATCCATCGCCGGTAGGTGTCCCAGATGATCGTCTCGGAGGTGGGCCGGACCACATACGGCTCCTCCAGCGACTTGCCACCGGCGTGGGTCACCACGGCCAGCTCGGGCGCGAACCCCTCCACGTGCTCCGCCTCCTTCTTGAGGAAGCTCTCCGGGATCAGGACGGGGAAGTAGGCGTTCGAGTGTCCGGTCGCCTTGAACATGTCGTCGAGGGCGCGCTGCATGTTCTCCCAGAGCGCGTACCCGTAGGGCTTGATGATCATCGAGCCGCGGACGGGGGCGTTCTCCGCGAGCTCCGCCCGCTGGACGACTTCGTTGTACCAGCGGGGGTAGTCCTTCGACTGGCTGGTCAGCTTCTCGGCCATGCGCGTCCTTCTTCCGGTGCTTCCCGACCTTCGGTCGGGGTGAGGAGAGCGGAAATTAGACCAATCCCGGGGGGACTGCAACGCGAGCGACGCCCGCGGAGTGGTTTCCTCCGCCGGGCGGAGAGGAGAGAATCCCGCCGAGCGGAGGGCGAGCTGTCCGGGGGGCGGGCGTCGGACCTTCGAGGCAGGGGACGCAGGGAGAGGTGGTTCCGATGGGCGTGGATCTCGATCGCAGCGTGGACTCGGTGATCGACGGCGTGATCGCCCTGCAGAGAGCGATCCACGCGGATCCGGAGATCGGCTTCGACACGGTCCGGACCGCGGCCCGCGCGGCGGGAGAGCTCCGCTCCGCCGGTCTGGAGGTGAGGGAGGGGATCGGCCGCACCGGGGTCGTCGCCGACCTGGAGGTGCCGGGAGCACAGCGGCGCATCGCCTTCCGCGCCGACATGGATGCGCTCCCGATGGAGGAGGAGACCGATCTCCCTCACCGCAGCCGGAACCCCGGCGCCGCGCACCAGTGCGGCCACGACGCCCACACCGCCATGCTCGTCGGCGCGGCGAGGGCCCTGTCTCACCTCCGCGACGAGCTCCCCTGCTCGGTCCGCTTCATCTTCCAGCCGAACGAGGAGGCGCTCCCCGGGGGCGCCCCGGCGATGATCGAGGATGGCTGCCTCGAGGGGGTCGATCGCATCTTCGGGATGCATGTCTGGCCGCTCCTCGACACCGGCCGGATCGGCCTCGTGGAGGGGCCGGCGATGGCGCAGCCGGACATCTTCCGGATCACGGTCACCGGGATCGGGGGCCACGCCGCCGCTCCCTTCGCCTGCGCCGACCCGATCGTCGCGGGCTCCGCCATCGTGAGCGCGCTGCAGACGATCGTCGCCCGCAACATCGACCCGCTCGATGCCGCGGTCGTGAGCACGACGCAGTTCCACGGTGGTACCGCGGACAACGTGATCCCCGAGCGGATCGAGCTCGTCGGGACGATCCGCACCTTCCGGAGCGAGGTGGGGGAGCGGGCCCGGGCGCGGGTGGTGGAGATCGCCGAGGGAGTGGCGGAGAGCCTCGGCTGCCGGGCGGAGGTGGCGATGACGATCGGCTATCCGGTGACCTTCAATGCGCCGGAGGCGTGCCGCGAGGCGGAGGAGGCGATCTCCGAGGCGGTCCCCATGACGCGGGATGTGCAGCCGAGCCTCGGGGGAGAGGACTTCGCCTACTACGGACGGGAGATCCCCGCCGCGTTCCTCTTCCTCGGGAACCGGGACGCGGAGAAGGGGATCGTGCACTTCTGTCATCACCCGCGCTTCGTGGTCGACGACGCGGCGATGCCGGTGGGAGTGCGGGCCTGGATCGCCCTCGCGCTGGGGGCGGAGGGGCAGCTCGGGTGAGCGACGCCCCCCCGCCAGACCCCGGGAGTCCCTCCTCCGAGCGGGCGCGTTGGGAGGAGCGCTGGACCGAGCTCCGCGAGCGGGAGCGCCCCCCCTCCCGCTGGCTGATCGGCAAGGAGCACCTGCTCCCCGCCGCAGGGCGCGCCCTCGACTGGGCGGGGGGGGATGGGAGGAACGCGCTCTGGCTCGCGGAGCGGGGCCTCGACGTGCTTCTCGCGGACATCGCGCCCACCGCGCTGGCCACCGCCGCCGCGCGCGCCGAGCGCCGCTCGCTCCCCCTCCGCACCCTC
>JAFMMO010000005.1 GCA_017859655.1 Pseudomonadota bacterium | reverse complement strand
CGGATCGCCCTCCCGCGCCATCGTAACCGGCACCGCGGACAAGGGTGAGCGTCACTCTCTCTCCCGCGCGGTATCTCTCGAGGACCGCCTCGAGATCCTCTCGGGTGGGCGTCGGGCGGCCGTTGACTGCGGTGATGATGTCCCCGAGGCGGTCCTCGCGAGTCCCGCGGAGCCCGGACCTCTCCAGCGCGCTCCCCTCCGGCACCTCGACGACGAGGACCCCGTCGGGGAATCCCCGGGGGAGCTCCCGAGGATAGGGCGAGAAGCCGATGATCGGCTTCTGGACCCGGCCGTGGACGATCAGGTCGGGGACGATCCGGCGCACCGTGTCGGAGGGGATCGCGAAGCTGATCCCCGCGCTCGCCCCGGTGGGCGAGAAGATCGCGGTGTTCACGCCGATGAGCCGCCCCGCGCTGTCGAGAAGAGGCCCCCCCGAGTTCCCGGGGTTCACGGCGGTGTCGGACTGGATCACATCGTAGATCGTGGTCTGCATCCGGGAGGTGATCTCGCGACCGAGCGCGCTGATGACCCCCCGGGTGAGGGACTGGTCGAGGCCGAAGGGGTTCCCGATGGCGTAGGTGCTCTGACCGACCCGGAGGTCGCTGCTCCCCCCGAGGGCGAGGGGCACGAGGCGCGACCTCGGCGCATCGATGCGCAGGACGGCGAGGTCCTTGTGCGGCGCCGCCCCGACGAGGGTGGCGGGCCAGCTGGACTCATCCGCGAGCACGACCTGGAAGGTCTCCCCCCCCTGGATCACATGGAAGTTCGTGACGATGTGCCCGCCCTCGTCCCAGACGAAGCCGGAGCCGCTCCCCTCCGGGACACGGTAGACATCCCGGGTGAAGCTGCGGCGGAGGCGGAGGCTCGTGATGTGGACCACGGACCGCGATGCGTCCTCGAAGAGCCGGGTGAGATGGAGCTCCTCGGGGCGAAGCTCACCGCGAGGAGTCACCTCCCGGTCGGCGGAGGAGTCGCCGCGCGGGGCGCCGGTGACCGCCCAGGTCCCGCTGGCCGAGAGGAGCAGAAGGAGGGCGAGAGTGGGTCGAGAGAGGGTCATGGGAGGTTCTCCTTCCCGAGGCTCGCCCGGGCCGGAGGCCCGGGTGGGTCCGATCGAGCCGGAATGCGGATCGCCGAGGATACCCCCGCCCCGAGGCGGGACAACCGGAGCCGGAGGTTGGAGGGAATTCGAGCCCGAGCCGGATCGGGTTTCATCGCGGGCCGCGAGATGGTTCCATCCCCCCATGACGCGCGCCCGGACCCTCCTCCTCCACCTCTCCGTCTGCCTCACCCTCCTCGTCCTCGATCTCTGGACGAAGGCCGCGATCTTCCGGTTCCTCGGAGCCGAGGTGATCGAGCGCCCGGGGACCACTCCCGTCCTCCGGGCGGAGCGGGACCATGTGATCTTCCCGGGCTTCGCCCTCGAGGCGGCGATCAACCTCGGGGCCTTCAACGGGATGCTCTCCGGCGTCCCCTGGCTCCTCCTCGGGATGGCGGTGGTGGCGGCGATCGGAACCCTCGTCATCGCCCTCCTCCCCCCCCGCATGCCGGTCACGCTGAGCGTCGCCCTCGGGATGATCGCCGGCGGCGCCCTGGGCAATCTCTACGACCGGGTGACCTACGGCGCGGTCCGGGACTTCGTGAAGTGGTACGTCGGAGATTACGTCTGGCCGAACTTCAACATCGCGGACAGTGGCATCGTGGTGGGAGTCTCCCTGATCCTGCTGCACGAGATCCGTCTCTCCCGCCGCGAACGAGCCGCGCGCGCCGGATCGACCCCGGAGGCCGGCGACCTCGAGCCGGACGAATCCTGAGGGGGGCCGACCCCGGCCGAGAGGAGCGTGCCGATGGAAATCGCGGTCCTGATCGGCTGCTTCGCCGGTCTGGTGTTCGGACTCCTGATGTTGATCCTCGAGCTCGCGTTCTACGCAGCCGTCTTCATCGTCGCCGTGGGCCTCGTGGTCCTCACGCTGATCATCGCCGGGATCGTCGGCCTGGCGACCTCCGACGAGCTGCACAGCGTCGATCTGGAGGACGCCTCCGCGGAGGACCCCGATCGGGAGAGCGCCGATCCGCCGAAATGGTCGTGAACCGGACCTCGCTCCCCGACGCCCCACACCTTGGCTTCCGGGGCCCCGAGGGGTTATTCTCCGGGTTCGTCCACCACGAGACCCCAAGGAAGGGAGACCCATGAACGGAACGCTCCGTTTCGTGACCGCCCTCTTCGCCCTGCTCCTCCTCGCCGCACCGAACCTCTCCGCTCAGGGAGAGCCGGCCGGCGGGGATGAAGTGACGCCAAGCGAGATTCGTGCCCGGTACGAGGCCATCGCCGGCGACTTCGAGAGCCGGATGAAGGCGTTCCAGGACGCCTTCGCCGAGCTGAAGACCGACGAAGAGCGGCGGCAGCACTACGAGGAGAACTACCCCGACGCGGGCGCCATCGCGCTCCCGCTGCTCGCCCTCGCCAAGGAGCACCCGCAGGTGGTGGGCTTCGAGGCGGTCGAGTGGGCGATGGACAATCGGGTCGGCGGACCCGCCCGGAAGGCCGCCCTCGAGCTCCTGGCCGAGCACTTCCTCTCCGACCCTCGCATCGCCGACATGCTCTGGAACTTCGCTTACGACATCGACGCGAACACGGGGAGCCTGCTCCGCGCGGTGATGAAGACGAGCGATGATGAGAAGACCCTCGGGATCGCGCACTACGCCTTCGCCAAGCACCTGCAGGGGCAGGTCAGCTTCGCCGGGTACTACACCGACGCCGAGGAGACCGAGAAGACGCAGATGGCGGAGTACTTCGGGGAGGAGACGATCGCCAGCCTGACCGACCTCGACTCCGCGGCCGTGGAGCGCGAGTGCGAGTCGCTCTTCGCGAAGATCGTCGAGAGCTACGGCGAGATCCCCTCGATGCGAGGATCGGACACCCTCGGCGACATCGCGGGCCGGGATCTCTTCGAGCTGCGCAACCTCTCGGTGGGGAAGCAGGCTCCGGAGATCGAGGGGGAGGATCTCTTCGGCTCGACCTTCAAGCTGAGCGACTACCGGGGGAAGGTGATCTTCCTCGACTTCTGGGGAGACTGGTGAGGCCCCTGCCGGGCCATGTACCCGCACGAGCGGTCGCTCGTGAAGCGCTTCGCCGACGTCCCGTTCGAGATCCTCGGAGTGAACAGCGATCCGGATCGTGAGTCGATCCGCAGGATCGTGAAGGAGAAGAACCTCACCTGGCGCTCCTGGTGGAACGGCCCCGAGGGGCCGGGCACGCCCGGAGGCATCGCCGAGCAGTGGAACGTCTCCGGCTGGCCGACGACGTATGTCATCGACCACAAGGGTGTGATCCGCTTCAAGAACGTGCGCGGCGAGCAGCTCGATCAGGCGATCGAGCGTCTCCTCGCGGAGATGGGGGTCGAGGTCCCTCCCCCCGTCGAGGAGGAAGGTCACGACGCCCGCTGAGGCGGGTCGATCGACCGATCGGAAGGAGCCCGTTCCCGCCCGGCGGGGACGGGCTCCTTCTCCATCCCGGTCGGCCCCCGTCAGGCGCTCTTCTCTCCCACCCTCGCGATCCGCCGATCCTCCCACCACCCCGCCCCCCGATGCGCGGCGAGGAGGAGGAGCGGAGCCCCGTAGACGAACCCCCTCGTCTCGCTCGGAGACCAGACCTGCGCGGCGAGCCACCCGGCGGAGACCTCGTGCGCGATCAGCGTCGTGCCCGCGAGGATCCACCACGGGCGGGCCTCGAGGAGCACCGCGAAGGGGAGGACCCACAGGAGATACCAGGGGTGGACGGTGGGGGAGAGGAGGACGAACGCGACCGTCAGGGTGAGGGCGGAGGCGATGGGCGCCTGCCGCGCGGAGAGGAGCGCCACCCCGAGCCACGCCCCCGCGAGAGCGAGGCGCAGGATCCGGGTCGCGAGGAGTGTGCGATCGGTCGGGTCGATCGAGAGGATCCTCCCGAGCGGCTCGAAGAGCAGGTCGTTGAAGTACCACCCCTCCGCGTACTCCCCGAGCCCCGCGAACGCCCGCGCCGGATCGGTCGAGCCGAGATAGGGGAGGGTGAAGTGGACGAGGGCGGCGAGGCAGCCGAGCGCCGCGAGCAGCCCCCCGCGGCGAAGGAGCGTGGCGAGGAAGCCGACCGGGAGGAGCTTGGCGGCGATCGAGGCGCCGATCGCCAGGCCGGCGGTGAGATGCCTCCCCTCGGTGAGAGTGATCGCTCCCCAGACGAAGGGGAGAACGGCGAGGAGCTCCGCGTGGGCGCTCCAGGCCACCTCGATGAGGGGGAGAGGGTGCCAGAGGTAGAGCAGGACGAGCCGCGGATCGCGACCGAGAAGGCGGAGCCCGCGCAGGAGGAGGAGGGTCAGGAGCGCCTCGGCGAGGAGGAGCGCTCCCTTCCAAAGCTCCATCCCTCCACCGAGTCGGGCGACCGCAGCGAAGGTGAGCTCGAGACCCGGGGGATAGATCGTGGCGATCCCGGGGTGGTTCACTCTCTCGCGAACCCTCTCGTCGAGCGGCCACCCCGCCTCCACGGCATCGAGGGAGGGGTCGAGGGGGGAGACCCCGTAGGGATTCAGCCCCGCCTCCTGGACCCTCCCATCCCAGAGATAGCGGTAGAGATCATCGGAGAGGGCCGGCTCGAGCGGGAGCAGGGGGAGCCGCGCGAGGAGGGCGACCCCGATGATGATCCAGAGATCTCGGCGACGCCCCGGGAGTCGTGGAAGCTGCTGCCAGAGGACGAGGGATGGGATCAGCAGGAGGAGGGATCCGCCGATGAGCCACCCGACCGCACGACCATCGCCGGCCTCCGACGCCAGCGCGGCGATCCCCCGGGCGCCGAGGAGGAACCCCCCGGCCGCCGCGTAGAGAACGATGGAGGAGGAACGCGGCCTCCGAGGCGGGACCTCCGTCATTCCGCCCTCGGGTCGATCCGCAGCTCTCCCTCCCGACCTCGGCGCAGCCGCGCGCCGGGAGGGATCCAGAGCGTGCTCGTCCGCTCCTCGACGAGGGCCGGCCCGCTCAGGGGAGACGCCGCCGACAGGAGCGGTCGGGGAACGCGCGGCACCTCGACGAGAGCTTCGCTCACCCCATCGTCGACGAGCACCCGGCAGGCGGCGGACGCGCTCCCGGCTCCGGACTCGGCGGCACGGATCGGAAGGGGAGCGGCGGGGACTTCGACCCGGACCCGGAGCGCCGTGATCTCGAGCTCCCTCTGGGGCTCCTCCACTCCGAATCGGGCGCGATAGGCGTCGCGGAAGGCGTTCCGCGGATCGCCGCAGCCGGGCGCCCAGGGGATCGGGAGGTCGTGCGACTGTCCCATGAGCCGGACGCCGAGCTCGCCGCGGATGATGACCTCACCTCCCCCGGTCTCGCCGAGCCGCTCCCGTGCTCCTCGCTCGAGACCCTCGAACGCCTCCGCGAGACGCGCGGGCATCTCCGCGCTCCAGGGCGCGAGGATCGTTTGCTCGCCGAATTCGATCTCAGGAGCCTCCAGCATGCCGGTCGCGCTGAGGATCCCGGGGTCGGGCGGGACGATCACCTCCCGCGCGCCGAGGGAGCGCGCGAGCGCCACCGCGTGGAGGCCGCCGGCCCCCCCGAAGGAGATGAGATCGAGCCCCCGGGGATCGATCCCGCGCTCCTGGGTGATCCTGCGCAAGGCGCGCTCCATCTCCGCCTCAACCACCCGGATGATCCCGCGCGCGAGCGCGCGGGGGCCGAGGCCGATCTCCCCTCCGAGTGAGGTGAACGCCTCTTCGAGTCCGGCCGCGGTGAGCGGCATCTCACCGCCCAACCTCACATCGGATGGGATCCTCCCGAGCAGGAAGTGCGCGTCGGTGACGGTCGGGGTCCTCCCCCCGTTTCCGTAGCAGATGGGTCCCGGGTCGGCCCCGGCGCTCCGGGGCCCGACGCGCAGAGCGCCGCCTCCGTCGATCCAGGCCAGGGACCCACCGCCGGCTCCGACCGTCTGGCCATCCACCACGGGCACCGCCACCGGCCACGTCCCCAGACGGAACTCCCGGGTGGTGGGGACCGTCGGCGGATCCCCGGGCCGCGGCGGCGGGACGAGGGTGACATCGGTGGAGGTCCCCCCCATGTCGAAGGCGATGGCGCCCGCCGGACTGCCCTTCGCCCATCGACTCGCCGCGACGACGCCGCCCGCGGGACCGGAGAGGACGGTCCGGATCGCCTGACCACGCAGGCGCTCCCAGGGCATCGATCCCCCGGAGCTCTCCATCACCGACCAGCTCCCCGGCTCGAGCCCCTCCCCGAGACGCGCGAGATAGCGGTCCATCACCGGAGTCACCGAGGCGCTGGCGAGCGCCGTCGCGAAGCGCTCGAACTCCCGCGGCTCGGCGACGAGCTCGGAGGAGAGGATCACCGGGAGGCCGAGCGGACGCAGCGCGTCGGCGATCCGACGCTCGTGACGGGGCTCGATGGTCGAATGAAGGAGCCCGACCGCGATCGCCTCCACGCCCATCGTCTCCACCGCGCGGCGGAGCCGCTCGCACTCCTCATCGGTGAGCGGCTGCCACTCCTCCCCCCGCGGACCGAGCCTCTCCCGAGCTTCGAGGCGCCGGGAGCGGGGAACGGGGGGCGGATCCGGGACCCGCTGGGGGTCGTAGAGATGCGGTCGATCCTGTCGCCCGATCTCGATCAGGTCGCGAAAGCCCGCCGTGGTGATCCAGGCGAGGTGCGCCCCTGTCCCCTCGAGCAGGGCGTTCGTCGCGACCGTCGAACCGTGGACCAGCCGCGACGGCGGGCGGGAGAGCGTGGCGAGGGCGGCGAGGATGACCATGGAGGGATCGCTCGGCGTCGAGGGGAGCTTGCGCACCTCGGCGCGCGCCTCGTCTCCCTGCCCCTCGACGATCAGGAAGTCGGTGAAGGTGCCGCCGGTGTCGATCCCGATCCGAAGCGGGCCCGCGCCGTCGTCATCGTGCGAGCCGGACGGGGTGTGCACCCTTCCGCTCCCTTCGCTTGCGCTCTCCCGAGGTCCGTTCACAATGCCCGTCGCCGCCGCCGCCCGCATCATCCCGGTCCGGAGCCGCCCGCCGGCGGTCCTCACCGGATGACGGAAGGATCTCGATGTCGAACGGCACCGACGCGCGCCTCCCCGTCCCGGCACCACCCCGGCTGGGGGACCAAGAGCATACTCGAATCCCCGCGCCCTGCGCCGCGCTCCTCACCCTCACGATCACCCTCGGCGGTCTGACGATCACCGGGTGCTCCGGAGGAGGGAGCCCCCGAGCGTCGGAGCCGACGGTCGCTCGGGCCGTCGCAGCCGAGGAGCTGTGGCAGCGGGCCGAGGTGGCCCGGGTCGCCGGGCGCCACGACGAGGCAGCCCTCCTCTACTCCACCTTCCATCGCTCCCACCCCACCGATCCTCGCTCCACCGAGGCGCTCCTCGACGCCGGGACCGAGCTGCGGCGGGCCGGACGCGTCGAAGAGGCTCGGAACCAGCTGCTCGCCGCCGCGAGTCGCGGAGACCCGCGGATCACTCCGCACGCCTGGCTCCAGCTCGGCTACCTGGAGCGCACCGAGGACCAGTTCGCCGGGGCGGCGATGCGATTCCGCGACGCGGCCATCACCGCGACCGACGACGAGACCCGCGCCGAGGCCCTCCTGGAGGCGGGCCTCGCGCTCCAGCGGGCTGGAGCCTTCACCGAGGCGAGGGCGCCCCTCGAGCAGTGCCTCCGTCTCGCCGCCGCCGCCCCCCGTCACGCGCAGGAGGCCAGGGAAGCGCTGAAGATCCCGGGGCACTTCACCGTCCAGGTGGGGGTCTTCGAGGCCCGTGAACGGGCGGAGCAGCTCATGGCTCAGCTCCAGGCGGACGGGTTCCCCGCGCAGCTCGAGGAGGACGGCGCCGAACCCCGCTTCCGGGTGACGAGCGGCCGCTTCGCGCGTCGCCCCGAGGTGATCACCCATGCCGATCGGCTGCAGGCTCGGGGATACCCGGTCTGGATCAAGCCATGAGGGAGCCGACCGACGCGCGGCCCCCGGCGGGGCGGGGGGTCGGGCCGATCCTCGCGATCGGCACCTTCCTCGTGACGATCGGAGCCTTCATCTGGCTCCTCCTCAACGCCGCCGCGCCGGAGGATGGCGGCGGACCTCGCGGGACTCCCCTCGGTCGCGGCGGAGTGGGGGGAATCCCCCTCCCCACGGTGACCGATCCACCCCCGGCCGAGCCCGCCGCTTCCCCGGAGCCGTCGACGCCCCCGGCCGCCCAGCCCCCGGAGGCCCAGCCCCCGGACCCTCCCGACTCCTCGGACGCCCGCGCTCCCGAAGGCACGACGACCTACACCGGGCGGATCACCGATCCCCTCTACGAGCCGATCTCCGGGGTGACCATCGCCTCGGGGCCGTTTCCACACCCCGCTGAGATCCGGGCGACCTCCACCGAGGATGGAACCTTCGCGATCACGCTCCCGGACGAGACCCCGCCGATCGTGAGAATGGCCCACGCGAACTTCTACCAGCAGACGGTCGAGCTCGAAGAGGAGGGCGAGCTCCCCTACCTCCTCTTCCGCGGAGGCGTCCTGCGCGGGCGAATCACCGGTCCCGAGCTGGACGAGCAGCGGAACACCATCGTGACGCCCGTACCGGGAGTCCGACTCGAGTTCGCCGGGAAGGACGGGTGGTTCGCGGAGGCGGTCACCGATGGCGAAGGGGCCTATTCGATCACCGCGCCCCCCGGTCCGCTCGTCCTCACGATCCGCAGCGACGCCTACCGTGATGAGCAGATCCTCGACCTCGAGGTCGACCGTCGAGAGGAGCGCGTCCGGGACTTCGAGCTGACCCCCGGCGTTCGCCTGGAGGTCATCCTGTTCGCGGATGTGATCGTCTCGGAAGCGCGGATCACCATCCACACCGGCATGGGAGTGGAGGGAGCGGGGGCCGTGGACTCGATGGGCAAGGCGTCCTTCCCCGGCCTCACCCCGGGTCCGGGACACGCGGTGGTCGTGGCCCCCGGCTACGCGAGCACGATCCACCCGGTCCTCCTCGCGGAGAACCGACCCCTCGTCCGTCGCCCGATCGACCTCGCGCCGAGCGCCCCGTGGGTCCTCTCCGTCGTCGATGCCTCGGGCGCGCCCCGTCCGGATGCCGAGGTGCGCATTCGCGCCCGCGATCAGGACCTGCGGAACCCCGAGCTGGTCAGGACCCGGGTCGACGATCTCCGCGCCCTCGATGTCCTCGCCCCCGGAGAGACCTACCTGATCGAGGCCTCCGCTCCGGGGACGGCGCGGGTGCGGGAGACCCTCCGCATGCCGGAGAGCGGGACCGCCCGCCTGGAGCTCGTCCTGCGGGTCGGGGGGAGCCTGCGGGGGCGGATCATCGACCCGGGCGGCTCCCCGGTCCCCGGGGCGTCCGTCCTCATTGCACCGGAGGGCGCGGACGCGAGGCGCCGCGGCCCTCCCCGCCTGACCACGACCTCGGGCAAGGGGGCGTTCTCGACGGAGAGGTTCCTCCCCGGCGGTTACTCCGTCCAGCTGAGCCATCCGCAGATCGGCCGGGCGGCGCGGTCGATCGAGATCCGCGATGGAGAGGACCTCGACCTCGGTCCGATCGAGCTCGGCTCCCCCTGATGGAGGAGGCCCCCCCGCGGTGCGCCGCGGGGGGGCCTCCTCCTCTTCGCCTTCTTCGACGACGGATCAGTCGACCCACTCGCAGATGAAGATGTTCGTCTCCCCGCGCTGGGCGTTGTGACGATTCGAGCACCAGACGAAGTAGCGACCGTCCGGAGAGAACATCGGGAATCCATCGAAGTCCTCGGTCCAGGTGATGCGCTCGATCTCCCGCGTGTCGACATGGACCGAGTAGAGATCGAACTCCCGACCGCGCTCATCCCCCATGTTCGAGCTGAAGATCACCCGCTTCCCATCCGGATGGAAGAAGGGGCAGAAGTTCCCGGCGTCGTTGTCGGTGAGTTGCACCAGGTTCGAGCCATCCGCATCCATCATGTAGATCGACAGCTTCGTGGGTCGGACGAGGCCACGCCCGAGCAGGAGCTGGTACTCCTCGAGCGCCGGTCCCTCGGGGCGACTCGCGCGGAAGATGATCTTCGTGCCATCCGGAGAGTAGAACGGACCGCCGTCGTAGCCCGGGGTGTTCGTGAGCCTCCGGACATCGCTGCCGTCCGGTGCCATGGAGTAGATCTCGAGGTCCCCATCCCGCATCGAGGTGAAGCAGATGCGGCTCCCGTCCGGCGACATCGTCGCCTCCGCGTCGTAGCCGGGAGAGGGGGCGAGCACCTCGAGCCCGCTCCCGTCCGGGTTCGCCTTGTAGATCTCGTAGCTGTCGTAGATCGGCCACACATAGCCCATCGAGCGGTCGGGGACCGGCGGGCACATCTCGCTCGTGGCGTGGGTCGAGGAGAAGAGGACCTTGTCGTCATTCGGGTAGAGCCAGTAGGCGCAGGTGGTGCGACCCGTCCCGGTCGAGACCAGCTTGAGGTCCCCGCCATCGAGATTCATGGTGTAGATCTGGTCGCACTGGTGGGGCGGGCGCTTCGACTGGAAGATGAGCTGCTTCCCGTCGGCGGAGAAGTAGGCCTCCGCGTTCTCCCCCCCATCGGTGAGCTGCCGGATGTTCCGGAAGTGCTTCTCCTCCGGATGCGCCTCTCGTGCGTAGGGGAGGGTGGTCGCATCGGCGGCGGGCTGCGTGGCGGGGACGGCTTCGGACACCGGCGCCGCGGTGGGCGCGTTGCCGTCGTAATCCATGCAGCCGGTCAGGAGGAGCAGCGCGAGAGCGATCGGAGCGCGAGACATGAAGGGGTCCTTTCCAACGGGACCCCGGGACGATAGTTTCGCGGCGTCCCGGTGACCAGTGAACCGGACCGATCCGACCTGTTCCTCGGGGGAAAGCGAAGGAGGCGGGGTGATCCGGACCCGATCGATCGAGCTGGAGACCCGCGGCAAGGGACTGACGGAGATCACCGGAGAGGTCCGGGAGATCGTCCGGGAGTCCGGGATCCGCACCGGGCTCTGCTCGGTCTTCGTCCTTCACACCAGCGCCAGTCTCCTCATCACCGAGAATGCGGATCCCTCGGCCCGACAGGATGTGGAGGGGTGGTTCGAGCGGCTCGCCCCGGAGAGCGACCCCCATTACACCCATGTCCTGGAGGGACCGGACGACATGCCATCCCACCTGCGCTCGGCGGTCACCCGAACCTCGGAGACGATCCATGTCGACGACGGAGACCTGACCCTCGGGACCTGGCAGGGCCTCTTCCTCTTCGAGCATCGGAGGCACCCCCATCTCCGCCGGCTCCGGGTGCGGGTGATGGGAGAGCTCGAGTGAGCATCGAGCTCCCCGCCGACTGCCCCGGAGTCGCCCTCATCGCCGCCGCCGACGCCCGACTCCGACAGGCGGCGTTCGATCGCCTCGCCGCCGCCGGGTGGCGGGTCGATGCCGTCGGCGACCAGCGGGCGGTCGACCGCCGCCTGGCCAAGGATGTCTACGACCTGATCCTGACCGACACCCTCGACACCGGCGCCGCCGGACCCCCGACCCGCGTCGTCCGGGTCGACCCGGAGCGGTCCGACGATCCGACGCTCTGGAGCTCTCTCCTCGACCCCGCCTGAACGCTCTCGAGCCCTCACCCGGGAGGTTCCTCCCCGCCCCTCGTCCTCCCGCCTCAAGATGCTCCCGCCCCCGAGCCGATGACACGAGAAGGAGCCCCCCGGCCGGCTGGGCGCGACCGACTCGAGACACGGCGATCGGAGGATCCATGAAGGGCATCGTCTTCACCGAGCTCCTGGAGCTCATCGAGGAGAAGTTCGGCTTCGACACGAGCGACGCGGTCCTCGCGAAGGCGCAGACCTCGAACGGAGGCGCCTACACCGCGGTCGGAGCCTACGACCACAAGGAGCTCCTCTCGATCGTCTCCGCCCTCTCCGAGGAGACCGGAGTCTCCGCTCCGATCCTGGTGAAGACCTTCGGTGAGCACCTCTTCACGCGATTCTCCCAGCTCTACCCCCAGTTCTTCGAGGGAGTGGACGATGCCTTCGCCTTCCTGAGTCGGGTGGAGTCCGTCATCCACGTCGAGGTCCGCAAGCTCTATCCGGGCTCCGAGCTCCCCTCCTTCGAGCATCGGCAGGAGGGGGACCAGCTCGAGATGGTCTACCGTTCGGAGCGCCCCTTCGCCGATCTGGCCGAAGGCCTGATCGCCGCCTGCTGCCGACACTACGAGGAGGAGAGCTCCATCGAGCGGGAGGACCACGAGGATCGGACCGTCTTCCGCGTGATCCGGGTGGGGACCCGGACCCCATGAGCGCGCGCGGCACGAGCCCCCGCTCGTACGGCGGCGAGAGCCCGTGGCAGCCCCGGTTCGAGCGGGAACGAGCAGCGCGCAAGGAGGCGGAGAGGCTCCTCGAGGAGAAGAGCCGCGAGCTCTACTCGCTCAACGAACAGCTCAGGGAGGCTCAGGAAGTCCTCGAGGAGCGGGTCCGTGAGCGGACTCGCGAACTCGAGGCGTCGCGCCAGGAGGCCCTCCGCGCGAGCGAGGCGAAGAGCGACTTCCTCGCGAACATGTCCCACGAGATCCGCACCCCGATCACCGCCATCCTCGGCTTCAGCGAGCTCGCGATCGAGCAGGTCCGAGACCCCGAGGTGCTCAAGTTCGTCCAGACCATCGACCGCAATGGACGACATCTCCTCGACCTCGTGAACGACATCCTCGATCTCTCCAAGATCGAGGCGGGGAAGGTGGAGATCGAGGAGCTCCCGTGCTCCGTCGATCAGCTCACGGGTGAGGTGACGTCGCTCCTCGCGGGTCGCGCGAGCCAGCAGGGCCTCACGCTCGAGTTCGAGAAGGTCGGCTCGGTCCCGGAGGCGGTCGAGACCGACCCGATGCGGCTGCGGCAGATCCTCCTCAACATCATCGGGAACGCGATCAAGTTCACCCCTGAGGGCTCGGTGCGCGTGCAGCTCCGCGCGGCCCGGGAGTCCGGCGCGATCCGGCTGGTGTTCGATGTCATCGACACGGGCGTCGGAATCGGCCCGGACAAGGTCGACCGGATCTTCTCCGAGTTCGAGCAGGCGGACACATCGATCACCCGTCGATTCGGTGGCACGGGGCTGGGGCTCGCGCTCAGCCGCCGCATGGCCTCGATGCTGGGAGGGGAGGTCGAGCTGGTCCACAGCGAGCCGGAGGTCGGCTCGACCTTCCGAGTCACGATCCGAGCCGCCGACATCGGCGCCCCGTGGAGCGGGATCCCGACGCCCGCCCCCCGAAACGAGGCGAGCCTCCCAGTGGAGAGCCTGCCGTCGCTGGAGGGTCTGCGCGTCCTCCTGGTCGAGGACTCGCCGACCAACCGGAACCTGTTCGTGTTCCTTCTGGAGCGCGAGGGGATTCAGCTCGGGATCGCCTGCGATGGCCGGGAGGCGCTCGCCGAGGTCGAGCGGGCGAATGCGGCGGACGAGGCCTACGATGTGATCCTCATGGACATGCAGATGCCCGTTCTGGACGGCTACTCCGCGGCCGCGGAGCTTCGACGCCGGGGAGAGACGACACCGATCATCGCGCTCACCGCTCAGGCGATGGTGGGGGATCGGGAGCGCTGCCTCGCCGCAGGGTGCACCGCCTACGTGCCGAAGCCGGTCGACCGCAGGATGCTGCTCTCCGAGATCCTCGCCGCGGTGACGCGAGAGAGCGACCCGACCGCCTAGTACAGGTCGGGGCGCCGATCCCCCAGCACCGGGAAGCTCTCCCGCAGCGATCGGGCCACCTCCCGATCGAAGTCGCCGATCAGGAGGTCCTGACGATCCGCGGAGTCGAGCAGGATCTCCCCGGTCGGTCCGACGAGCAGAGCATGCCCTCCGAAGAGGATCTCCCCCATCCGACCACGCCGATTCACCCCCGCCACGAAGCACTGGTTCTCGATGGCGCGGGCGACGAGCAGGGCCCTCCACTGGCCGATCCGCGACTCCGGCCATTGAGCCGGGACGCACCAGAGGTCCACCCCCCCCAGGGAGGCGGGTCGGAAGAGCTCCGGGAACCGGAGGTCGTAGCAGATCGCGGTGGCGACCCGGAGCCCGCCGACCTCCACCGCCGCGGGGAGGGTCTCCCCGGGAGCGACGTATCGATCCTCATCGAGGGGACCGAAGAGATGGACCTTGGCGTAGCGCGAGAGGAGCTCTCCTCCGTCGTGGATGAAGGCGCAGTTGGAGGGGAGACCACCCGGCGTGGCGGGGGGCTCCATCATCGAGCCGATGATCGCGATGGAGTGCTCCCGCGAGAGCTCGGCCACGGCGGCGATCTCCCGGCACCAGGACCCCCCCGGCCTCTCGCCCTCCGCGCGGGCGGCAGCGAGATCGTACCCGCAGGACCACATCTCGGGGACGACGAGGATCCGCGCCCCGGCCGCGGCCGCATCCGCTGCCGCCCGGGAGACGCGCTCGAGGTTCCCCGCGCGGTCCCCCTCGCGAGCATCGAAGGGGAGGAGTGCGATGCGGGTCTTCAACGCGGACTCCTCAGCCCGAGCGCCCGAGCCCGCCGAGGAAGCGGATCACCCGGTCCCCGACGAATTCGTCGACCTGCTCGAGCTCCTCGGTGATCTGCATGGCGTTCGCCCCCTGGACGGGGATCTTCCAAGTCGCGACATCCTCGAGGAAGAGGGAGCCGGGCTCCCGGAGGAACGACTCGATCCGGATCCTGTGACCCGCTTCCTGCGGCTGGCGCATCGGGAAGTCGAGTCGGAGCCCCACCACCTGCCCCGCACGCTCGAACCCCTCGAGATCGTCCGCCTCGATGCGGAAGGCCTTCCGGGACAGGAAGTCGGCGGCGGACTCGCCCCCCGGCACCCCCAGCAGGAGCCTCTGGGTGATGGTCCGGCCGATGATCATCGGGATGCCGAGCTTCGGAAGCGCCGCCTTGAGCACCGCCTCAACCTTGCGAGCGAAGTGCTCGAGGGTCCCATCCGTCCGCTCCTCCTGGAACACGATCCGATCCCGCAGGAACATCACCCGCGACCCTCCCGAGCCCGCGGGCGGCGCCGTCTCGAGGCGGGCTCCATCCGCCTGCTTGATGAAGTTGTCGTAGCCGCAGGCCACGGAGACCATCGAATAGATCTGCCGCAGGGCCTCCGGGTCGTGGTTCACCGGCAGATGGACCAGCTCCACGATCCGCGCGACGGTCTTCGGCTCTCCGATCATCGACCCCGCTCCGCTCTGAGTTCGAGGCCGCTGCCTCGGTCCTCCCGGACCAGCAGCCCGTGCTCCCGAAGGATCTCAAGCACCTCCGGCGGAGCTCCATCCCTCGAGATCGTCTGCGACCCGGTGAGGACGATGCTGTCGTCGGAGCAGAGGAGGAAGGGGATGTCCTCCTCTTCGAGGACCTGCTGGAGCTCGGCGGAGCGATCCGCCCGGAGGCCGGTGAGGACGAGCGCGGCGGAAGCCGTCACCCAGTCGAGGTCGCGACCCCAGTCCTGCACGGCGTGACGGACCGGATCGGGGAGCGGATGACTCGACGCCTCCTCCAGGATCCCGAGGACATCATCGACCGCGAGGCCGGTCAGGATGCCGCGGCGCATGCTCTCGCGATCGACGCGGTAGCGCCGGACCCGCTCCGCGGAGGTTCGATTGCCGAAGCGGGCGAGCTCCAGCTCGAGGCGCATCCCCCGGAGCCCCTCGGTGAAGAGCATGATCTCGAAGTCCGGGTTCACGAGGATCCGGCACTCCCGCGGCTCGCGAGCGATGCCGAGCAGCTCCTTCGCGAGGGAGGTGAGGCGGAACGCGGCGAGTCGTCCGTCGATGAGCCCGAGCTCGCACATGCCGAGGAGCAGGAAGCGGTTCACGATCCAGTAGAGGAGATCGGTCCCGAGGCGCTGGAAGGTCGACTGCAGCTTCTCGCGGGAGAAGTCCTCCTCCCTCCTTTGCCGCAGGGCGGTCCGGACCTCGCGCTCCTCGAGCTCGAGCACGTAGGTCGAGACGACGAGGGAGACGAGAGCATCGAGGGAGACCCAGCCCGCCGGCGCCTCCTCGATGAGCTGATCGATGAGGAGCTGCCGCAGCGACTCCTGATGGAAGCTCCACCGATCCCCCTGGCTCTCATCGAGGAACTTCCCCATGAGGATCTCGGCCTGCCGCAGGAGGGAGAGCTTCCGCCAGCTGCGCAGGCGGTCGTCGTGGACGCGCAGGTGGTCCGCGAAGTTCTCGAGGATTCCGAGTCGAAGGCCCATGAGCAGGGCCCGCTGGACCGCGTCTCCGTCCAGGTGATCGGAGAGGCGGGGGAGCTGGAGCTCCCCCCGCATCGAGTCGGCCAGCCGCTTCGGGACGCGCTTGCCCCGGGTGAGGCGAGCCGGGGCGGTCTCGATCCGACTCGCGACCCGCTCGATGTCGATGTAGAGGTCGACGCCCGCCTCGATCTCGAGGTCGGGGACCTCCTCGACCTGCAGGTCGCGACGGGCGCGACGCTGGATCCACTCCTGAAAGATCACGAGAGAGGGGGTCGGCGTGACGATCCCGAAGTCCTGCAGGGAGAGGCTCCCGATGGTGCCGATTCCGGCATCCTCGAGAGCGCGCCGCCACTCCGGTCGATCGAAAGAGGTCTCTCCGATGATCGAGCGGACCCCCGGGGTCCCCGGCTCGATGAGTCCCCGATGGCGGATCGCGATGCGGACGAGCGCGGCCAGCTCGGGGTCGGCGAGGCCTTCGACGCGGGACTCGAGCCGGGTCTCGTCGAACTCGATCTCGAAGGGGAGGCGCTTCTGGCTGAGCTGGTCCGCGGGGGAGACCGGGATCCGCTCGACCTCCAGCTCCCGCTCGAGGTGCTCCGCCAGCTCGTCCGGGACGGAGAGTCGCTCCGCCTCCGGTGTCGGGCCGACCGCCTCGGGCCGGACCCGCTCGACGAAGCCGCGCTCCACCAGCATGCGCGAGGAGCTCTCCACCTCGGTCCGGGAGATTCCCCGGGTCTCGAGGTGCTGCACCGCGCTCCGGGTCTCCAGCATGTGCTGCGGAGACTGGAGGAGGGTGATGATCAGCTCCTTCTGGACCCGGTTCAGGCGCTTGATGCGCTCCTCCACCCCGCTCCCGCGGCAGAGGGCATCGGTCACGCGCACCTGCAGCTCCTGCCGGGAGGTCTGCACCGGCTCCCCCGGGAGCCAGAACTGATGGATCGTCTGAAGCTCCGCCTTGCGGAGTCGCCCCAGGAACTCGGTGACCGTGCTCAAGAGAACTCCTCCACCTCGTACTGGTAGCCCTGCTCCATGAGGAAGCGCTGCCGCTTCTGGGCGAAGTCCTGGTCCCGGGAGTCCCGGGTGACGAGGGAGTAGAAGGTCGCGGAGCGACCATCCGACTTGGGTCGGAGGACTCGACCGAGTCGCTGAGCCTCCTCCTGCCGCGACCCGAAGGTCCCGGAGATCTGGATGGCCACGGACGCATCGGGGAGATCCACGGCGAAGTTCCCGACCTTGCTGACGATGAGGACCGGGATCTCGCCGCGACGGAACTGTCCGTAGAGGACGTCCCGCTCCTCCTGCGGTGTGTGTCCGGTGATGAGCGGCGCGCCGGTCGCGTGGGCGACCCGACGCAGCTGACGGAGGTACTGGCCGATCACCAGCACCCGCTCCCCCTCGTGCTTGCGGAGCAGCTCGACGAGCTGGTCGAGCTTCCGGGGATTCTCGGACGAGATGCGGAATCGATGTCGACGATCCGCCGCGGCATAGTCCTCGCGGCGCTCGCGTGGCAGATCGACCCGCAGCTCCACGCAGCGGACGGAAGCGATGAAGCCGCCCTGCTCGAGGTCCCTCCACGGGAGGTCGTAGATCCGCGGCCCGATGAGCGTGAAGACCTCGTCCTCCCGGCCGTCCTCGCGGACGAGGGTCGCGGTCAACCCGAGGCGCCGCCGCGCCTGGATCTCCGCGGTGAAGCGGAAGACCGGCGCCGGGAGGAGGTGGACCTCGTCGTAGATGATCAGCCCCCAGTCGTGCTCGGCGAAGAGATCGAGATGGGTGAAGTCATCGGTCTTCGATCGGCGGTGCGCCATGATCTGGTAGGTGGCGATGGTGATCGGCGCGATCGTCTTCTCCTGGCCCGAGTACTCGCCGACCGCCTCGGGAGGGAGCTCCGTCTTGGCGAGGATCTCCTTCTTCCACTGGCGGACGGCGGTGATGTTCGGGGCGAGGATCAGGGTCTGGGTGTCGAGGCGGCTCATCAGCCCGATGCCGACGACCGTCTTCCCCGCGCCGCACGGGAGCACGACCACCCCGGAACCTCCGCCGCCCCCCTGGTCGGCGAAGAAGGCGTCGAGCGCCTCGCTCTGGTACGCACGCAGATCGCAGCCGTTGAGGTCGATGGCGAGATCGGCGCCGCGCTCGAAGCCGGCCCGATCGACGAGGGGATACCCGACCTTGATGAAGGCGACCTTGAGCACACCCCGGTGCGCGGGATCGATGCGGAAGGAGCCGTCCCCCCGACGATCACCGAGGTACGGCTCCAGAGTCCGACGCTCCGCGAGCGAGGAGAGGACATCGTCCCCCTCGCGGCTCGAGCGGAGGATCAGCTCCTCCCCTTCCCGGACCAGCTCGACCCGGCCGAACTTCCCGAGCGCCTCGCCGATCTTCTCGACGAGCTGGCGGGGGACGGGATAGCGGGCGTTGTCCGTGAGCAGACCGAGGATCTTCGCCTCGGTCCAGCCCGCCTGCGCCGCGTTCCAGAGGCTGATCGGGGTGATCCTGTACTCGTGGAAGTACTCGGGGGACTTCTCGAGGTGAGCGAAGGCGGAGAGCTCGTGTCGCAGCCGCTGGGCGGACGCGCTGTGCACCTCGAGGAGGAGGGTGCCGTCGCTCTGGACGACGAGCGCCTTCTCCTCCACCCGGGGGATGGAGGGGGACGCCCCGTTCCGGGCGGAGGACAGGTCACCGTGGGCCGACGCACCGTTTGCACTGATGCTCATGCAGCTCACCTTGGTCCGATCGGCACCACGGGAACAGGAACCCCCGAAGGGTCCTCTGCGACCGGAAGGAGTCGGGGTCGACGGCCGCGAGGGCGTCGACCGGCTCCACTTCACGGAAGCTCCGGGAACCGGTTTTCCTGATCCTGAATCACCTGACCTGAGGGCCGCTCCTCGGCTTCCCCAGGGAGATCCCCCCGGCTACGGCGCCCCCCGGGGACCGCGGGGGTCCTCAGGCGGAGCTGGACGACATCGTCAGGGTCCGATCGGAAGGTGCGGTGCGGACCTCGGGATGCGCGACCACGCGGGAAATCCTGGGTCGGGAGCTCGCCGGGATGGCCCGCGGCGCTCAGCGCTCGCGGACGATCGATCCGACCGGCCGCTCCCCACCGGGCGGGCGCCGATGGAGGGGGGCGGTGGGGCGGATCGATGGTGGCTCGCCGATCCCCCCGGAGACGAGTCCGCAGGGAGGTCCGACGGTTCCTCGGCGCTCCTGTCTGGAGGTGTCCAACGACCACCCCGAGCGTCCGAGCCGAACTCCGACCATCGTCATGGTGTCCCATCTTTCAACGACGAGGACAAGCCGTTCTCGGCCCGGAATGACGCGGGAAAACAGGGGACGCAGGCGGACTCCGGACCGGGTGGATGACCCCATCGCAAGGACTTTCCATCGAGGTTCCCAAGTCCCCTGATGGAAAGAGGTTTCGATGGAGGAGTGGGAGCAGGAGGAAGCCTCGCTCGACGCGGTCGTCGTTTTCGTCGCGCGGGACCCGGTCGCGGTCAGCGAACGCGGACGGTGAATCTCCCGAAGATGCGTGGAGGCCCCGCGCGGACGATCCGCGCGGGGCCTCCACCCAGTCGGTCTCCCGGTCGGATCACTCCTCCGAGGGAGGCGGCTCCGCGCCGGACTCCGCTTCGGAGCTCTCGGCGTCGGCCACGGCCTCCGCCGGCTCCTCCTCGTCGCTCGCCTCGACGAGCTCCGCCCCGACGAGGCGATCCCCGTCCCGGACACGGATCAGGCGGATCCCCATGGTGTTGCGCCCGATCTCCCGGACGCCCTCCACGCTGATCCGGACGAGCATTCCGCCCTGGGTCATCATCATGACATCGGGGTCTTCCTCGAGCGCGAGCGCGGTCACGACGGGACCGTTTCGATCCGGCGTCCGAATGTCGATGAGGCCCTTGCCGCCGCGGCGCTGGGTGCGGTACTCGCTGAACGAGGTGCGCTTGCCGTAGCCGTTCTGGCAGATGGTCAGGAGAGAGCCCCCCTCCCGGACGACCGTCATCCCGACGACCTGATCACCGTCCTGGAGATCGATCCCCCGGACGCCGCGGGAGGCCCGCCCCATCTCACGGACATCCCCCTCCGCGAAGCGGATCGCCATGCCTCGCGCCGAGGAGAGGATGATCTCGTCATCACCCCGGGTCAGCGAGACACCGATGAGGGAGTCTCCCTCCTCGATCCTGATCGCGATGATCCCTGTCTTGAGGGGGCGCGAGTATGCCTTGAGCGCGGTCTTCTTCACGATCCCGTTCCGGGTGGAGAAGACGAGCATCCGCTCATCGAACTCTTTCACCTGAATCGTGGTGAGGACCTCCTCACCCTTCTGAAGCGGGAGGAGGTTGACGATGGCGCGCCCGAGAGAGGTGCGGGCCATGTCCGGGATCTCGTACACCTTCAGCCAGTAGACCTTGCCGAAGTTCGAGAAGAAGAGGATCTGGTCGTGAGTGCTCGCGACATAGAGATTCTTGATGAAGTCTCCATCCCGCGCCTTGCCTCCCGAGATCCCCGAGCCGCCGCGACCCTGGCTGCGATAGGTGGAGAGGGGGGTCCGCTTCACGTATCCCTGATGGGTGAGCGTGACGACCACCTGCTCCTCGCTGATCAGGTCTCCGATGTCGATGTCCTCGACCGCATCCTCGATTCGGGAGCGACGCTTCGAGGGGAACTTCTTGAGGATGTCGTGGATGTCCTCCCGGATGATCTCGGTCACCAGACCATCGTCGGTGAGGACCTGGCGGTGGTACTCGATCTCCTCCCGTGTCTTCGCGAGGTCCTCCTCGATCTTGAGGCGCTCGAGACCGGTCAGGCGCTGCAGGCGCATCTGGAGGATCGCGTCGGACTGGATCCTGGTCAGGCCGAACTCGCCCATGAGGCTGCTGCGGGCGTCGTCGACGGTGTGCGAGTTGCGGATCAGCTCGATGATGCGATCGATGTTGTCGAGGGCGATCAGGTACCCCTCGAGGATGTGGGCCTTGTACTCGGCCTTCTCCAGCAGGTACCGCGCGCGACGACGGATCACGACCGTGCGGTGATCCCGGTAGCTGAGCAGCAGCTCGCGGAGGCTGAGCGTCCGGGGACGACCGTTGACGAGGGCGATCTGCTGGATGGAGAAGCTCGTCTGCAGCGGCGTGTGTTTGAACAGCTGATTGAGGATGACCTCGTCGTTCTCGCCACGCTTCAGCTCGATGACGAGGCGGATCCCGGTGCGGCTGTCCGACTCGTCGCGGACATCGCTGATGCCGGTGAGGCGACCCTCCTTCACCCCGTTCGCGATGTCGCTGGCGAGCTTCGACTTGGAGACCTGATAGGGGATCTCGGTGACGACGAGCTGGGTCTTCTTCTTCTTCTCCTCGGTCGTCACCTTCGCGCGGAGGGTCAGGATGCCCTTGCCCTTGGTGTACGCGGCGAGGATCCCCGACTTCCCGCAGATCACCCCGCCGGTGGGGAAGTCCGGACCGGGGATCTTCTCCATCAGCTCGTTGAGGGTGATGTCGGGGTTGTCGAGGACCGCGAGGAGCGCCTCCCCGACCTCCCGCAGGTTGTGCGGCGCGAAGCTGGTGGCCATCCCGACGGCGATTCCGGAGCCGCCGTTGACGAGGAGGTTCGGGAACTTCGCCGGCAGGACCGTCGGCTCGTCCCGGGTGTCGTCGTAGTTGCGGGCGAAGTCGACCGTGTCCTTGTCGAGGTCCTCGAGCATCTCCGGGGTCGCGGCGGTCATGCGCGCCTCGGTGTATCGCATCGCCGCCGGCGGGTCTCCGTCGATCGAGCCGAAGTTCCCCTGGGGGTCGACGAGCGGCTCGCGCATGTTGAAGTCCTGGGCCATCCGGACGAGGGTCGGGTAGATCACCGACTCGCCGTGCGGGTGGTAGTTGCCCGAGGTGTCACCGGCGATCTTGGCGCACTTCCGGTGCTTCGAGCGAGGCCCCAGGTTGAGGTCGTTCATCGCGACGAGGATCCGTCGCTGAGAAGGCTTCAGGCCGTCCCGGACATCAGGGAGAGCGCGCTGGATGATCACGCTCATCGCGTATGTCAGGTACGAACCCTTCATCTCCTCCTCAATGCTGAGGGGCTGGATCCGCTGATCTTCGGTCATGATCCGATCTCCGCTTCCGCCGTCCGGTGGACGGGCTCAGTTCCTTCGATCGAGGGGACGGGGCTGACCCCGTCCTGGCGCAGGGCCTCCCGGAACTGCCGGACCAGGGTCCGGCTGTCACCGGCGAAGGCGCTCGCGAGCCGGCGGTTCCGAGGCGCGGGGACCTGAAGGCGGTTCGCCCTCCGGGCCACCCACTCGTTGAGGTGATCGATCTCCAGCTGGCGACCCGCGTCGAGATCCTGAAGCATCGAGCAGCGATTCGGGGCGGTGGCGGAGCAGAGCTCCTCGAGCCGGCTCCTCCATCCGCTCTCCGGGAGGTCGAGTCCGGTCGCCCGACCGACGAGCGCGGTCTCCCGCGCGGCCTCGACCGCCCAGGAGAAGTAGTTGCTGCCGGGGATCTCCCCGTTCGGGCTCCCGAGGAGGGTCGCCACCGGGTTCAGTCCGCAGTTGAGGGCCGCCTTGAGCCACTGGGCGCGCCGTCCGTCTGCGGTCGAGTGGGCGTCGAATCCGGCGGAGCGGAGCAGGTCGGCGACCCGCGATGCATCAATGGGGTCTCCCGCCGGCGAGGGACCGATCACGACCGGTCCATCCCCCACGCAGTGGACCTCGCCATCCTCGACCGCGAGGTCCCCGGTGGCCCAGGCGCCGCACGCGATGGTCCCCAGCAGGGTCGGGCGGATCTCCGTGAGCTCCGCGAGGGTCTCGTCATGGCCGAGGCCGTTGGAGAGGATGAGGATCGGGGCGGTCGGCGTCACGCTCCGCAGACCCTCCCGGATCGCCTCACGCACATCGAAGGCCTTCGTGGTGACGATCAGGAGGGAGCCCGACCTCGGGAGGCTCTCCCCCGGGAGCCGATGCAGCAAGGAGGCCTTGTGGGTGCGCCGGCCATTCTCATGAAGGAGGACGCTTCGCTTCCGCGGGCCGGGGTCGATCTCGGAGCGCGAGCCGTGGCGACCGAGCAGCTGGACCGCGTGGCCTGCGCGATCGAGCCGCGCAGCGAGCAGGCGCCCGATGGCGCCAGGCCCCTGGATGATGATGGGCCCTCGGGGGTCGTTCGAGCGGATCACTGCTTCAGGACCTCCTCCGTGCTCGTCGTCGTCATCGCCTGGCGGAGGACCGCGAGGGCCTCGTCCGCCATGGAGAAGCTCTCCCCATCTCCCGGGAAGCTGCCGGTCGAGACATCCTCGCGAAAGCGCCCGACCGCCTCGCGGAGGCGCTCTTCGGCGTCGAGATAGCTGCGGACGAAGCGAGGGGAGTACCCGCTCGAGATCCCGATCAGGTCGTGGAAGACGAGGACCTGGGCATCGACCCCGCTCCCCGCCCCGATTCCGATCGTGGGGACGGTGCTTCGCTCGGTCACCAGCGCCGCGACCTGCTCCGGGATGCACTCGAGCACGATCGCGAAGGCCCCGGCGGCCTCGAGGAGCGCCGCCTCACGAATCAGCCGGATCGCGGAGGCGGCGTCCGCGGCCTGGACGCGGTAGCCCCCGAGCTGAGTGGCGTTCTGGGGAGTGAGCCCGAGATGGCCGACGACGGGGATCCCCGCCGCGACGATCCTCTCGATCGCCGCGCATCTCTCCCGACCCCCCTCGAGCTTCACCGCATCCGCGCCGCCCTCCTGCACGAGGCGCACCGCGTTGCGGACCGCCTCCTCCTCGGAGACCTGAAAGGAGCCGAAGGGCATGTCGGCGACCACAAAGGAATGAGGAGCGCCACGCCGGACCGCCGCCGTGTGATGGACCATGACATCCACGGTGACGGGTACCGTGTCCGCGTGGCCGAGCACGACATTCCCGACCGAGTCCCCGACCAGGATCATGGGGACTCCGGAGGACTCCAGGATGCGGGCGGTGGGCGCATCGTAGGCGGTGAGGCAGACGAAGCGCTCCCCCCCCGCCTTCCAGCGCGCGAACTCGCAGATCGAGGTCCGTGCCTTCATGAGTTCCTCCCTGGGCGACGCTCGGGCCGGGCGCGTCGACGGCTCAGATGTCGAGCGAGCGCGCGTCGAGGGCGTACTTCTCGATGTACTCACGCCGCGGCTCGACCTGACTGCCCATCATGATCGTGAAGATCTCATCCGCCTGGACCTGGTCCTCGATCGTCACGCGATAGAGGCAGCGCTTCTCGGGATCCATGGTGGTCTCCCGAAGCTGGTCCGGGTTCATTTCGCCCAGCCCCTTGAATCGGGTCATCTGGACCTTCGACTTCATGAGCTCCAGGAAGCGGTCGCGCGCCTCCGGCAGCCCGCTCGCGCCGCCTTCGGTCCCGTCGATCGCGACGCTGAAGACAGGGACCTCCTCGACTCCCTCCCCCGAGAAGTCGAAGACGGGGATCTCGTGGATGTCGACCCGCTTCTCCTCCTCGAAGATCTCGGAGGCCGGGAAGCCGAGGGAGACGATCGCGCGGATCGACTCCGCAGTGCGGGAGGCGTCGGGGAGCTCCACCACCTCGAGGTCCGGTGCCCCCTCCGCGCCACCTTCCTCATGGATCACCTGAAGTCCGACCGGGTCCGCGATCTTCGGGTCGCGCCCCAGCTCGCGGCCGAGCTCGGCGAGATGGTTGCGGTAGTCCTGCTCGTTGAAGAACGGGAGCTCCTCACCCTCCCGGCGTACGAGGAAGCGAGGGACATCCTGCTGTGCGTCCCACTGCTCGACCAGCCAGCGGCGGAGGCCGAAGCCGTGGCGGCGAAGCCTCGCGCGCATCCGGTCAAGGGTCGCGACCCGGTCGAAGAAGTCGACGAGATCGGCGCCTCGGACCTGCGAGCCCGTGGAGGGGTGCGCGAGGTGAGCATCCGCGCCGCTGATCTCGATGAGGGTCGCCTCGAGCTCGTTCTCACTGAGGATGTACCGGTCCTCCTTCTTCCACTTGAGGCGGTAGAGGGGGGGCTGGGCGACGTAGATGTGACCCTTCTCGGTGAGCTCGGACATCTGGCGGAAGAAGAAGGTGAGGAGCAGGGTCCGGATGTGTGAGCCGTCCACATCCGCGTCGGTCATGATGATCACCCGACCGTAGCGCAGGTTCTCGAGGTTGAACTCATCCGTTCCGATCCCGGTGCCGAGCGCCGTGATGATCGTCTGGATCTCCTCGTGCTTGAGCATCTTGTCGAAGCGGGTCTTCTCGACGTTGAGGATCTTCCCCTTGATCGGGAGGATCGCCTGGAACTCCGAGTCCCTCCCCTGCTTCGCGGACCCTCCCGCCGAATCTCCCTCCACGATGAAGATCTCCGCCTCATCCCGATTGCGGGTGCGGCAGTCGGAGAGCTTCCCGGGGAGGTTTCCGGAGCTGAGGAGGCCCTTCCGACGGGTGAGGTCGCGCGCCTTCCGCGCGGCCTCGCGGGCCCGGGCCGCGTCGATCGCCTTGGTGACGACCTTCTTCGCGACGGTCGGGTTCTGCTCGAGGAAGGCGGTGAAGGCATCGTGGACGAGGGAGGTGACGATTCCTTCGATCTCGGTGTTGCCGAGCTTCTCCTTCGTCTGACCCTCGAACTGAGGGTTGGGCATCTTGACGCTGACGACCGCGGCCAGACCCTCCAGGTAGTCACGACCATCGATCGAGTCGTTCTTGAGGAGGTTCGAGTCCTTGGCGTACTTGTTCAGGCAGCGCGTGAGAGCGGACTTGAAGCCGGAGAGGTGGGTCCCGCCGTGCTTCGTCGCGATGTTGTTCGCGTAGCTGAAGATCTGGTCGTAGGCGTATCCGTCGTTGTGCTGCATCGCCACTTCGACCCGGACATCCCCATCCGTCTTGTCGAACTGGATCACCTCGTCGTAGATCGCGGTCTTCTTCTCGTTGATCCGTCCGATGTAGGCCCGCAGCCCCTCCGGGAAGTAGAAGGTGTCGGTCGCCTCGGAACGCTCGTCGGTCAGCGTCACCTCGAGCCCCGCGTTGAGGTAGGTCATATCGCGGAGGCGCTTGGCGATCGTCTCGTAGACGAGATCGGTGGTGTCGAAGACCTCCGCGTCCGGTCGGAAACGAACGGTGGTTCCCCGCTGGTCCGAGGTTCCGATCTTCTCCAGCTCGCTCGTGGAGAGTCCGCGGGAGAAGGTCTGCCGATAGACCTTGCCCTCCCGGTGCACCTCGACCTCGAGGAGGTCGGAGAGTGCGTTCACGACGGAGATCCCCACTCCATGAAGGCCGCCCGAGACCTTGTAGGCGCTGTTCTCGAACTTACCGCCCGCGTGGAGCTTGGTCATGATGACCTCGAGAGCGGACATCCCCTGGTCCTCGTGGAAGTCCACGGGGATCCCACGGCCATCGTCGGAGACCGTGACCGAGCCGTCCTCGTGGATCCTGACCTGGATCTTGGTGGCGACGCCGGCCATGAACTCATCGACGGAGTTGTCGACGACCTCCCACACGAGGTGGTGGAGCCCGTCGATTCCCGTGCCTCCGATGTACATGCCCGGGCGCTTGCGGACCGCCTCGGCGCCCTCGAGCACCTTGATGCTCGACGCGGAGTAGTCGGGCTGAACGTCTTCGTTCAACTTCGTTCCTCTCAGGAGATCCGTCCGAGGCGGAGACGGTGGATCGACGCCCGGTCTCTCCACCGCTCCGGACTCAGGTCCGGACCTTGAACTTCAGGTCGCAGAGCTCGGGGAGCCCCTCGGCCGCGAGGGCCGTGCGGAGGTGGTCCCGTGCGAAGGTTCCCAGCTCCGCCGCGAGGGGAGCCGAGTCGATCTCGATCGTCAGGACCCCGCCGCGGTAGCGGATCGGCGTGGAGATCCCGGCGATCTCCTCACCGACCGCGCGAGCCCAGATCCCTGCCAGCTCCTCCAGTCGCCTCTCGCCTCGACTCGCAGCGCGGGAGACATCCGGGAGGTCGCCGTCACCACCCGCGCGACGGCGGGGACGACTGCGAGCGCTCTCGACGGTCGGCGCGAAGTCACGCAGGAGCTGATCGAAGGTCTGACCGAGACTCGGCAGATCCGGCACCCTTCGCGCCTCGAGCTCGCGGTAGCGAACCCGGGGACGAGCCGGATCCACGGGAGATTCTTCTGAGGAAGACCGTCGGACCGGTCGAACCAAGCTCGCCTCCCGGGGGGTGTCCTGGCCGCTCCCGGGGGGGAGCGCCCGAGCCGTCGTTGGACGGGGAGTCACTCCCCGGTGGTGCCACCATCGGAGACCACGAGCGGCATCACGATGTGCCGGTAGTTCGCTCCACCCTCGGGGAGGGAGAAGAGGCCGGCGGTCTTCCGATCACGGAAGCTGGCCACGATGCGCGGAGAGTCGATCACCCGGAGGAGATCGATCAGGTAGCCCGGATTGAAGTGAATGGTGAACTCCTCCTCCTCGCCGGACTCGCGCTGGGCGGAGACCTCGATCCGCGACTCGCCCACGTTCGAGGCGACCGTGGAGAGGACGACCCCGCCGGAGCCGAACGCGAAGCGGACGGAGTTCGTCTCCTTCGTCGTCATGAGGGAGGCCTGCCGGAGTCCCACCAGGAGCTCCTCGGTCTCGACCGAGAAGACATGCTCGATCTCCGCAGGAATGGCGCGCTCGTACTCGGGGTAGCGCCCCTCGACGAGCCGCGACGAGAGAGAGATCCGATCGGAGGCGTAGGTCACCTCGTTTTGATCGAGATGGAGCTCGATCTCCTCCTCCGGCTCCTGGTCGAGGATCTTCATCAGGAGCTCCACGCCTTTCAGGGGGAGGATGTACTGCCCGTTCTCGACCCCCTTCTTCTGCTCGGCGTCGAGGGGGAGCTCGCCGACCGCCATCCGCTTGCCGTCGGTCGAGACGAGGCGGAGGGACTCTTCGCCACAGTCGATGAGCACGCTGTGCATCTGAAAGCGGGTGGCATCGCGTGTCGCCGCGACCGAGACCCGACGGAGGAGGCCGAGGAGCGCCTCACGCTGCACGCGGAGCGCGGGCGAGGGGGGACGGAAGTCGAGCTGGGGGAACTCCTCGTGGGGGAGAACCGGCACCTTGAAGCGGGAGCCGCCGGCCACGATGCGGACCTGATCGTCGACGACCTCGAGGTCGACCTTCTCGCTCCGCGACTCCCGGAGAATCCCCTGAAGGCGCGCGGCGGGAATGGCGGCCTGCCCCGGCTCCTCGCAGATCACCCCGTCGACCCGGGCGGAGAGTCCCACCTCCAGGTCGGTTCCCTTGACGACGAGCCCGCTCGGGGAGGCGTCGAGGAGCAGGGTCTGGAGGATCGGTCGCGTCGCGTTGTTCGGGACGACCCCGGCGGCCAGCCCGACCGCCTCGAAGAGCTCCTTGGAGTGGCACTGGATCTTCATTCGCTGCTCCTCTTCTCGATCGAGAGCTCGGGGACCGAACGGCCCCGATCGTCGCCCGGAACGCGGGCATCGCCAGGGAGGGCGGGGGGGTTCTCACAAGGTGTCGCGACCGAGGAGCTGAAGCCTCAGCCCTTCATTGGTCCGGTCGCTGGCATGGTCAGGGATCGGCTCGGAACTCCCCCTCCGAGAGCGGCGCGGAGACGACTCCGCGCGAGGTGCGTCATGATACGCGCAGAGAGGGCTCCGATCAACCAATACAGGGGTTCTCGCCACTATCGTAAACCACTTCGGAATATTGGTTTATGGGGGATGGTCGAGGGGGGCCGGAGACGCCTCTCCAAGGGTGATCGGGGGGAGTGATTTCTTTGATGATGATGATTTTTCATCGTCATCTTCATCACGCAGCCCAGGAATGTGGAAAACCGCCGCTAGATCAACCACAAACTCAACCATAGAAAACACTTAGAGAAAGAGTCACGACCCTCGGAGCTGTGGACGCCTCGATGATGCGTCGGGAAGGACTGAAGAACTCGGACCGGGTTGTCCCCAGGTACGTTCTCGAGGCGGCTTGGTTCGAGCGAGGTCTCCTCTGCGCATCGTGAGTTGCCCCTCCGATTGTCGTTCGGTTTTCCACCGCTTGCGATCTCCTCTCGGCGTGCTCTCCGGGATGAGAACGAGCCGCGCGGGGGATCCCTGCGCGGCTCGCTCCTCGCTTCCGAGACGGGCTCCGGATCACCGGAGCAGCATCTTCTCGACCGCCTCGATCCGCCGGCGAAACGTCCGATCGCTCCTGTTGAGGCTCTGGATCTTCTCCACCGCATGGATCACGGTCGTGTGGTCCCGGCCGCCGAAGTGATGGCCGATCTCCTTCAGGGAGGCGGAGGTATGACGACGCGCGAGGAACATGGCGATCTGGCGGGGAACCACGATCGAGCGCGTCCGCTTCTTCGAATGGAGCTCCACCCGGCTCACATCGAACTCCTCGCAGACGCCCTGGTCGATCCGATCGAGGTCGATCGACGGGGCCATCGAGCCATAGAGCTCACTCAGGACTCCGCGGGTGCTCTCAAGGTCCAGGGGGCGCTTTTCGAGGTGAATCACGCTGTGGAGGCGCTTGGCGACCCCGGCCAGCTCTCTCGCGCTGCCCCGCACCACACCGGCGACCTCCTCGCAGATCTCGGAGGAGAGCTCGAGGTCCAGCTCCTCTCCCTTGCGGCGGAGAATCTCCATGCGGGTTTCGGTGTCCGGGCTGCCCAGATCGGCCACGAGGCCGGCCCCGAAGCGGCTCGCGAGCCTCTTCTCGATCCCCGGGAGCTCACCAGGGGCACAGTCCGCCGAGAGGACGACCTGGCGACCGAGGTTGATCAGCGTGTTGAAGGTGTGGAAGAACTCCTCCTGGGTCTTCGACTTCATCGCCAGGAACTGCACGTCGTCGATCAGGAGCGCGTCCGCATCCCGCAGCCGTCGACGGAACTCCAGGATCTTCTGAGAGGCGATCGCCTTGATGAAGTCGTCGGTGAAGCGGGCGCAGCTGACTGAGATCACCGACGACCACCCGAGGCTGCGGTAGTGAGTCGCGATCGCGCTCAGGAGATGGGTCTTCCCCTGACCGACGCCCCCGTGGATGAAGAGGGGGTTGTAGTCGGTCCCGGGTCTCTCGGCGACCGCCCTCGCGGCGTTGAGAGCCAGCCGGTTCGCGCCGCCGACCACGAAGCCGTCGAGGTCGAAGGGCTGCGAGTGAGGGGGCGCGGGGGTTGGCGACTCGACTTCGGGGGTCGTGACCGCCCCCACATGGGGCGGCGCGACGAACAGGAGCTCGTAGCTCCGACCTCCGAGGACGGCGGCAGCCGAGTCGCTGATCAGGGTCTGGTAGCGGTCCCCGAGGAACGCCCGGTGGAAAGAGGTGGGGACATGAACCTCGAGCTGATCCCCCGGCCGGGGCAGGAGCTCGACCCCTTCGAACCAGGTGCGGAATGCCTTGTCTCCGACCCGACGCCGGATCTCATCGTGGATCCGTCGGGCCCCATCGGACTCGAAGAGAGTAAGAGCCAAGCGATCCCCCTCGTGCTTCCCTGGTCGCGCTCCAGTGTCCCGCGGGGCCCGTGGGGGCCTCGTCGCTCGAGCTCGGGAGGGAGGGCTCCCCACGGCCGCGTCGGGGCGCGGACCGGGGACCCGGCTCCAAGGGGACCAGAGACCGGACACCGGGGACGAGGACGCGGATGGGCGACCTGGGAGAGGTGGCCCATGCCCGGTCCGAGATCGGCGCGGCGCACCCCGTGAGGGGTGGGGACGGCCGGGGGTCGGTGGAAAGTACGGTCGGAGGTCCAATGGAATCCGGGAGAGATGCCTGAGCGACACCCTGTGATCGCTTCCCCTGGCCCATGAGGGCCTCTGACCCACCAGAAGCCATGCAGAGGCCCTGGGATTCAAGCGGGGAAGCGAGAGGACGGATGTGTCGTGGGCTCCCATCCGGCGAGCGGGAACAGATCGCCCGACGCGCTTCCGTGCGCGAACGAGCGACCCCCGATCGTAGGGATGTGGGGGGGCGGCGGCAAGGGGGCATCGGGCGGCCATTCGGAACTCTTGCCGAGATCGGCACTACCGTTACAATCCCGCGCTCGACACCGCTCGGAGGGGTCGCTCCTCGCCGCTCGCGAAGTCCGCTTCGCCGCAGATGGAGCCCTCGCCGATTCGACGCCCCGACCGGGAAGCCCTCCAGTTTCCTGGCCTCAAACGCCGAAGAGGGATCGAGAAGTTTCGAGTCACCGCGGAGAGGTGGCTGAGTGGTCGAAAGCACTGGCTTGCTAAGCCAGCGTACTCTTCGGGGTACCGCGGGTTCGAATCCCGCCCTCTCCGCCAATTCGAACCCATGGGTTTGAAGCCACAGGTTCGAGGCCACCCGGGCTCACGGCCCGGTTCGGAATCGCGCCCTTCGGGCGATCACCCCTCCTGAACCGAGGGTCCTTCAAGGAGAGAGCCCGGCCACCGCGATCGCGCGGGGGCCGGGCTCTCTTGCGTTCGTGCGCTCCGCTCGCGGGCGGTGCCGCTGGGGTCTCAGCAGCCGGGGTCGCTGCAGGAGAGCGTGTCCGGGGTCAGCTCCGCACCACAGTCCGGGAAGGGAGCCGAAGGCTCCGGTCCGAAGCCGAAGAGGCTCCCGAGGGCGTGGATCGCGTCGGAGAGGTCGAGGGTACCGTCGTCGTTCGAGTCGGCCGCGCTCTCGCAGGCGATTCCACCCGTCCCGAAGAGGTGATCGAGGACCCCGATCGGATCGGCCAGATCGAAGACCCCATCGGAGTTGATGTCTCCCCGCTGGAAGATGGTGGTCGGGGGAGCTCCGAGGATCCAGAGGGTCTCCACCTCCTGGGCGGTCAGGGCGCGGCTGTAGATCGACGCCTCGTCGATCAGACCGTCGTGGTAGCGAAGCTCGGGGAGCTCCTTGGCGTAACCCTTCCCGAGCCAGAGCACCTGGGGATTCGGCACATCGGAGAAGAAGTACCGATCGCCGGGTCCGCCCGCGTTGTAGTCGCGCCCGGTCAGCTCCTGGCCGTTCAGGTAGGCCGTGTTGAAGTCCGGGCCCACCGTGACGACGAAGTGGTGCCAGACCCCGACCTCGAGGTTGAAGATCGTGTCGAAGCAGAGGGGCGTGGAGCCGTGCAGATAGTAGGTGAAGTAGAGAGCGGTTCCTCCCACCGCGCCGTGTCCCAGCTCGATGACGATCGCCTCGTCGTTCGGCGAAATGTCGTTGTTCCCCAGGTAGAGGATCGGCAGGAGGGTGGAGACCGGGAGGACCTCGTCGATCCGGAACCAGATCGAGATCGACCCCTGGTCGAGAGCCGCGATCTGGGCGGGCACCGAGAACGCGTCGGGGATGCCGACGAAGGCCGGCTCTTCGAAGCTCCGCGCGCCGTTGAGCGGACTCGGGGCGGGTTGGGCGCCGTAGGCCGTGCCCTCGAATCCGTTTCCGGAGGAGTCGACCACGACGGAGCCATTCGCCTCGTCGAGAGCCCAGCGCGCGATCAGGCCGTCGGTCGCGTTCAGCGGAATCGCGAGGGTGGTGGCGAGTACGGCGATCATGAGCGGGATCAGTGCCTTCACGGCGGGCTCCTTCCTCCCCCGGGGGGGAGTCTGTCCTCAATGGGGGAATCCCGGGGAGCGGGCCCCGGGCGGTGTCCGAGCCCGAGGAGATCCTCGAGCGCAACACACCTACGCGGCGGAGCTTCGTTCTGTGGGGATTTTCGGATTCCCGCGATCCACGGCTTTCTTGCCGCTGGAGGCGTGGGAGGGGAGCCTAGAGGGGCATTCCGACGATGATGCCCTCGAAGCGGACCTCGTCGGCGACGACCACCTGGGTCTGAAAGCGGGCGATCCGGGGTCGGATGTCGATCACCTCGGAGAGGATCACCATCTCGTCCCCTGGCTGGATCATCCCTCGAAACTTCACCTCGTCGCAGGCCGCGAAGCCCATGACCTTGTCGCTGCCGAACTTCTCGGAATAGAAGAAGCTGCAGAGCTGTCCGGCGCTCTCGATCATCAGGACACCGGGGAAGACCGGGCGGCCGGGGAAGTGGCCCCGAGCCCAGAACTCGTCTTCCCGGATCGGACGGAAGCCCACCGAGCGCCCGGACTCCGGGTCGAAATGGATGATGCGCTCGAGCATCTCCATCTCGAAGCGCTGGGAGTTCCGGCCACGGATCTCCTCGATCCCGAAGGCGGTGCCCTCGAGGTCGATCCCGGTCAGGTCGAACAGCAGCTTCGGCGGCATGGGTGAACCTCTTCCGAGGAGGACTCTACCATGAGCCCGGGCGGGATCTCCACCGGGCTTCGACGCTCGGCGGCCTACCTCGTCCCCCGGGAGAGGGCTACAATCCACGCGCCCCGCCCCCCACCCGAGGAGAGAGCCCCATGAGCCAGCTGATCGTGAAGTCCGAGGAGCGCGTCACCGAGGGGGAGGCGGGTCTTCCCTACACCCTGGTCCAGCTCGATGGCTTCATCGATGCCCCGAGCTACGAGCAGTTCGAGTCCAGCCTCGAGAGCCTCGCCACGGCCGGCGCCGCGCACCTCGTCCTCGACTTCAGCAGGGTCCAGTACATCAACTCGACCGGCATTTCCGCGATCATCCGGTTCCAGGGGGTCTGCACCGAGCGGGGAGGGCAGCTGATGCTGGTGCGCGTCTCCCGGAATGTCGGGCTGACGATGCATCTCCTCGGGATCACCTCCCTCGTGCCGTTCCTGAAGGATCGGGCCGAAGCGGAGGCGGCGATCGAGAGCGGGGAGGGGGCCGCGACCTCGGTCGCCTTCGACGGCTCCGAGGCAGGAGCACCGCGGGAGATCCCCGTCATGGTGTCGGAGCCGGCCGCCGCGCGGGGCTCCGCGGTCGTGGTCGTCCCGGTCGAGGGCCCCTTCACCGGGGTCATGCAGCGGCGCATCTCCATGCTCCAGGGGCGCTTCCACCTCTGCCACGACACCGAGACCGTGCTCTCGCGCCTCGACGAGTGGGAGCCGGACCTCGTCGTGGTGGACCACAGGATCCCGGGCATCGACCGCTTCCTCGAGCGTCTCAAGATCGACTCCGACAGCCCCCTCACCTCGGTGATCGTCCTCTATCCCCGGGGGAGCGATGTGGGACGAAAGCGGGACTTCCGCATCTGGGAGAACGACTACCTCGTCGATCCCTTCGACCTGATGAAGCTCTTCGTCCTCGCGGAGACCGAGCTCCGTCGCGTCCCGAAGGATCGGGACCTCTTCACCCAGCAGCTCAAGTTCGAGTTCGTCTCGGTGCGCGAGTCGATGGAGAAGGGACTCCAGCTGGGGAATCGACTCCTGCAGAAGCTCGACATTGGTGACAAGGACCGAACCGCCCTCTACGCCGCCTTCAAGGAGGGGGTCGAGAACGCCGCCGCCCACGGGAACCGCTTCGACCCGGAGAAGCGGATCGTGGTGACCTGCGTCATCGACCCGAAGCGCGCCACCTTCCTCATCGAGGATGAGGGGGAGGGCTTCGACCATGTGTACTACATGCAGCAGATCGACAATCAGGAGGCGTTCAAGCGGGCGAAGGAGCGCATCCGGCAGGGGAATCGGGGTGGCCTCGGGATCCTGCTGATGCACAAGTGCACCGATCGGCTCGAGTACACCGGGCGCGGGAACATCGTCCGGATCGAGAAGCGACTCGCCTGATCGCTCCCCCCAAAGGAAGGCTCCCATGTCCCTTCTCCTGCTCCTCTCCACCCTCCTCCTGACCGGCGACGAACCCCCCGAGGCCCCCTCCCCCGCGGAGCCCCTTCCGGCCGGCTACACCATCCCGCTCATTGACCTCGCCGGTGAGACCGACCGCCAGGTCGTCGTCGACCGGGAGCCGGGTCAGTATCTCGGCCATCCGACCACCGTCCTCCTCCCCGACGGCCGCACCCTTCTCTGCGTCTACCCGAAGGGACACGGTCGCGGGGCGATCGTCATGAAGCGCAGCGAGGATGGGGGCCTCACCTGGAGCGACCGCCTCCCCACCCCGGAGAACTGGGAGTCGAGTCGAGAGGTCCCCACGATCCATCGGCTGATCGACCGCGAAGGAAAGGCCCGGCTCGTCCTCTGGTCCGGTCTCTATCCCGCTCGGCGGGCGATCTCCGAGGATGACGGACGCACCTGGGGTCCCCTCGAGGCGGTGGGGGACTGGGGGGGGATCGTCGTGATGGGGAGCGTGGTCCCCATCGCGGGGGGCAGGCACCTCGCGATGTTCCATGACGATGGGCGCTTCTTCGCCGAGGAGGGCTCGGTGCGCCGCCCGGCGAGCTTCCGGCTCTACCAGACGATCTCCGCCGACGGGGGGATCACCTGGCAGGAGCCGACGATGATCCACGAGTCCTCGCCCCATCTGCTCTGCGAGCCCGGAATCCTCCGCTCCCCCGACGGGCGGGTCCTCGCGGCGCTTCTGCGCGAGAACAGCCGGACCCGCAACTCGTTCATCATCCTCTCCGAGGATGAGGGTCGGACCTGGAGCGAGCCGCGCGAGCTCCCCGCGGCTCTGACCGGAGATCGGCACACCGCGCGCTACGCCCCGGACGGACGCCTCTTCATCACCTTCCGGGACACCACCCGCGCCTCCTCGACCCAGGGGGACTGGGTCGCCTGGGTGGGTCGCTTCGAGGACATCATCGCAGGGAAGGAGGGCCAGTACCGCGTGCGCCTGATGGACAATCACCATCGGTGGGACTGTGCCTACCCCGGGCTGGAGCTGCTCCCGGATGGGACCTTCGTGACGACCACCTACGGGCATTGGGAGGCGGGGGAGTCCCCCTTCATCGTCTCCGTCCGCCTGAAGCTCGAGGAGCTCGACGCCCGGATTCCGGACAAGGACTAGATCCTCCCGGATCGGGAGCGGACCCCCGGTTTCCTTGGTACAACCCCTCCTGCGCCCCCTCCCCGCGGGGGCCGCGACCCCCGCAACCCCCGGAGGAACGATGAGCGACCGCGAAGATCTGCAGGCCATGCTCTCCGAGACGATTCAGACCGGAGCGATCACCCTCGCCTCGGGCCGGACCACCGATTTCTACTTCGACGGGCGACTCGTCACCCTCGACCCACGGGGGCTCTCCCTCGTCTCCCGCCTCTCCTTCGAGCGGCTCGCCGGGCGCTGCGAGGCGGTCGGGGGCCCGACTTCGGGCGCGGACCCGATCGTCGCGGGGATCGGGCTCGCCTCCCACGAGGCAGGCTCCCCGCTGCGGACCTTCTTCACGCGCAAGGAGGCGAAGGGGCACGGCATGGGCCGTCGGATCGAGGGTCCTCCCCTCAACGAGGGAGACCGGGTCTTCATCGTCGACGATGTCGCGACCAGCGGGGGCTCCCTCCTCCAGTCCGCCCAGGTGGTGGCGGAGGAGACCGGCGCCCGGGTGGTCGGGGCTCTGGTGATCGTCGATCGGCAGGAGGGCGCGGAGGAGAAGCTGGCGGAGGCGGGGCTGATCCTCGAGAGCCTGTTCCGCAAGGCGGACTTCATCTGAGGCCCAAGCTCGGACTCCGTTGGAACTTCCGTTTCGTCGCTTGACGATCTCGCCGGTGCGGGGCACTCTAGTTAGCTCGACTCGGGGGTCCGCGGTGAACCGCCGCGACGTCGGTCGAGACCTTCCGCGGTCCGCGGCGACCGACGGTCCGAGCGGGTGTAGCTCAGTGGTAGAGCATCACGTTGCCAACGTGATTGTCGTGGGTTCGACTCCCATCACCCGCTCCATTTTTCCGGCCCGGCTCTGCGACGGAATCCGTCACGGAGCCGGGCCGGCTCTCATTCCCGAGCCCCTCCGCCTCCCTCCGTTTCCCTCGATTCGTCCCCAGGACGACTTGAGTGAACCATCGGCAGCATCTAGAGTTACTAGATTCGGGACCCCTCCCCTCCGATTCCCGGAGCCGGGGTGGACCCTGACCCACGGATCCAGTCCGATGGGACGCCGAGATCGCGGTCCGCCCGGCCATCCGGGGCGGGGCCGTCACCGATGAAGGAGCACCATGTCCGACGAGACCCCCACGGGCACCGAGACCCCCGGCACCGAGCAGGCGGCCGGCGTCTCGATCGAGATCAACGACGATGGCCCCTGCCGCAAGCGCATGAAGTTCGTGGTCTCCGCCGAGCGGATGAGCGATGAGCTCGACTCCAACTACCGCCAGCTTCGCGGGACGATCCAGCTCCCCGGCTTCCGCAAGGGGAAGGTGCCCCTGTCGATCATCAAGGGCCGCTTCGGCTCGAAGATCGCGGAGGACGTGAAGGAGGAGATGGTGAACAGCTCCTTCTTCGACGCGATCGAGGAGCGGGAGCTCAAGGTCCTCGGACGCCCCTCCTTCGAGAACATCGAGTACGAGGAGGGGGGCACCCTCTCCTACGAGGCGGCCGTCGAGCTCGCCCCCGAGTTCGACCTCCCCGAGTACAAGGGGCTGGAGATCGATGCGCAGCCGGTCGCCGTCACGGCGGAGGAGGTGACCGCGGAGATCGACGCGATCCTCGAGCAGCAGACCCGTCTCGAGCCGATCGCGGTCGGAGAGCAGCAGAACGACGATTTCGCCGTGTGCCATGTCTCGATCGTGGACAGTGAGGGGAACTCCGTCTTCGATCGCGACGAGGTGCACCTGAAGATCGGGCTCGACAGCGTCGATAACATCGAAGTCCCCGGCCTCGGAGAAGCCCTCATCGGCGCCTCCGCGGAGGAGACGCGCGAATTCGCGATCGACGCTCCCGAGGACTTCCCGGTCGAGGCGGTCCAGGGACACTCGGTCACCCTCCGCATCCGGTTCCTGGAGGCGAAGCGGGCCGTGAAGCCGGAGCTGAACGAGGAGACCCTCGGTCAGCTCGGGGTCGAGAGCGAGGACGCCCTGCGGTCGGAGATCGAGAAGAGCCTCGAGAACCGCCGCCGGATCGAGGAGGAGACGCGGCAGGAGAGCGAGCTGGTCGACGCCATGCTGGAGTCGATGGAGCTCGAGTTCCCGCCCTCCATCCTCGAGCGTCGTACCGAGGAGCTCTCCATGTCGGCCCGTTTCCGCATGATGCGGGAGGGGAAGGACAAGGACGAGACCGAGGCCGAGGTCGCCGCGAATCGCGCGGAGTTCGAGAAGGAGTCGCGGGCCGAACTGACCCGATACTTCGTTCTTGATGCGATTGCGGACAAGGAGCAGGTCTTCGTGACCGAAGATGAGGTAGCGAGGCGGCTCACGGCGATCGCCATGACCACCGGAAGGCAGCCTCAGGAGGTCGCGGAGGAGTACCGCGAGAACGGGATGCTCGACGAGCTCCGCGGCGGCATTCGCCGCGAGAAGGTGCGCGCCGTCATCCGCAAGAAGGCCAAGGTCAACCAGCCCGCCGGCGCCGAGGAGACTGCCTCCGAGGAAGCGGACGGGGATCAGGACTGAGTGCGAGGGCCGGAGAGATCCGGACGCTCGCTCCGTTGAGCAGGAGCACCATGGATACGATCCGGGGAATGGAAGACATTCGGGACATCGAGTCGAGCCTCGTTCCTTTCGTGATCGAGAGGACGGGTCGTGGCGAGCGCAGCTACGACATCTTCTCTCGACTTCTGAAGGACCGGATCATCTTCATCGGGGATGCGATCCACGATCACACGGCGAACCTCGTGATCGCGCAGCTGCTGTTCCTGGTCTCCGACAACCGGAACCAGGACATCAACATCTACGTCAACTCCCCCGGGGGGTCGGTCACCGCGGGTCTGGCGATCTACGACACGATGCAGTTCGTGCAGTGCGACATCGCCACCTTCTGCGTCGGTCAGGCCTCCTCGATGGGTGCGGTCCTCCTCGCCGCGGGGACCCCGGGCAAGCGCTACGCGCTCCCGCACTCGCGCATCATGATCCACCAGCCGTGGGGTGGCGCGCAGGGAACCGCGAAGGACATCGAGATCCAGGCGCAGGAGATCACCCGCAACAAGGAGGTCCTCTGCGAGATCCTGGGGAACCACACCCAGAAGTCCGCGGACCGGATCGAGCAGGACTCCCACTGGGACTTCTTCATGTCCGCCATGGAGGCCAAGGAGTACGGCCTCGTCGATCAGGTGATCGAGCAGATCAGGCCGGTCGAGAGCTGATCGGTCGGCGGAGGCGGGCCCGGACCGGGTCCGCCTCCGCACCTTCACCCTCATGGGGGTGGAGTCGCTGAGTGGAGGGGATTTGAGCCAGAGAGGGACCGGCGGCAACCGCCGGGTCGAGCGCTGCGTCTTCTGCGGCAAGAGCGCCCGGGATGTGGCGCGACTGATCGCCGGACCGCCGGGGATCTACATCTGCAACGAGTGCATCGAGCTCTGCTACTCCATCATCACCGAGGATGAGGCGCTGCGGGGCGAGACCCCCGATGGCGACTCCATCTTCCCCCGGGACATCCCGTCCCCCCGCGCCCTCTACGACGAGGTCAACCGCTACGTGATCGGTCAGGAGGAGGCCAAGCGCACCCTCTCGGTCGCCGTTCACATGCACTACCGCCGGCTCCAGTACCAGGCGAAGGCGGGCGCGGACGATGTGGAGATCGACAAGTCCAACATCCTGCTCGTCGGGCCGACCGGCTCCGGCAAGACCCTCCTCGCCCGCACCCTCGCCCGGAGCCTCGATGTCCCCTTCGCCATCGGGGATGCGACGACCCTCACCGAGGCGGGATACGTGGGGGAGGATGTCGAGAACCTGCTGCTGAAGCTGCTGATGGCCGCGGACTTCGACCTGGCGAAGGCCGAGGTCGGCATCGTGTTCATCGATGAGATCGACAAGATCGGCAAGGCGACGCAGAACGTCTCGATCACCCGCGATGTCTCGGGCGAGGGGGTCCAGCAGGCCCTCCTGAAGATGCTCGAGGGGACCGTCGCCAACATCCCGCCCCAGGGCGGGCGGAAGCATCCCGAGCAGCAGTTCATCCAGATGAACACCAGGAACATCCTGTTCATCTGCGGCGGGGCGTTCAACGGCCTCGAGGACATCATCGCCGAGCGCCTGAACCGCAAGCGCGTCGGCTTCCGCTCCGACGCCGCGCCGGAGGCGGAGCAGTACGACCCGGACGATCCCCTGCGTCGCTCCGAGCTCCTCCGCCAGGTTGAGGTCGGAGACCTCCTCAAGTACGGGATGATCCCGGAGTTCATCGGTCGACTCCCCGTCCTCACCGCGCTCGGTCCCCTCTCCGACGAGGAGATGGTCCGGGTGCTCTCCGAGCCCCGGAACGCCCTGGTGAAGCAGTACCAGGAGTTCTTCAAGATGGACGGGAAGAAGCTCGAGTTCACCGAGGCCGCCCTCGTCCAGATCGCCCGCCGGGCGCGGGAGCGGGGTACGGGTGCGCGGGGCCTTCGCTCGATCATCGAGGCCCTTATGCGCGATGTACTCTTCGAGATGCCGGAGGCGAAGGACATCCGTCAGTATGTGGTGACGGAGGAGATGGTCCGCCACCTCGATCTCCCGCCGGATGAGCGCCCCTCGGCGATCCAGGTCTCCGAGCCGAAGCCTCTCGCCCCGGCCGCCCGGAAGAAGAAGTCTCCGAAGCCTCCGCCGGAGCAGAAGGACTCGGCCTGACCAGGCCGCGAAGGAAGCCCGCGGAAAGCAGGGAGCCCCGACCGGATGCCGAGCATCCGGTCGGGGCTCCTTCTCATCATCCCGATCCCGGTCGGTGACGAACCGGCGAGCGGGGCGAGCTTCAGGGGCAGGCGGTCGTCGCGCAGGGGAGCGCGCTCGGGCTGCTCGATCCCGTTCCGCAGAGCGGATAGGGCGCGGACGGGGGTGGGCCGCCGGCGAAGAGGTGTCCGAGGAGGTAGATCGCATCTGCGATGTCGATCCCGAGGTCGTCGTTCGCGTCGAGGCTCTGCTCGCACTCGGTACCGTTGAGTCCGAAGAGATAGTCGAGCAGGTTGATCGGGTCCGCGATGTTCAGGACCCCGTCCGCGGTGGCGTCACCCCGGACGAATCTCGGCTGACAGGCATCGAGGATGCCGTCGAGGTCGCCGTCGAGACCCGGGTCGAGCTGGAGCTCGAGGTCATCCGGCCAGAGGTTTCCGTCACAGTCGGTCTCGACCTGCTGCGTGCTGCGATCGACCTCGATCCGCTGGTTCGCCGCGACCCCGGTGAGCATCGTCAGGTCGCCGCCCGGCCAGAGGATCCGCACCCGGTCGACGATCCCCGCCGCGCCGATCCCGAAGTGCTGTCGGAGCGGGCTGCTCGAGCGGAAGCCGGAGCCCGCGCGCACCTGTCGGATCTGCGTCTCTCCCGCGGTGTCCACGAGGATGGTCGCGCCGATCGCATCCCGGTTCAGTCCGGTCCCGACGAGGTCGACGATCAGCCAGTTTCCGATCGCCGGCGTCTGGTTGATGTAGAGGGTCGCCGGCTGGTTGGTGCTGATCGAGATGAGGTCGAGGTCCCCGTCTCCGTCGACATCTCCGGAGGCGGCGTTGAAGGTCCACGCGGGCAGCGCGGAGTATCCGGGGTCCTGCACACCCGCCGAGAGCGCGATGTCCGTGCACGGGAAGTTCGGGCCGTACCAGAGGTGGTTCAGCTCGTTGCTGTTCACCACGTAGAGCTCGAGGTGCCCATCCTGGTCGCAGTCGAGGAACTCGACCGCCCACCCGATGTTCGGGGAGCCCACGCCGCTCGCGAGGGTTCCGCTCGAGAAGGTGGTGCCGTCCCCCTCCGCGAGGAGGACCTCCGTGAGCCCGGGGGTGGAGTTCGTGCAGACGAGGTCGAGGAGACCGTTCCGGTCGAAGTCTCCCACCCCGACCCCCATCGAGTCGATGGCGATCTCCGCGCCGGAGTCGTCCATGGGGGTGAAGGCGTCCCCGTCGTTCCGCCAGAACTCGTTGTGGAACCAGGAAGGATTGAACTGACCTCGGTCGTTCGAGACATAGAGGTCGACATCCCCATCCAGATCGGGGTCGAAGAACACCGCCTGAAACCCCGTCTTCGGGTCGTCGATCCCGAGGGAGGAGCCGATCGGGAGGAAGGTGCCGTCCCCCTGATTGCGGTAGAGCTCGTTGGCGATGCCGCCCCCGCCGATCGTGCCGTCGAAGTTCACGACATACAGGTCGGGGGCTCCGTCGTTGTCCACGTCCCCCCAGGTGCTCGACATCGTGTTTCCGGTGTCGCCGACCCCGGCGGCTCCGGTGACATCGCTGAAGAGGAAGCCGCCGTCGTTGTGCAGGAGCTTGTTGGGTCCGAGGTTCGCGGTCAGGTGGATGTCTCGCAGGCCGTCCCCGTCGTAATCGCAGACGGAGACCCCGCGGAACCCCAGGAGCTGGTTGGGGTCGATGCCGGACATGCGCTCGACGAAGAAGCCGGTGCCGAGGTTCTCATAGAATCGGACTGCGTCGTTCGAGGCCATCGTCTGGACCAGATCGAGGTCACCGTCCCCGTCGAGATCCTCCATCGCCACGCCGCAGCCGAAGCCCCCGCTCGGAATGACGACCGAGTATCCCCGGGCTGCCGCCTCGTCCACGAAGAGGACCTGGGCGTCGACGGTCGGGAGGAGCAGACAGATGGCGAGGAGGAGTGCGCCCAGCGGGGAGAGAGTGTGCACACGACGAAATGGCATCGATAGAGCTCCCGTTTCACGGCCCGGCTCGATCCCTGGGGGGTGCGGCATCGCACTGGACCGATCGGCACTGGACCGACCGGAACTGGGCCGACCATCGATCGAGCTCCCTGCGGCGGGTGGATATCGGGGATCCGCTCCTCGTGCGTCCTGATCGCGTGCTTCGAAGGCGCCGCGGGCCGGGTGGACTCAACTGTCACACCTGCCACAGGAGCGCGGTCGAGGGCCGATGGCCCGACCCCGCTCGGGGAGGTCCCCGGGCTGAATCCAGAGTACACCCGGAAGCGGCCTCGTCAATCGACCAACCTCGCTCCGATGACGCACCTGCCATGCGTATGATCACGATCGGTTGAAGATCGAACGATCCGACGCGTCCGGTGCGACCCGACCCAGGCGGAAGGACCTCCGATGAGTGCTGTCTCCTCGCACGGCGACTCCCCCGACCCGCTCGAAAACATCCTGTCTCACCGGTCCATCCGTGATTTCGCCGACGACATCGTCTCGGACGATCAGCTCGCCCGCTGGGTTCGCGCCGGGCAGTCCGCATCCACCTCGAGTCATGTTCAGGCCTACTGCGCCATCCGGGTGAGGGACCCCGGGGAGAGAGCCGAGCTCGCCCGGCTCGCGGGGGGACAGCCCCAGGTCCGGAGCGCGGGGGCGTTCCTCATCGTCTGCGCGGACACCCGCCGACACTGGATCCTGGCGCGCGATGCCGGGACCCCCTGCGTCGAGAACCTCGAGAGCTTCCTCGTCGCCGTCATCGATGCCTCCCTCTTCGCGCAGAACCTCGCCCTCGCCGCGGAGTCGGAGGGGATGGGGATCTGCTACATCGGCGGCTTGAGGAACGACCTCCCCGCCGTGGACGCCCTCCTCGACCTCCCGGCCGGAGTGTTCCCGCTCTTCGGTCTCTGCCTCGGCCGGCCGGCGCCACCGCCCGCGGTGCACCCCGATGTGAAGCCGAGGCTCCCCGTGGATGGGGTCCTGTTCGATGGGCGCTACCCCGGGGACGACCGGATCCGGGACGCGATCGGTCGACACGACCGGGCGATGGGGGAGCACTACGCGGCCCGGGGTTTCCCCGATCGCACCTGGAGCGGCGGGGTGGTGCGGAAGAGATCCCGGGGCCAGCGACCCGATCTCGGGGGCTACTACCGGGA
>JAFMMO010000087.1 GCA_017859655.1 Pseudomonadota bacterium | reverse complement strand
GATGAGAACGAGAAGGTGCGGGAGCACGCGCTGGGACTCCTGGAGCGCTGGTAGTCCACGCTCCATCCCCGCGCTCACCCCCGGCGGAGCCGCGGCCGGCTCCGTCCGGTCTGCTCTCGGCGTTCCCCTCGCGCGCGCGCTCTCTCTCGTCCCGCTCCTGCTCCTCGCGCTCCTCGGCTGTCGACCCGCCCCTACCGACGCCCCGCAGCTCCTGCGGGCCCGCTTCCTCGACGAGACCCCGGATGGCGCGCCGCGCCCCGGGGAGTCGATCCTCCTCATCTTCGATCGCCCGCTCCGCCTCGCCGCTCCCGTCGATCAGGGCCTCCGCCTGACCGGAGACGGGAGCGCGGGGAGCTACACGATCCAGCCCGGACCGGACGCGCGCTCCCTGCGCGTGATCCTCGGAGTCGGGGGAATCTCCATCGAGAGCCGCGGGCTGCACGGCGCGGTCGAGAGCCCCGAGGCGACCGGAGTCTTCCTCATCTTCGACGAGATCGCCGGGCTCGAAGACACGGCGGGCGCCCCTCTCCGCGGACGCAGCGCGACCGTGGACCTCGAGCCGGCGCCCGCGGAGCCGGCCTTCCTCCTCGGCGCCCGTTGGATCGACCGGGATGAGTCGAGCACCGTGAATCAGGATGACGCCCTCGTCCTCCGCTGGTCGCGACCGGTCGAGCCATCGATCCAGGTGAAGAGCCGCCGGTCCCGCATCCCCCCCGGGTTCCTCCTGCTGCCGAACGAGGGGGACCGCCTCGACGATGGGGTCGTGCCGACCCGGGTCGAGGCGGCGGTGGCTCCGAGCCTCGAGACGACCCTCGTCCTCGGATCCAACCCCCGACTCACCATCGAGGGAATCTACGATCCGCGCGGGTCCCGCTTCACGGGCAGCCCGAGCGGTCTGGCGGTGCGCGGCACCGCCGTCCGACCCCATCTCGCCCTCCTCGATGAGGGACGGATCGGCGTCGCCTCCGAGGAGGTCATCGACATCGATGGGACCTGCTCCGCCTTCCGCCCCCACCTCGGCTCCTTCCCCCGCGCGGCCGAGCTCTCCGGTCACACCGCCACCCCTCTCGAGGACGGACGCATCGTGATCATCGGAGGGTGGAGGGACCCGGCCTCGGGCTCGGCGAACCGTCGGGAGATGACCGACGAGATCTGGGTCTACGATCCGGTCCACGAGGAGTTCGACGGTCCCTGGCGCCTCAAGGAGGCCCGCGCCGGTCACACGGCGACCTACCTCCCCGGGCCCGACGGAATGTTCGACAGCCCCGACGACCTCATCCTCGTGCTCGGCGGGACCTCGGGGGTCCAGGCCCGCACGGAGGCGGAGGTGATCCTCACCCATCGCATCTCCGCCGAGGGCGCACGCCCCGGCGGTCTGTCCGGCTACGACCTCGAGGTCTCGATCCTGCCGGTCGACACTCCCCTGACCCCCCGCTTCGAGCACACCGCCCATCGCCTCCCGGGCCGAAGCGCCGTCGTCGTGGTCGGGGGGCGGGCGACAAACGGGACCCTCAACTCGATCGTCGAGTGGGTGGAGCTCGCGCCCGGGGCGGCCAGCCTCGGGCGGGTGCGGCGCGTCGACCCTCCCCTCACCGCTCCTCGGATCGACCACCAGTCGGTGCTGGTGGAGATCGACGAGCGCTGGCTCCTGGTCGTGATCGGGGGCTACGGTGGCGTCCGCCTCGACGGCGGAGTCGTGGAGCTCACGGAGGGGACCTGCGAGGTGCTCGTCCGTCCGGAGGTCTTCGCGCTCGACCCCGCCTCGACCGAGTGGGCCCACTGGGCCCTCCCCGACACGCAGGGACCGGTCGATCCCCGGCGCGGCTGGCGGATCATCCCGCTTCAGGAGGAGCGCTTCCCCTGGCTCCTCGTCGGCGGCACGAACGTCCCTCCCTACCTCGCGGACGCGCCGAGCCTCCGCTGCGGCAACGCCTACCGCTTCGAGATCGACCTCCCGGAGCCGACCCAGGTCGGTCGCAACCGCGGCCGCCCCGTCCTCGACTTCGTCTACGCCGGGCGACTCCAGACGCCGAGGGCGGACCTCGAGGGAGCGCGCCTCGACGATGGCCGCGTTCTCCTGATCGGGGGGACGACCGGCCGGGAGTCCACCGCGAGCGCGGTGATCTTCGACCCCGACCGGGAGGGCGAGGGCGCCTTCGAGCCTGTCTGTGAGGAGCTGAACTCTCCGCGAGGCGGCTTCTCCCGGCGGACCTTCACGGTCACGCCGACCTATGACGCCGGCGGCGTCCGAGAGTTCCTCATTCTCGGGGGCGCGACGCGAGGACGCATCGGGGTGGAGCTCTTCGAGGAGTGACCCCCCGGATGCGAACGAGGGCCGCTCCCGCGGCCCTCGTCGCGATCTCCCGGAGCTCCCGCGCCGATCAGGTCCCGGTATAGGTGATCAGCGCGATGTCGAGGGTCCAGAGATTGGGGTCCGCCTTCGAGGCGTTCAGCTTCAGCTTGGAGAACTCGAGGTGAGGCTGCTTCACCTCCAGCAGGCCGAGGAAGCGGAGGATCTGATCGATCGGCGCCGGCTGAAACTTGAAGTTGAACGAGTACTCGAGGACGCCGCTCTGACCACCGCCCACCGGCTTCGAGCCGTTGTTCGTCGCATCCTCGATCTTCAGCGAGGTCGTCTGCAGGACGGAGTTGACCGCGGTGTCGATCTCCGCCGAGTTCTCGGCGCTCGCCTTCCGGGCCCGCTCGTCCTTCACGACATCCATCGCCTCCTTCGTGAGGAGCTCCTTGCGCATCGACGCGAGGTTCTGGATGCCGCGGTCCCTCTCGGCCCGGAGGCCGTCGACCTGGGCGGAGAAGAAGATCCCCAGCCCCGCGAAGAAGACGCTGCACAGGAAGAACGTGAGCATCACGATCTGAATGAAGTCGTTCTTCTTGGATGAAGCCGCCATCTCGTCGCTCCTCTCACTCGTCCTTCTTGTAGGTCAGGTCGAGGGTCACCTTGAACCCATCGTCCTTGCGATCCAGTCGCTGCTCGACGTTGAAGTGCGCCGAATTCGCGCGGATCGACTCGACGAGGGCCATCGCCTCCTCGTTGCTCGCGGCGTTGAGGGTGATGGTGCTCTTCGTGTTCTTCTTGCGCTCCGGCTTCATGTCGAAGTCGGTGTACACCGGGTAGATCGGCGGTCGCGCCTGCTCCACCGCCCCGAAGAAGTCGTTCAGGACATCGAGCCCCCCGAGGAAGTTCTTCATGCGGGCGTTCCGCCGACTCCCCCCCCTCCCCTGAAGCGCCTTCAGCTCATCCCGGGACGCCCGGAGGAAATCACGGGTGCTCGATCCGCTGCGGGGGTCCTTGCCGAAGAACTCCTTGTAGGACTGGAGGCTCCGCGCCTGAACGATCCGGAGCTCCTGGGAGAGGGACTCCTTCTCACGGGAGACCGAGACCATCCAGACGAGCGAGACGCAGGCCAGAAGCAGGCTCGCCAGCGCAAGGGAGGGCATGAGGCGCTCGAAGCGACGCTCGAAGCGAAACTCATCCCGGCGCAGCTCGAAGGGGATCTCCGCGACCCCGAGGCCACGCAGGGCGAGGCCGAGGGAGACCGCCCCGCCGCGCAGGAAGGCGGATCGGTCGGTCGACTCGATCGAGCAGTCGACCTCCTCCAGGGAGAGGGTCTCCGCCTCCGTCTCGAATTGATCGCTGAGGCGACGGGCGGCGTCCATCGTCGCGGCCTCGGCGCCGGTCACGACCAGACGATCGATGGTGCCGCCGAGCAGGTAGCCCGCGAAGGTCCGCTCCAGCTCGAGGACGATCCGATCGAACGGATCCCCCACCGGTGCGAGGGCGAGGGTGCGGCGCGGGGCCTCCTCGCCCGGCTCCCCCTCCCCCATCGCCGCGAACTCGTCGTCGGAGACGACGGCGAACATCGGGGTGTCGGGGTCGAGCGGCTCATCCTCCGAGCCGTCCCCGACTCCGCCGAGGGAGCGCTCGATCTCCGCGAAGCGGCTCTCGATCGAGGCCTCGCCGGTCGAGTCCTCCGCCGCCCCTCCGTCCTCGACCACCGCATCGGTGAGGAGGTTGGACGGGGCGCCTCCGCCGTGGACGACGTTCCAGACCGAGCGGACCTTGATGATCCGACGGCCCTCCATGAGGACGAAGGTGGTGTGCTCCCGCTCGATCTGCACCAGGAGGGCGTGCTCATCCTCGCCTCCCCCCGCGAGCCGGGAGAAGGAGGTCGCGAGGGCGGTGACGTTCAGCTCGGCCCGCGCGGGGTCGATCGGCAGCGACTGCAGCCGCTCCAGCTCCTCGCCGAAGCGCTCCTTGTCGACACAGCAGAGGATCAGGCGGCTTCCGCTCTCGCTCTCGCTCGTCTTGATGTACTCGATGAGGAGGTCCTCGACCGAGTGGGCGTGGATGTGGCTCTCGCTCTCGAAGCGGATCGTCTTGGCGATCACGTCGTCCTTCGTGAACGGAACGTTGATCTCGCGGAGGATGGCACGGTCGGCCCCGAGCGAGATGCCCACGTCCAGTCCGCGCCGATCCTTGCCGAGGAGAACCGGGGCGAGGAGCTCGCGCAGGGAGTCGCGCCGCTCATCCTCCGTCTCCCCGGTGATCCGTCCCTCGACGAAGTCGACCACCCGGTACTTCTTCGGAGAGCCATCGATCACGGTGACCCGGACCTGGCTCCCATCGATCTCGATGCCCGCGTGGAGGCTCACTGGTCTCCTCCCCCCCGCTTGCCGGGACCGGGGTTCTCGAGGGCCCGACCCGCCTTGAGCAGGTCCTGTTTCTGCTGGGGTGTGAGGCTCTCGTTGTTGCCGATGTCCTGAATCGCCCGTCGGGCCTCCGCGCGCTGACGGTCGAGGTCCGCCCGACGCTCGGTCGTGGGAGAGCGCCGCTGCGGCTGACTGGGAGTGGCCGCGGGCTCCCGGCGCCCGGGCGTGGTCCGCTGCGGTTGACTCCGATTCGGAACCCCACCGCGCTGAACCTCACCGCGTCGATCGTCGGGGACCGCCTGGGTGGCGGGCTGCCCCGGAGCGGCCTCATCCTGGAGATCCTCGGGGGAGAGTCCGCGGAGCACGAGGACGCCGTCGTCCTCTTCGATCTGGGGCGCCTCCGGGAAGTTCTCTCGGAGGAGGACGAAGGTCCGCCCCGCCTCGTCCTTGAACTCCATCTCCTCGTCCGGAGTGGCGCTGATGCGCACCGGAGTGAACCAGCTGTCCTCGATCCGGAAGGGGACCCCTTCCCGGACATACTTGCTCCGGCCGACCTGCGCCTGGGGCGCAGCGACCCTTCGCGGGGTCCGCACCGACCGGCGAGCGGAGCGACTGGTCGGCGCCCGGCGGGCGGTCGTGGGGGGCCGCGCTCCCACCCCGGGGACGGCGGTCTCGACCTGCTTCTCCTGGATCGAGGCTCCACGCAGTCCTCCCCCGGGAGGGATGACCACATAGGCGATCTCCCAGCCGGAGAGGGGGCCTCCGTCCGCGACCTCGGGGAGGTCCGGCTGCGGAGGAGCCTCGACCGGGGCCGGAGGCTTGGGCTTCTCCCGCTTCCAGAGTCCCTGGATGCGGTTCACCTGCCGCGAGTCGAAGACCTTCTCGACCTCCTCCGGCACGGCGAAGACCGAGGCGCCCGGGAGCTCGCTGCGGACCTGATCCTCGACACCCTTCATCACCAGTCGCTGCCCGAGGAACACGGCACCACCGAGGGCGGCCAGGTTCAGCAGGACGAGCAGCCAGCGCAGCGCGTCGACTCCGAGTCGAGGCATGGCGTCTCCTTCACGATCTTCCTCCCGGCGCGCCGCAGCGCGACCGGGGCGATTCTTCTCTCGCTTCCGGGCCCGACCTCGCGGCCAGGTCCGTGGCGGGTCCCCCGACGAAGGGTCGGGTCCGCCGGCTCCCCCCGAGTCTACTCGGTGGAGAGCGGTCGATCACCGGGGGCTCTCCTCCCAGGAGAGCACGATGATCTGATCGACGAGCCGGGCGACACCCATCGTCGCCGCCAGCTTCCGGCCTTCTCTCTCCCCCTCGATCTGGATGTCGAAGTACGTGCTCTTGAACACGCTCAACTCCGCCAGATCGAAGCGCAGGAGGTCCATGATCGAGTCCTCCGAGGCCTCTCCCTCGGTCCAGGTCTCATCCACGGAGGCCAGATCGTCGAATTTCGTGAACTTCTCGAACTCCTCGGTCTCCTCTTCCTCTCCTTCGGCCGGAGAGGGGGTCTGACCGGAGAGATCCTCCTCATCCTCCTCCTTGTAGGAGTTGAGGTGCTCCTCGATGGCGGTGGCGATCTCGACCGCCTCGTCGAAGCTCTCGAAACTGAGGAGGAGGCCGACGAGGACCGGTTTTGCGACCGTGTTGAGGTTGATCTTGCCGCTCGAGTGCACCGTCAGGAAGTCTCGCAGGCCGAGGCGGCGGGGGATCCCCCGCACGCCATCCTCGAACATCTCGTACCCGGGGATCTGGGAGCTCTCTAGCTCCTCGAAGAGCCCTGCGTTGGAGAATTCGCCCTCGAACTCCTCGTCGAGCTCCTCGAGGAGCTCTTCGGGGGTGGGCTGCGGCCCATCGAAGAGCTCGTAGCCCACCTCCGGGAGGCCCCGAATCGGCTCGAGGCTGCGCAGGAGCCGGGTGTTCTCATTCTCCATCCGGGCGGCGACGTACTCGACGATCGCGCTCGCGGCCTCGTCAGGATCCGGGGTCACCACGTAGTCGAAGGTGTTCTGCTCGTTCTCGGCGATGATCATCTGGATCATCCGGGAGAGGATCAGCTCGGCGTCCTCGAGCTGCTCGACGGTGGGAGGCTCCCACTCCTCCTCCTCGTCCTCCTCCTCATCTTCCGACCCCGCTGCGATCGGGGGGATGTCGATCCCTCCGGGGAGGTCCTCGAGGGCCTCCTCCTCGTACTGGGGGTAGTCGAAGAGGTGATTGAGGGAGATCCTCCCCTCCCCATCCCGGATCCAGACCGTCGCCTCGACATCGTTCATCTGGTCCTCGATCTCGACCGCCCAGGTCTCGTGACGGAGGTCGTACCGCTCCGTCTCCGCCTCGCCGGTGTTCGGGTTCACCTGCTGGGGGGGGCCGTTGTTCGAGCCGAAGTCACCGAAGTTGCCGGTGTCCTCCTCCGCCTCCTCCTCGAAGAGCCCGAGGTCCTCCATGAGATCCTGCTCGAGGAGCTGGATCGCGCTGCGGGCGAAGCCCTGCAGGGAGTAGGTGATCTCCTGGAACCCGTCCCGGTTGCGGGAGATCCGCTCCTCGATCTTCGTGGTGTAGGTCAGCTGGAAGATGACGATCGTCAGGATCAGGACGAGGATGAGCACGATGAAGAGCGCCATCCCCGCCTCCCGAGGGCGGGCGGGGGGAGGCAGGCTGGCCAGGGGTCGAGGGCTCGGAGTGCAGATCTTCATCCCGTACTTCCGCGCAAAGCAGGGGCCAAGGTGGACGAAGCTCTGCGGGGATTCCACCGCGAGAGGTGCGCCTCAAGCCACTGCAAGAACTAGACTTAGACAGTTCCGCTTGGAGGCCCGCGTCGAGGGTCGAGCCGCGGTGTCGCGGAACCCCACCCCACTGTAGCGATTCGCTACGATCCCGCCGACTCCCGCGCAGCGTCCGGCCCGAGACGGGAGCCGGCCATGAAGGAGTAGATTACCGGAAGAACAACCAACGTCAGGAGCGTGGAGACCGCCAGACCGCCGATGATCGTCCGGGCGAGGGTGAAGTAGTAGGTCCCTGCGGCCTGCGCCCCTCCGTAGGCCATCGGGATCAGCCCGATGAGGGTCGTGAGGGCGGTGATCAGGATCGGTCGCAGCCGCTCCTCCCCCCCCCGCCGCAGCGCTTCGAGCAGGGGCAGCCCCTCCCGGCGGTGACGGTTCACATGGTCGATGAGGACGATCCCGTTGTTCACCACGATGCCCGCCAGCAGGATCAGACCGACGCCGGCCGGCTGGTCGAGGCGGTCCCCGTGCAGGTGCAGGAACCAGATCACTCCCGGCAGAGCGCAGGCGACCGAGACGAGGAGCGCGAAGGGCTGGCGGATGCTCTCGAAGAGACAGGCCATGACCATGTAGACGAGGAAGACCGCGAGCAGGGCCCCCTGCCAGAACTGCGTCTCGTTCTGACGGCGCCAGCGCCACGACGACCCGATCTCATAGGAGTACCCGGGAGGCCAGGGGAAGTCGGCAAGGACGCGCTCGACGAGGGGCTGCACCTCCGAGAGGGCTCCCTGCTCGTGCCGCAGGGCGAAGCGCAGCGCGGCGCGACGGTTCTCCCGGCGTCGCTCATCCGGCCCGACCCCCCGCTCCCAGGTCCCCATCTCCTCGAGGGGGACCTCCACCCCGTCGCCGAAGCGCACCCCGATCTCCTCGAGGTCCTGCAGCGAGTCGATCTCCTCCTCCGCGAGGCGGACCCGCAGCGGCATGTCCCCACTCTTCGTCCGCACCTCCCGCAGTCGGCTCCCGGCGAAGCTCGCCTCGATCCGGCGCGCGAGGGCCTGGGAGGAGAGCTCGTAGCGCCCGAGGACCTCCTCATCGGGGCGGAGGCGGATCTCGGCCACGCCCTCCTCACCGCTCCTCTCGACCGAGGTGACCCGGGGGATCGCCTCGAGTCGCGGCGCGACCTGATCCACGAGGGTCTCGAGGAGCTGCGGGGAGTCCCCGAAGAGCCCGATCCGGAGGTTGCCGGCGCTGCGGGAGCCGCGGCGCCCCCAGAACATCCCCCAGTCGCCGGTGAGGATGCGGACCCCCGGCACCGAGGGGAGGAGGGGATCGATCTTCGCGCGCAGCTCCTCGATCGTCTTTTCATCGAGGGAGTCGCGGGGCGGATAGACCGCCGTCCATGCGCTCCCGTCCCGATACCAGGAGTAGACATCGGCGTACCCGAGCTCCTCCCGGTTCTCCTCGAGGATGGTCTCCACCCGGTTCACCAGGCGCTCCATCGCCTGGTAGTCGAGCCCCTGCTCGGTGCGATAGAAGATGCTCGCGTTCTTCTCGACCTCGCTCGCGTCGCTCAGGTCGAGGCGGAACCCCTGCCCGAGGGGGATCACGACGCTCAGGAGGACCGCGGCGGAGATCGCGAGGGTGACCCCCCGCCGCTGCAGGGCGACCGCAAGGAGGCCACCGTAGCCGCGTCGGATGCGGCTGAACCAGCTCGCCATGCCGGGGTCACCGCCCCGGTAGATCCGCGCGGCGGCCATGGGGATCAGGGTGAGCGAGACGAACAGGCTCGAGAGCAGCGTGAAGGTGATGACGAGGCCGACCTCGCGGATGTAGTCGATCTGCTGGCTCCGCTCCCCGAACAGGACGGGCAGGAAGACGACCACGGAGGTCAGGGTCGAGGCGAAGATCGGCGTCGCCACCTCCATCGTCCCGCGCACCGCCGCCGTGTGAGGGTCATCTCCCACGCCGTTCCGCCGGACGATCGACTCCACCACGACCACCGCGGTGTCGACGAGCATCCCGACGCCGAGCATCAGCGCCACGATCGTGAGGATGTTCAGCTCCCGGTCGAGGAGGAAGAGCCAGCACAGGGCGGAGAGGACCGAGATGGGGATCGTCATCCCGACGAGGAGGGTCGCGGTCGGACGCCGCAGGAACACCAGCAGGATCAGGACCGCGAGGGTGCTCCCGAGCAGCCCCGCGTTGCGGAGCCCCCGGAGGGACTCGAGGATCTGCTCGCCCTGATCCTCCCACACAAGGAGCCGGATCCCCGAGAGCTGGGGATCGCTCCGGAGGGAGGCGATGGTGTCCCGCACCCGCTGGGCGACTTCCACCGTGTTCGCATCGGACTCCTTGTAGACCTCGATCGACACCGCGTAGCTGCCGTTGAGATGCCGCCCCCACCGCAGCTCGCCCTCGGTGACGGTGATCTCCGCGACCTGGTCGAGGCGCAGCCCGTTCTCATCGACCGGGAAGCCGCGCACATCCTCGACATCGGAGAGGGTGTTCAGGAGGCGGAGACGACGGATCCGCCCGCTCTCCCGCACCTCCCCGAGGCTCGCCTCGACATTCGCATCGGAGAGCCGCCGGGAGATCTCGTCGATGCGCAGGCCGTGGCGGTCGAGGTCCGCCTGTCGGAGATCGACATGGATCTCCAGCGGCATCACCCCGTCCATCTCCACCTGACCGACGCCATCGATCCGCTCGAGCGGCCGCTGGATCCGGTTCACGAGGAGCTCGTAGTTCTCGGAGAGGTCCAGGCCGGGAGCGGAGATCCGACCGCGGATCACCGCGTCCCCGTTCTGCCATCCCCCCGAGCGGATGCGGATCCGGTCGATGTCGTCGACGGGGAGGTCGTTTCGGATCCGCGCGATCCGCTCGCGGACCTGGAGCTTCACGAGGTCGAGGTCGGTGCCGTAGTCGAAGGTGAGGGAGACCTGCCCCTCCCCCTGACTCGACTCCGCATCGATGTCGCGGACCCCCCGCAGGGTCGCGAGCGCCTCCTCGAGGCGCTCGGTCACCTCCAGCTCGACCTGCCGCGGATCGGCGTTCGGCATCGGCACGGTGACCCGCACCCGCGGCCGCTCGGTGTTCGGCATCGAGTTGAGCGGCAGACGCCCGACCGCCAGGGCCCCGCCGAGGAGCAGGAGGAGGTGGATCGTCAGGGTCGTGATCGGGCGGTCGAGGCAGAAGGCGACGAAGCGGCTCACGCGGCCTCCGTCCCGGTGGAGCGATCCCTCCGCAGGAGTCGGTAGCCGCTCGGGACGACGGTGAGGGTGAGGAGGGTCGCGACGATGAGCCCCCCCACCACCGTGACCGCGAGGGGGCGGCGCAGCTCGGCGCCGGCGCCCACGCCGAGGGCGAGGGGGAGCAGGCCGAGGATCGTCGTGACCGAGGTGATGAGGATCGGGCGCAGACGCTCGAGGCCCGCCTCCAGGGCGGCCTCGCCGTGGGAGCGCCCCCGGTCATGGAGCTGGACGATGCGGGCGACGAAGATGATCCCGTTGTTCACGACGATCCCGCAGAGGAGGATCGCGCCGATCAGCGCGAGGACGCCGATCGACCAGCCGAGGGTCCAGAGGGCCGCGACCGCTCCCGTGAGACCCAGCGGCACCGTCAGGATCACCACGAAGGGGAGCGTCAGCGACTCGAAGGTGCTCGCGAGCACCATGGTCACCAGGAAGATCGCGAGGGCGAGCGCGAGGCCGAGGCTCCGGATCGAGGCGCGCATCTCCTCGTTCTGCCCGGAGAGCTCCGCGGAGGTCGTCGGCGGGAGCGCGGCCGCCCGCAGGGTCGCCGCGACCCGCTCCGACGCGGAGCCGAGGTCGACCCCGGCGGTGCGCGCCGTGACGATGACCGCGCGCTCGCCTCCCACGTGATCGATCTCCACCGGCCCGAGCCCCTCCTGCAGGCGCCCGAGCGCGGCGAGGGAGAGGGCCGGAGTGTCATCCACCGCGGGGGCGACCGCCAGCCGCGCCACATCCTCCGCGGTCCCCTCGCGAGCGCCCTCGATCTGCACGCGGATGTCGATCGGACGGACGGCGTTCCTGAACTGGGTCGGCACCTCCCCGATCCCCTTCGCGGCGAGCACCCGGGCGATCTCCCCCTGAGAGAGCCCGTAGCTGGCGAGCTTCACCGGGTCGAGCACGACATGGACCTCCGGCGTGCGCTCCGGGACTCCATCGTCCACATCGACGAGTCCGGGGATGTGCCCGAGCCGCGACGCCACCTCGAGGGCTCCGTCGCGGAGGCGGTCCAGATCCTCGTCGAAGACCTCGACCTCGATCGGTGCGCGGAAGGTGAAGAGGCTCGGTCGACCGAGACGGATCGGGCAGTCCGGGATGCGGGAGAGGGCGAGGTCGAGGGCGGCGACCGTCCGGGCCTCGTCCTCCGGCGTCGATCCCGCTCCCATCTGGATCGCCAGTCGGGCGACATGCTCCCGACGCTCGCTCGACCGCACCTCGCCGAGCACCGGCGCGGAGCCGATCGTGGAGTAGGTGGCCGCGATCGGCAGGCCCTGCTCCCGACGGACGCGCTCGATCGCCCGCTCCATCTCCCGCACCTTCGCGTCGGTCGCCTCGATCGGCGTCCCCTCGTCGAGGGTCAGGTCGTAGTGGAACTCCCCCTGGAAGAGGTCGGGGACCAGCTCCGTGCCGAGGTCCGCCGCGCGCGGGACCACCGCGAGGAAGAGCAGAGCCGCCACGAGGGGCGCCACCGCGGGAGCCCGCAGCGCCGAGCGGAGCACCCGCTCGTAGAGCCGCGTGAGGAGCTGCAGCAGTCGCTGGAAGATGGTGGTGACCGGCGAGAGGAGCAGGTGCACCCCGCGGGCGACGCGGAGCGCGGCGGGGCGGGGTCGCGGGCGGTGCGCGAGGGTCGTGGGGATCAGGGTCAGGGCCACGAAGAGACTCGCGACGAGGGAGAAGGTGACGGTGAGGGCCTGATCCCGGAAGATCTGCCCCGCCATGCCCTCCACGAAGACGAGGGGGAGGAAGACGGAGATCGTCGTGAGCGTCGACGCGACGACTCCGCCGACCACCTGCCTCGTCCCCACGACCGCGGCGATGGAGTCGCGATATCCGCGCTCGCGAAGTCGCGAGACCGACTCGAGCACCACGACCGAGTTGTCGACGAGCATGCCGACCCCGAGGGCGAGTCCGCCGAGGGACATCACGTTGAGGGAGATGTCGAAGATCCGCATCAGCAGGAGGGTGACGGCCACCGAGATCGGGATCGAGAGGGCGATGACTCCGGTCGCGAGGAGGTCGCGCAGGAAGAAGTAGAGGACGAGGGCGGCGAGGAGCGCGCCGAGGAGCGCGCTCGAGCGCACGTTCGCCACCGCCTGCTCGATGTAGCGCGCCTGATCGAACAGGATCCGGAGCTCGGTCCCCCGCAGCCCCTGCTCCCCGGCCATCGAGGCGAGGCGCTGTCGGACCCCGCGGGCGACCTGCACCGCGTTCGCGTCCCCCTCCTTGTAGAGATGGAGCTGGACCGCCGGCACGCCCTCCACCCGGACCCGCACCTCGCGGTCATCGGTCCCGCGGACGACGCGGCCCAGGTCCCGGACACGGATCACGCCGGTCTCGGAGTGGCGCACGATCGTCTCCGCGATCGCATCGAGGTCCTGAAACTCGTTCACGGTGCGGAGCCGGTAGGCGGTGTCGCGATCGCGCAGCTCTCCGCCGGAGCGGTTGACGTTCTCCTCCGCGATCCGGCGGCTCACCTCGTCGATCGGGAGCCCGAGAGCGCTCAGGCGCTCATCCTCGAGCTCGACCCGGACCTCCTCCTCCGCCCCTCCGACCACGCGCGCCGCCGCCACGCCCTCGAGGGTCTCGAGGCGCTGCGAGACGATCGTGTCCGCGAGGCGACGGAGTTCCCGCGTGTCGTACTCCCCCTCGAGGGAGATCCGCATCATGGGATCGAGGCTGGGGTCGAAGCGATAGACCACCGGTGATCGCGCGTCGTCGGGGAGATCGACGAGGTCGAGCTTCTCCCGGACATCGAGGGAGGCGCGGGACATGTCGGTGTCCCACCCGAACTCGAGGGTGACCTCGCTCACGCCGGCTCTCGAGGACGAGTGGTATCGGCGCAGCCCCTGGACGACGCCGACGACCTGCTCCACCGGCCGGGTGATGAGCTGCTCCACCTCCTGGGGGGCGGCATCCGGCAGCTCGGTCTGGACCGTGAGGGTCGGGTAGGAGATGTCGGGGAGCAGCTCGAGGGGGAGCTCGATCGCGCTGACGAGGCCGAAGACCACAGCGGTCAGGGTGAGCATCCCCACCGTGACGGGCCGCGCGAGGAGGC
>JAFMMO010000086.1:6847-13685 GCA_017859655.1 Pseudomonadota bacterium | reverse complement strand
CCGGTGGACGATGTGGTCCAGGGCTTCCAGCGCCTCGCCGAGGGGGACTTCGATGTGAAGGTGGAGGAGCGGCCGGGCGCCGAGTTCGCGCATCTCGGCCAGCGCTTCAACGAGATGGTGGGTCGGCTTCGCGAAGGACGAGACCTCGAGAAGGAGCTCTCCCAGCGCGAGCGGGTCCGGCACATGGGGGACCTCGCCGCCGGGGTCGCCCACGACATCCGCAATCCGCTCAACGCGATTCGCCTCAATGTGGGGCAGATCCGGGATGAGTTCCTCCCGGCGGATGAGCGTGGTCAGGCGCGCTTCCTCCGCTTCACGGCGGATGTCCAGGGGGAGGTCGAGCGACTGAACGATCTGGTGACCAACTTCCTCTCCCTCGCGCAGCCGGCGGCGGAGAGCGCCGAGGCGATCTCTCCGAACGAGCTGGTCGAGGAGCTCTACCGCCTGCTTGAGAAGGAGGCCCGGGGGAAGCGGGTCGCGTTGGTCCTCGACCTTCAGGATGACCTGCCCCAGCAGGTCTGGAATCGGCAGGAGATGAAGAGCGCGTTCCTCAACATCGCCCTGAACGCCCTTCAGGCCCAGAGCGACGCGGGAGGGCGGCTCGAGATCCGGACCCGCGAGGAGGATGGCCCGGATGGCCGGGAGCTCGTGATCCGCTTCCAGGATGCCGGCCCCGGCGTCCCGGAGGAGAATCGAGAGCGGATCTTCATCCCCTACTTCACCACCCGGAAGGGCGGCACGGGGCTGGGCATGGCGATCTCCCGCCGCACCGCGGAGCGTCACGGAGGGACCCTGGAGCTCGAGACATCCTCCGCCCCGGGTGCCTGCTTCGAGTTCCGGTTCCGTCAGGAGCCGGTCGACCGGGCTGGAGAGGCGGGAGCGTGAGCGGCTATCACCCGCGGATCCTCGTCGTTGACGATGAGCGAGTCCAGCGAGGGATCCTCAAGGAGATCCTCGAGTCCCGGGACCATCGAGTCGAGATCGCGGGGGGCCTTGAGGAGGCGCTCTCCCTCTTCAACGGCGCGTTGGAGGATGCAGACCCCTTCGACCTCGTCTTCACCGACCTCAAGATGCCGGGCGCCACCGAGGGACTCGACCTCCTGCGGGAGGTCAAGGAGGCATGCCCCGGGACGGAAGTCGTCCTGATGACCGCCTACGCCGAGGTGCAGACCGCCGTGCAGGCGATGCGGTTCGGCGCCTTCGAGTACCTGCCGAAGCCCTTCGACCGGGATCGATTCCTCCGAGTGGTCGACGCGGCGAGCGAGAAGCTCGGGCTCCTCCACGAGAATCGGAGGCTGCGGGCCCTGCTCGATCAGGGCGCCGCCCCCCGGCGCATGATCGGGCGGGCTCCCCGCATGCTCGAGCTCCTCGAGATGATCTCCCGGGTCGCGGTGACCGACACGACCTGCCTGATCCGGGGGGAGAGCGGCACCGGCAAGGAGCTTGTCGCTCGGGCGGTCCATGAAGGAGGAGGCCGGGCGACGGAGCCCTTCATCGCCATCAACTGCGCCGCGATTCCCGAGACCCTGATCGAGAGCGAGCTCTTCGGTCACGAGAAGGGGGTCTTCACCGGGGCGCACGCCGCGAAGTCGGGGCGCTTCGAGGAGGTGGGGCGGGGGACCCTCTTCCTCGACGAGATCGGCAGCATGAAGTACGACCTCCAGGCGAAGCTGCTCCGGGTCATCCAGGAGCGCGAGTTCTCCCGAGTGGGCAGCTCCCGGCTGACTCCGTTCCACGGCCGGATCGTCGCGGCCACCGCCCAGGACCTCGAGAGCCTGATCTCCCGGGCCGAGTTCCGGGAAGATCTCTACTTCCGTCTGAACGTCGTCACGCTCGAAATTCCGCCCCTTCGGGAGCGACGGGATGACATTCCTCTCCTCGTGCAGCATTTCCTGCACAAGGGAGGGGACCGTCTGGGCCGATCCTTCAAGGGGGTGACCCTGTCGGTCCTCGAGGCCTTCGAGGCCCATGACTGGCCGGGGAACGTCCGAGAGCTCGAGAACTGCCTCGAGCGCATGATGGTGCTCGGTGATGGTGAGTTGCTCGATGTGCCTCTCCTGCCACCGACGGTTCGAGGCGGAAGGAGCGAGGTTTCCGAACGGGGTCCGGCGCCCGGTACCTCTCCCGCGCCCGAGTCTCGCCCCCGCGGCGAGGGCTCCGGGGGGAGAAGGATCGAGCTCCCCCCGGAGGGAGTCGTCCTCGAGGAGCTCGAGGCCGAGCTGATCGAGCAGGCTCTGGACCGCTCCCGCGGGAAGCTGGAGCCGGCGGCGCAGCTCCTCGGGATCACCTACAAGACGCTTCAGTACCGGATCAAGAAGTACGGATTGAACCAGAGAGCCGGCTCCGTGGAGCCGGCGGCCCCGGAGACCGACCACGCCGACTGAGGCGGGGAAGAGCCCTCCGGGCCGCTGAACCGAAACACGACCCGGAGCCTCCTCGGCTCCGCGCCACCCCCGGTCCGGGACCGGGTGGGAACCGTTCGAGAGGCCAGGACCCGCGATGAACAACCTCGTGAAAGCGCTCGTCGCCGCCGCGATCCTCGGGGGCATCGCCCTCGTGACCCTCCGCAGCGGCGGGGACACCCTCGACCCGGGGCCGGGCGGGGGAGGGAGCTCGCCGATCACCGACTCCTCCGATGGGGGAGCGAACCGCACCGAGCCGCAGTTCCCGCCGGCCGCGATCGACACCTTCGAGGTCACCGGCAGCGTCGTCGACGATCTCGGCTCGCCCCTCGTGGGCGCGACCGTCCTCGTCGAGAAGGTGGGGGGCAGCGCCTCGCTCGCCAACTACACGGCCATCGACCGCGTCACCACCGACGCGGCGGGGAGCTTCAGCTCCAGTCTGCTCACGGTCGGACGCTTCCGCTTCTCCGCGAGCCTCTCCGGATACGCCGGAGACTCCGTCCTCGCCGCCTACGCCCCCGGAGCGAGCCCCGAGCCGGTGCGGCTCGTGCTCACCAGCGGCCTCACGATCGAGGGCGTCGTGCGGGGACCGAGCGGGGAGCCGGTGCCCGGCGCGGAGGTCTCGGCGCTCACCGAGCACTTCCCCCCCTCCTCCGAGGACTTCATCACCCGCGTCCTCCAGCTGACCGACTTCCAGGAGTTCAAGGATGAGCCGGCGGTCTACGCGGAGACCGACGCCCAGGGGCGCTACTCGATCCAGGGCCTCGAGCCGAACGACTACCGGATCACCGTCGCCGCCAGCGGTTTCGGGCCGGGAGAGCGCCGCTACGTCGCGGCCGGCTCGACCGGTGTGGACTTCAGCCTGGAGATCGGCGGCCAGCTCCTCGGGGTGGTGACCGATGAGGCGGGCTCCCCGATCGCCGGGGCGACCGTCCGCGTCTTCCTCCAGCCCGACTCCCAGGATGTGATCGACAAGATCATCGATGTGAGCCTTCCGCCGATCGACATCGTGGAGACGGACTCCTCCGGGCTCTATGTCTTCGACACCCTCGGCGGGGACTCCCACTTCCGCCTCGCCTTCGACGCCCCCGGCTACCAGCGCCAGATGCGCGAGAAGATCGTCGTGACCCCGGGCGAGCAGTCGCGCGTGGATGTCGCCCTCGCCCTCGGCTCCTCGATCCGGGGGGTGGTCTACGACACCCTCGGGCAGCCCCTCGCCGGGGCCCGCTGCCGAGTCAACGAGGTCGGTGTGCAGCAGGCCGGCCCTCCCGCGGACTTCAGTGACGACTCGGTCGAGACGGACCAGAACGGCGAGTTCGTGTTCGACACCCTCCGGGATGTCACTCACCGCCTCGTGGTCAGCCACGAGCTGTATGCCACCTATGTCGGGACCCGCGTCCAACCCTCCACCGAGGCGCTGACGGTGCAGCTCACGGAAGGCTGCATGGTCCGCGGCGTGATCTTCGAGGAGGCGACCGGCGCTCCTCTGGAGGGTGCGGTGGTCTTCGTCCACGGCAACGGGGGCGAGCAGAAGACGGGGCTGAGCGACTCGAGCGGCGCCTACGAGGTCCGCGGCATCAGCGAGACGCGTCGGGGCACGACCTTCCTGAACGTCGAGAAGGAAGGGTACGAGCGCATCGCGAACTTCAAGGTGCAGATCGCGGAGGGCACGATCACCGAAGGGATCGACCACTTCCTCCGGAAGAACGGCACCGTCAGCGGAGTGGTCACGGATGCCAACGGGGCCCCGGTCGCCGGCGTCACCGTCGCCGCCCGTCGCAGCTCGCAGACCGGCGCGGTCGTCGTCAACGTGGGCCAGAGCGCGACCTCCGGCTCCGATGGCCGCTTCATGATCGAGCAGGTCCAGCCGGGGAGCGGGACCTTCCTCGAGGGGAGCCATCCCGAGTATCTCCGCACCCAGGGGACCCAGTTCTCCATCGCGCCGGGGCAGCAGCTCGCCGGGCAGACCCTCGCCATGCGCCTCGGCGGCTCGATCTCCGGCCGCGTCGTGGACGAGTCCGGCACCCCGATCGCCGATGCGATCGTGGGCGCTCGCGAGGGGAACCTCGGGACCTCCTCGCCGTCCGCCCTCCCGAACAAGGTCTTCACCGACGCGAATGGCGGGTTCGTCCTGCGCCGACTCGAGGCGGGCCCTCAGTCGCTCCTCATCGCGGCCCCGGGCTACCTGACGGTGGAGGACAACCGCCACGAGGTCTTCGAGGGCTCGGACACCGGCCCCATCGACATCCGGCTCACGGCGGGGGCCTTCCTCGCGGGTCAGGTCACCAACCAGCTGGGAGAGCCGATCATCGGCGCCCGGGTGACGGTCACCGACACCTCCGCCGGGATGAACACTCTCCACGCCACCACCGACAGCAACGGGATGTACCGCTTCGACGAGCTGGGGCAGTACCCCGTGCGCGTCGCTGCCGAGGCGGTCGGCTACGGCAAGGTGGAGCTGAACGAGCAGCCGGTGAACAGCGACTACGCGGACATCGTCCTCGAGGCCTTCGGCTCGATCAGCGGAGCGGTCTACGACGACAAGGGGGAGCCGATGCGCTCATTCAGCGTCAGCCCCCGCCTGTACGATCCGAACTCCGGTCGCCCCCTCACCAAGGTCCCGCCCCGCACGATGCAGACCTCGGATGGTCGCTTCACCTTCGAGGGTCTCGAGCCCGGGAGCTACGAGGTGACGATCGGTGCGCCGGCCTACGCGGCGGAGATCCTCGAGAACGTCCTGATCAGCTCGAACGAGGAGACGGTCCTGCCGACGATCTCCCTCAATGTCGGCGGGCGGATCTCCGGGGTCGTCTACGATGGCGTGACGAGCCTCGGCATCCCGGGAGCGACCGTCACCGTGGTCGGCGGCGTCCGCCACTTCCTCGAAGCGCCGAACTCCGCGCCGGGGACCCGCGGTCGGCGGGACCAGGTCCTCGTCCGCGAGGACGGGTCGTTCGTCATCGAGGGCCTGAAGTCGAGCCAGGTCACCCTGAAGATCGAGCACCGCCTCTACATGACGGAGATCTATCAGGATGTCCGGAGCGGCACCGAGAACCTCGAGATCCCCCTCAACTCCGGCGGGACGATCGAGGGTGTGGTCACGGATGAGGCCGGCGAGTTCCGACCCAATGTCCAGATCCTCGTGAAGGCCTCCGAGCCCGGCTATGACCGCCGGGTCGTGACCGACCGTCGCGGGTACTACTCGATCAACGGGCTCCCGACCGGGATCTACACCCTGCGGGTGACCGACTTCGGCCGTCCGAACCAGGGGAAGCCGAGCCGGGATCCCGGCGAGGCGATCGCCTGGGAGGTCGAGGTCATCGCGGGCCAGACCACGATCCTCGACCTCGTGGACTGAGTCGGCGCACGACCCAACACCTCAATTGCGGCACCCTCCGGTCGGAGAAGGGGTGAACCCCCTCCAGCTGGGGGGTGCTCTCGTTTCGCCCTGCGACCCCGTGTCTTCCGTTCCACGCCCCAGAACCCTCCTGAGGGGCCGACGGTCGGGAATCTCGGAAGGCGCGGAGTTCCTCCTCGAAACTGGAACGGGAGTTGATACCTCTCCGGTGTCGAAAGGAAGAATTCCCCATGAGCCGGAGTCCCGACCTCAAGAGGAGCCGTCCCCGGTCCTTCCCCCGATCGAGGGAGCGAGTGCCCACCCTGTCCACTCGCCTCCTCCCGATGGCACTCATCCTCCTGTGCGGGACTCCGGTCCTTCCCCTGCTCGCCGATGGACCTGGCTCCGACTCGATCGACCTCGCTCCGGGGGGATCTCCCGCCGGGGCGAGCGGGGATCCCCGACCCGAGAGTGAAGGCGGCTCCCCCCCCGCCTCCGATCCGGGGATCGACGAGGCGGTGGCCCAGCTCGGCGACTCCTCCTTCGCCGTGCGCGAGGAGGGGTCTCGACTTCTCCTCGAGCGCGGGGACAAGGCCCTTCCGGCGCTTCGTCGCGCGCTCGAGTCCTCCGATCCGGAGGTGCGCCAGCGGGCCGAGAGTCTGATCGAGGCGATCGTCCGTCAGGGAGAGGAGACGCGGGAGCCCGGGAACCGGCGCCCGAGCGTGATCCTCGGTCGGGGTGATCTCTCCGACATGCCCCACGATCTCCCCCGACTCCTCGGTCCGGCGGACCGATCGCTGGAAGCAGCGCTCCGACAGCTCGATGAGCTCCTCGGCGAGCTCCACCGACCGCTTCCCCCCGCGACCGAGAGCCTTCGGCGGCACTTCGAGTGGCTCGATCAGGACCTCGAGGCGAGGATCCGCGCCCTGCGCGAGCAGGCGATGGCGCGCCTCCAGCCGGGAGGAACCGGCACCGAGGGCCGCCTCTCCGGCGCCACACGCATCCAGGTCTGGCGTGACGGACGCCCACTGCTCGACCGAACCCGGACCCATGAGATCGCGGAGGTCGCCTCCCTCGGCGCCGCGGTCGAGAGTGTCTC
>JAFMMO010000086.1:0-6837 GCA_017859655.1 Pseudomonadota bacterium | reverse complement strand
CCGCCGCTCTGCGGGCCCACCTGCCCATCCCGGAGGGCGAGGGACTCCTCGTCTCTCATGTCGCCCCGGGGTCGATCGCCGAGAGTTGCGGCTTGCGGGAGTACGACATCCTGCTGAGACTGGACGGCCGGCCGGTCACGACCGTGGCCGACCTTCGGGAGCGATCGGCCGCGGCCCTTCGCTCCTCGCTGCCGCTGCAGATCCTGCGAGGGGGAGCCCTCCTCGAGCTCCAACTCACCCTTCAGCCCCGGCGTCTCTGAGCGGCGCCCCCGACGGTCCCAGACGCGTAACGATTCGAAACGACTCGGAAGGAACTCACCATGTTCGCACTCCTCAGGGCCCCCACACGCACGCTCCTCGCGGTGTTGCTGCTCTCGGTCCCCGCCCTCGCCGCTCCCGGGACGGTCCCCGTCCCCTCCGCGGTGGACGAGGGACTCGACGAGCTCCGTGAGGAGCTCGAGAAGAAGATCGCCCACCTCGAGCGGGAGCTCGCGGAGCTCCGCGCGAAGGCCGCGCTGCTTCGAGAAGGGGCCGCGAAGCCGCCGCGCTCCGCGCCGATGGTGCTGCAGTGGGGCGATGCGGAGGGGATGTCGATTCCCGGCGGGATCGTCGTGCAGGGCGGCGACGAGCTCGAGCTGAAGCTCGAGGGGCTGCCGGGAGGCATGGAGGGTCTCGGCGAGGTGTTGCTGGAGGCGCTCCAGGGCGCGGTTCCCGGGATGTCCGGCGAGGCGCAGGTCGCCATCACCCTCGGGGGGACGCAGGACCACCATCACGAGGACCACGACGAGGACCACCACGAGGGTCATGATGACCATGGCTCCGCCGAGAAGGAGCATCGCATCGAGCTCCGCTTCGAGCACCACGGGGACCACGATTTCGATCACGAAGGGGGAACGCAGGGCCTCGCCGAGATGCTGCGCGGACTCTTCGAGGATCACGACCACCACGAGGATCACGACCACCACGAGCACCACGAGCACCACGACTCCCATGACGAGGAGGGCTGGCCTCTCCTCGCCGAGCTGCTGCGCGACCGCTGGGAGGAGTCGCATTCTGAAGAGGACCACGACCTGCATGACATGATCCATGGCGCGGTCCACGATGCCGTCCATGAGGCCCTGCATGAGGCCGTCCATGAGGCTGTCCATGAAGCGCTGGAGGAAGCCCTGGGCGGTCTGCGGGGGGGCCTTCCCCCCGGGTTGCTCGGGGGGGCCCGGATCCTCCGGGGCTCCGACGAGCCGGGTGGTCCCGGGGACGCCGGAATGCGCGGGTTCCTCGAGCGTATGCTCGAGGAGCGTGGTCTGAAGCCCGGCCCCTCGCCGCACTTCGAGGTCGAGTCCCGGGGGATGGTCATCATCGACGACGGCGAGTCGCGTCGGGTGATCCGCCTCGGGGATGCCGCTCCGGATCAGCCGGGCCGAGGGGGAGCCGCGGGCTCCTGCGAGGGCTGCTGCGGCTGCGCCGGAATCGACCCGGAGCCGCCGGCTCCCCGCCGGATCGAGCGTCGCGTCGAACGCCGCCCGGCGGCCCGCGAGGCTCCCGAGATTCGCCGGCGCTGGCGCGCGATCGCCCCGGCCGGGGAGAGATGGCAGCGTCGCGCCGAGGTGATCATCGAGCGAGAGGTGCAGGAGCCGCGCCCGAACCGCCGGGGAGGACGGCCGTTGGGCCTCGTCGGCCCCGGTCCCCAGGAGCGCGTCGTCCTCCTCCCCGCCGAGGTGGAAGCCCCGGCGTGCTGTGAACCGGCTCCCCGGTCCTTCCCGGATCGCGGGCGCCTCTGAACTGAGAGAAGTTGATTCGAGACACCTCTCCCGCCTTGGTGGTGGAGGAGGGAGACACCAAGAGTCCTCACTCAAAGGCTCGCTCGCGCGATACGCGGGTCCCGCGCGGGCGGCTGAGGGTTCGCGGTGGGGCGTCGGGTCTCCGGATGGTCCGGAGACCCCGCCTTTTTTTTGGGGGGAGGGGGGAGCGGACCGCGCCAGAGCTCGGGCGCTGCCAAACCCGCCGTCGGCCCGCCCCTCGCTGGCTCCCCTAAGCCCAGTCTTTGTTATCGCTTATGGAAACTTCGGACTCCGTCCGGACTTCAGCCGCTGGACTCCCGGCGGGAAATCCTGAGAATTCTCGCAGAAGTCCTCAAGTGGAGAGCGATCGCGACCGAGAAAGACCGATGACGACCGATCGATGAGCGAGGCGCTCGGATGCGCCCCTGTCCCGATCGGCGGTGAGGGTGTCCGGCGAAGCGGCCCGCGTCGCTTCCCGCCGCGCCCTGACCCGCGGCAAGGAGCCGCGTCGAGTCACCCGAGAGAGGGGGGATCATGAACATTCAGAACACCGGTGGCGTCCAGGGACCCCAGCCGGTCCAGCCGAACCGGGCCGTCGCGAAGGCGTACCAGGCCCAGACCACGCCGAAGACCGCGAAGGTGGACCAGGCGGAGATCTCCGATCAGGCTCGCTTCCTCGAGAAGCTCTCCCGGCTCCCCGAGGTGCGGACCGACAAGGTCGAGGCCGCCCGGGCGGCGATCGCCGAGGGCGCCTATGACTCCGAGGATAAGGTGCGCGCCGCGGTCGAGCGCCTCCTTGACGAGTCCCTCTGACGAGGACGGCTCGCCCTCTTCGACACTCTTCGAGAGCGCGCCCCCGGGTGCGCTCTCTTGCATCCCGGAGGCCCCGCCGTCGGGCGTGCTCCGCGGTTCCCTCCCATCCTCGTCGTCGTCCCTTGCAGCCCGGTCCCTCCGCCGCTATCACCACCTCCCCGGGAGGACGCGGCCGGATCGGGTCGTGGCAGCCTCCCTCCCCGGTGAGCCCCCGGCGGCGGGTCCCGCCGCGGGCGGTCGAGCCCGAGAGGATCAGCATGGACACCATCCCCTTCGATCACTTCGCCAAGGTCGAGCTCCGGACCGCCCGGGTCCTGGAGGTCGCCCCGCATCCGGATGCGGACCGTCTCTACCTCCTGCAGCTGGAGGGAGGAGAGGTCATCCCACCCTCGACCGACGCCTCCACCGAGGGGGAGGAGGGCACGAGCGACGGAGATGAGGCCCCGGTCGAGGCGGGCCCGGAGCGGCGCCAGATCGTCGCCGGAGTTCGCGAGCACTACGCGCCCGAGGAGCTGGTGGGTCGCACGATCGTCGTCGTCTGGAATCTCCAGCCGGCGGTGATCCGAGGTCAGAAGTCCCAGGGCATGCTCCTCGCGGTGGGAGACGGCGACACCGTCTCGATCCTCGGACCGGACAAGCCGGTCGCGCCCGGCTGTCGTGTGACCTGAGGAGGGTGGAGCCCGAGTGCTGATCCAGCTGACGATCCGAGACCTGGGCCTCATCGAGCGAGCCGAGCTCGACCTCGAGGGAGGCCTTCAGGTGATCTCCGGCGAGACCGGGGTCGGGAAGTCGATGCTCCTCGCATCGATGTCGCTCCTCGCGGGCGAGCGACCGCGCGTCGACTGGATCCGGACCGGCGCGGAGGAGGCCCTCGTGGCCGGGCTCTTCGTGATCGAGGATGCGGCGCGCGCGCGGGCGCTCGAGGAGGTGACCGGCGTCGAGCTGGAGGACGGTGAGCTGCTCATCGAGCGGCGCCTCCGCCGCAAGGGGCGCCACCGGGCCCGCCTGAACGGCCGCGAGGTCCCGGCGAGCCTCCTGCGGGAGGCCGGCCGTCGCCTGATCGAGATCCACGGACAGCAGAGCCAGCTCGAGCTGCTCGACCCCCGCGCGCAGCTGGAGATCCTCGACTCCTTCGCCGGGCTGATCGAGGAGCGTCGGGCCTTCGCCAAGGAGTTCCGGCGAACCCGCGCCCTGGAGAGCCAGGTCGCCTCCCTCCAGCGCGATGCCGAGGGGAGAGCGGAGCGCCGCCTCTCCCTCGACCATCTCATCGCCGAGCTCGAGGCCGCCGATCCTCACCCGGGCGAGCGCGACCGCCTCGAGGAGGAGCTCGCCCTCCTCGAGGGGAAGGACCAGATCGGTCAGCGGATCAGCGAGGCGCTCGAGGCCTTTCACGAGTCGGAGGACTCGGTGGTCGATCGACTCGCCTCGACCGGACGCGACTTCGCCGGGCTCGAGCAACATCGGGAGCTCGCCGAGTTCGGGGCGCTCTGCACCAGCCTCGCCGACCAGCTCGAGGACGGGCTCCGAGGCCTCCGGGAGCTCGCGGAGGGGCTCGATGTCGACCCGGGGACCCTCGATGCGATGAGCCGACGGTTCGACCTCCTCGTCTCGCTGGAGGAGCGCTTCCGTCGCCGGGGTGACGAGCTCGTCCGGTACCGGGATGAGCTCGTGGAGGAGCGGGAGGCGCTCGCGGGTGCGGAAGACTCCCTCCCGGCCCTGGAAGAGGAGCTGAGGGAATCGATCCTCGCCCTGCGGAAGCGGGCGCAGGGGCTCACCCGGCGGCGCCGCAAGGCCCTCACGACCTTGTCGGAGCGCATCGCGCAGGAACTCGGCGACCTCGGCATGGACCGCGCCACCTTCCGAGCGGAGCGGGTGGCGCTGGAGAGCGGCGCCATCGCCGGATGCGATGAGACCGGGGCGGATCGGATCGAGCTGATCTTCGGGCCGAATCCGGGGGAGCCGGAGCGACCCCTGCGGGAGATCGCCTCGGGGGGGGAGCTCTCGCGGGTGATGCTATCCTTGAAGCGTACGCTGGCGGAGGCGGGCTCGGTCGCGACACTGGTCTTCGACGAGATCGACACCGGGGTGGGTGGTCGCCTCGGCGGCGCCCTCGGCGCGAAGCTCCAGGAGATCGGGAGCCGTCACCAGGTCCTCTGCGTCACCCACCTCGCCCAGCTCGCCTGCTATGGAGCCGGTCAGCATCGGGTCGAGAAGAGGGTGATCGAGGGACGGACGGTGACGACGGTCGAACGCCTCGACGAGGAGCGGCGCGCCCTTGAGATCGCCGAGATGATGCGCGGGACCCAGCGGACCGAGCGGTCCGTCGAGGAGGCGCGCGAGATGCTGGAAGCAGCCCGGATCGACCGGGCGGAGGAGCCCGCATGACCCGGGAGCAACGGATCGAAGTCCCCGCGGGCCGACCGTCCCTCCCCTGTCCAGCGGGCGCGGAGTCGGAGCGGGTGGCATGGTGAACTGGGCCGAGCGCGGACATGTCTGCGCGACGAACACCGAGGACGTCGTCTACTGTCAGGTCGTCGGCGCGGTGAACATGAACAACAGCGCCCCTTTCGAGAGCTACGCTCGTCGCCAGCAGCAGGTCGGCTGCAAGGAGTTCATCCTCGACTTCTCCCTCTGTGCGGGTCTCGACTCCACCTTCCTCGGCATCGTCCTCGGCCTGCGCCTCGGTCCGGAGTCGGGAGGGGACCCGCCCCGGATCACCGCGGTCAATGTGTCGCGGACCGTCTTCAAGACCCTGCGGGAGGTCGGAATCGACCGCCTGATCGAGGTCCGGGATGAGCCGGTCGACCCCCCGGGGGTTCCCCTGACGAAGCTCGAGGGGGAGTGCTCCGAGGAGGAGCGACTGGGGATGATCCTCAGCGCCCACGAGTCCCTCTGCGAGATGGGAGCGGAGAACCGCGCCCGGTTCAGCTCCTTCGTCGAGCTGCTGCGGGGCGAGATCGACGGGGGCGTCGCCCCGGACGAGAGCGGGGACCAGTCCGGTTCCTAGGACGGATGTCCCGGAAGATGCCGAGCAAGCCCCACTCCCCGTTTCTCCTCACCCCCATCGCCGTCCCCCGGGTCTGGGGGGGGCGTCGACTCCTCGACGAGATCCATCCCGAGCTCATCTCCGATGCGCCGCGCGATGCGGACGGGGAACTCCTGCCGATCGGCGAGACCTGGGATGTGTCCGATGTCGGAGACGATCCCGCGCTCCATTCCCGGATCGCCTCCGGCCCCCGGGCGGGAGACACGCTGCGCACCCTGCTGCGGGAGGACCCCAGCGGGGTCCTCGGGAGCGCCGGCCGGGGGGCCTCCCCGACCGGAGAGCCGGAGCTGCCCCTGCTCTTCAAGTTCATCGACGCCCGCGAGGACCTGTCGGTGCAGGTGCACCCCAGTGACGCCCTGCTCGCCGAGCGAGGGCTGGAGGGGCGTGGCAAGAGCGAGGCATGGGTCATTCTCGATGCGGCGCCGGGCTCCCGGCTGATCGTCGGCTTCGAAGAGGGCTGGGACTTCGCGCGCTATCTCCGGGCGGCGCGCGCCGGGCGGGGTGAGGAGGGTCTCCGCGCCGTCCCCGTGACGCGCGGGGATGTCATCGAGCTCCCGGCCGGGCTCGTCCACGCCATCGGCGGGGGGATCCTCCTCGCCGAGATCCAGCAGTCCTCCGACATCACCTGGCGACTCCATGACTGGGATCGCCTCGGCCTCGACGGCGCTCCCCGCGCGCTCCACCTCGACGCCTGCGAGGGGATCACGCCTCCCCGTCCGGAGCCGCCCTGTCCCCTCCCCCCGATCCCGGCTTCGGCGGGGCTCCGGCGGGCGATCGACGGGGAGCACTTCCGGCTCGAGCTCGTCGGGGGACGCGACTTCGATCCGACCGGCGGGGAGGGAGTGGTCCTCCGCCGCCGTCCCGACCGCTTCGGGATCCTCGCCCTCCTCGAAGGGGCCGCGACCGTGGTCGGGCAGCCGGGGGAGGAGCTCGCGCTCCGGGCCGGATCGGTCCTCTTCGTCCCGGCGAGCTCCCCGCCGTCGCTGCGCCTCCAGGTCGAGGGACCGCTCTGGGCGCTCTGGATGGAGCCGGGTGGGGGATCCGGACCGGTGGCTGCCGACGATTGACCCCCTACGGGTCGAGAGATACCCTGCGGGTTCGATCCGGCGTCCTCTCGACCCGCGGGGGGCTCCTCGGATCCGCCTGCCCCTTCCCAGCGGAGGGGGCGGGGCATGGAGTCCGGCCTTCCTGCTCCCACCG